>CAZUXH010000075.1:0-7265 GCA_964624655.1 uncultured Rhodospirillaceae bacterium | reverse complement strand
TATTTTTAAAAATGTGATATGGAAAATATAACTTTAGATATTAAAGAAAAAGATTCTCCTGTAGAGAATGAATCTCTGGGTCATTCAGAAAAAGCACAGTTTGTATTAAGTTTAAGCAAATTTGAAGGCCCTATTGATGTATTGCTTGATTTAGCTAGAAGGCAAAAAGTTGATTTAAAGGATATTTCAATTGTTGAACTTGTAGACCAATATTTGAATTTTATTCATAGTGCTAAAAATCTAAATCTTGAGCTTGCTGCTGAATACATGGTAATGGCTGCCTGGCTTACATACCTTAAGTCAAAAATTTTGTTGCCGAATTTATCTAGCGAGGAAGATTTATCAGGTGAAGAATTATCAGAACTATTAGCTTTTCAATTAAGAAGATTGGAAGCTATTAGAGAAGTTTCAAAAAAATTATTTTTAAATAATTTGTTAGGTAGAGATAAATTTATTAGAGGGATGCCTGAGAAGGAGATAGAAAATATATCTTTTGAAGACAATACTAATTTAAATGATTTATTAATCTCTTACTCTTCGGCTCTAAGAAGAAATAATTCTAAGGACGAATATATTCCTTCATACAAAAAATTAGAATCTGTAGAATCTGCTTTGATTCGTTTAAATAAAATGATAGGTGAAGAAAAAAATTGGAAACAGTTGTCAATGTTTTTGCCTGATCATCTTCTTAATGAAGATTTAATTTATAACTGTTCTGTTTTGGCCTCAACATTTTCAGCAAGTCTTGAGTTGGTTAAGAGTGGTGAAATAGAAATTTCACAAAAAAAAGCTTTTGGTGAAATCATGATTAGAAAAAAAAAGTAATTATTAAAGATGGTAAGTAATAAATTTAATGAAGAAGATTTACTGGCAATAAAAATTATAGAGGCAATAATTTTTTCTAGTGATAAGCCTGTGAGTACAAAATTAATAAAAAAAAAGGTCCCTAATAATGTTGATTGTGATGCTATATTAGATTTTTTGCAAAATAAATATAAAAAATCGGGTTTTAAATTATATAAAATTTCTGACACATGGGCATTTAGAACTGCTCCAGATGTTTCACAATATTTAACTGTTGAAAGACTGGTTAAAAAGCGACTTTCACGGGCAGCTCAAGAAATTTTATCCATAATAGCATATCATCAACCTATTACTCGAGCTGAAATAGAAGATATTAGGGGTGTGAGTGTTAGTCAAGGTTCTATAGAAATACTTTTTGAAACTGGTTGGATAGAACCTAGAGGGCATAGAAATGTACCTGGAAGACCCTCAACTTGGAGGACTACTAAGTTTTTTTTAGATCACTTTGATTTAGAATCTATCAAAGATCTTCCAGATCATGCTGAACTAAAAGCTGCTGGATTATTATCTAGAAATATCGGTCCATCTGTTTTAAAGAATAAGAATATAAATAAATCATAATGACATTTTTTATAATAAAATTTTAACATTGTAAATCCAATTTCTTCTTGTAATTGATAATCGTTCTCATTACTATTGACGTTAATAATCATTCTCAAAAATTATGAGGTATTTATGTCTATAAACAAATATATATTTAGTACTATAGGGATATTATTTATTCTTTTTTCTTTAAATAGTTCTTATGCTGAAGAGGAAGTAAATTTATATTCTGCTAGAAAAGAGCATTTAATTAAACCAATTATAGAAATTTTTGAAAAAGATACTAATATCAAGGTAAATCTAGTTACCGCTAAGGCTGGACAATTACATCAAAGATTGCTACAGGAAGGGAAAAACTCTCCTGCGGATATACTTCTTACAACTGATGCTGGAAATCTATGGAAAGCAGAAGAGGCTGGTTTTTTTAAAGCTATAAATTCAAGTTTTTTGAAAAATAAAATTAATAAGAAATATAGAAATGAGAATAACAAATGGTGGGGCTTAAGTTTAAGGGCTAGAATAGTAGTTTATAATCCTAAAAAGATTAATGGGAAAGAATTGAAAGGATATAAAAATTTATCAAATCCAATATTTAAATCTAGAATACTTATTCGCTCTTCTGGAAATATATATAATCAATCACTTGTAGCTCATATGATTGAAAAATATGGAATAGAATCATCAGTAGATTGGGCTGTTGGCTTAGTTGTTAATTTTGCTAGAGAGCCTGCTGGAGTTGATCGAGATCTATTTAAAGCTATTGTAGCAGGAGAAGGGGACATTGCTGTTGTAAATTCTTATTACTTTGCTAAATTATTGAATTCAGAAAATAATGAAATATATAAAGATTTAAAAGTTCACTTTCCTAAAGATGATAGTATGGGTGTGCATTTAAATTTAAGTGGTGCAGGGGTAATGCAAAATGCACCAAATTCGGAGAATGCAATTAAATTTATAGAGTTTTTAGCTTCAGATAAAGTTCAAAAAATTTATAGTTATGTAAATTTTGAATATCCGGTTGTTTCTTCTGTAGGTGTTCCTGATACTTTAAAAGTATGGGGCTCATTTTATCCCGATGATATTTCTACGTCAGCATATGGAAAAAATAATAAATTGGCGATTCAAATAGCTGATAGAGTGGGTTGGAATTAAAATATTGACATGTCTATATTATAAATAAATTATTATATGATGTTTAGAGAATATTTTAAAGATGGTTGGAATGCGTCTGCTATATTCATAAGCTCAATAATTCTTATTCCTGTAATTTCTATTTTCTCGTATCTGTTTTATCCATCTGGTGAAATATGGACACACTTAGTTAATACTGTTTTATATGATTATGTTCTAAACTCTTTAATTTTAGTTGTTTTAGTTGCTTTTTTTACAGCCATAGTAGGTACTTCAACTGCATGGTTGATAACTATGTTTGAATTTCCGTTCAGAAGGTATTTAGAATTGTTACTTGTTTTACCTCTTGCAATACCGTCCTATGCTTTGTCTTATATTTATACTGAATTATTAGGCGCAGGGGGAATTATTCATCAGGCTGTTTCTACACTATTTGGAGTAAATAGTTTGTATATTAATTTATATTCTTTACCTGGAGCTATATTTGTTTTTACGTTTAGTTTATTTCCATATGTTTATCTACTATCGAGGTTGTCCTTTCTTTCACAATCAAATAGCTATTACAATTTGGCTAGGCTTTCTGGGTCTAGTAGCTGGAATATATTTAGAAAAATAGCATTACCTTTGTCGAGGCCTGCTATTATAGGTGGTATTGTTCTGGTTTGCATGGAGACTTTAGCAGATTATGGTGTGGCTGATTATTTAGGTATAAATACTTTTACTAAAGGTATTTTTAGAACATGGTTTAATTTAGGTGATCATGCTTCGGCGGCTAAATTAGCTTCTATGTTATTATTGACTGTTGGAATAATCATACTTATTGAAAGAATTTCAAGGGGAGATTCAAAGTATACTAATGTAATCAGAGGTCATATTTCTAATAAGAAAAATTCACTTAATTCGTTTAAATCAGTATTGACTATATTAGTATGCAGTATTCCAATAATTCTAGGATTTATAATTCCCTTAATTATTTTAATAATATTTTCATTAAAATCTTTGTATTTCTGGGAGTTAAAAGATTTTATTAAACTAGTGCTTTCATCATTTAGTTTAGCATTTTTAGCTTCAAGTATATCTGTAATCTGTGCAATTTGCATAGTATATGCAATGAGGTTAAATAGTAAATTAGTAACCCCTTTTGCAAGGGTTGCTAGTTTGGGTTACTCTATCCCTGGAGCTGTTGCTGCAGTAGGCATTTTAGGCCCTTTAGTGTGGATAGACAACTCAATAGATAATATTTTTAATACATTTTTTGGTTATTCTACTGGATTAATTTTAACTGGTACATGGATAGCTTTATTGTTTGCTTACCTTGTAAGGTTTTTAGCTTTAGCAATGCAATCTGTCGAAAATGCCTTGATTAAAATACCTAAATCAATTGATTTTGCTGCTAGAAGTTTAGGACTAGGACCTAGAAAAGTACTAATAAATATTCATTTTAGATTAATTTGGAGCGGACTTACTTCAGGTTTTATTATAATTTTTGTAGATGTTTTAAAAGAATTACCTGCTACTATGATATTGAGGCCGTTTGGGTTATCTACTCTTGCTATAAGAGCTCATGAATTAGCTACAGATGAAAGGCTTATTGATGCTTCCTTGCCATTACTCAGTATCGTATTAGTATGTTTAATGCCAATAATAATATTATTCAAAAGTTTTACACAGAATAGATTATCAAATGATAGAAAATAAACTAGTTTTAAAAAATATTAATCATGCATATGCAACCAAGCAGTCAATAAATAATTTTTGTCTTACTGTAGAGCCAGGAGAAATAGTTTGCTTATTAGGACCTAGTGGGGCAGGTAAAACAACTCTTTTAAAGCTTATAGCAGGTTTTGAAAGTCCTAGTTCTGGAGAAATATTAATAGGCAATAGAACTTTATCAGGAGGAAAAAAAAATATACCTGTAGAACAAAGAGCAGTAGGTATGTTATTTCAGGACATTGCTTTATTTCCGCATTTAAATGTTAATGCAAATATTGGATTTGCATTAACTAGCGATAAAATTGGATCCAAATCGAAAACTGTAAAAAAATATTTAGATTTTATTAATCTTCTTCATATTAAAGATAGATATCCCCATCAAATATCTGGAGGGGAGCAACAACGAGTAGCTTTATTAAGAGCATTAGCTGCTAACCCTGCAGCTATGTTATTAGATGAGCCTTTTTCTTCTTTGGATGTATGGACAAAATTTGAAGTTGCTCAAGAAGTGATTTCATTTTTAAAAAAATCAAATACTCCCACTTTAATGGTCACACACGATCCTCAAGAGGCTATGCGTTTATCTGATAGAATATTAGTGATGATTGAAGGAAAAGTTATCGATGAGGGAACACCAAACAAATTATATTCAAATCCTGCCACTCCTTTTTCAGCTAGAATATCTGGACCTTCTACTATTATTAAATCAAAGAGTAATAAAGGAGTATTAGAAACTGCTTTTGGGGAAATAAATTTGTCCAAAGCTGAAGAAAATAAACTTTACAAAATTTTTATCAGGCCAGAGGCTTTTCATTTTACTTATGAAAAAAACAAAGGAACTAATATCAAAATTAAAAATTTGACAAATTTAGGTGGTTATTGCTTGGTAAATATAACTATAAAAAATAAAAAACTAATAGAAAATGTATTTTTACCGTCATCAATTATTAGTGATTTAGAAAATAATGCCAAATTATTATTTAATCAAGATTGGGCTTTTGTGTTTCCTATTTGACAATAAAAGTATATATATATTGTAATTTATGTATTTAGTTTGTTAGTGTTATGTTTTGGACTAATAAAAATTAATGTAGGAGGGGTACTTATGAGTATAGGTATATGGCAAATTGTATTAATTCTGGCAATAGTCTTAATTTTGTTTGGTGCAGGAAAATTACCTAGAGTAATGGGTGATGTTGCAAAAGGAATAAAAAACTTTAAGTCTGGTATGAAAGATGAAGAGGCTGAAGCTGATACTAAAGAAGATAAAGAAATTGAAAAAGATGATACTGTTTCTGTGAAAAGCAAAAAGTCAGAAGAAGAAACCAAGTCATAATAATTTTGTTCCATCAATTGGAGAGTTGAATGCTTGATATAGGTTGGACCGAAATACTAATTATAGCAGTTATTGCCTTGTTTGTAGTAGGGCCTAAAGATATACCTAAAGCATTAAGGACTGTTGGAGTGTGGGTTGGAAAGTTAAGATCTTTATCTAGGGAATTTCAAAGTACAGTCGAAGATGCAGTTAGAGATACAGAATTAGATGAAGTAAAAAAACAAATAGAATCAGCTAAAACAGAATTTCAAAAAAATGTAAATGAATCTGTAGATCCTAAAGGAGAATTAACTGGAATGCTAAAGGGAGTTGATGAACCTGAAGTTAAGGAAAACAATACTAGAAAGTCTTCATCTTCTTGGCCATTACCTCTTTCTAAAGACTCTAAGGAAAATGAAAATAATTCAATTAGTTCTACTAAAACCGAAGGTAAAGACGTAAAGGAAGATAAATCTTCAGATAAAAATACTTCTTAAGTGAACAACAATGGCAACAAATACAAAAGATGAAAAAGAAATAGAAGAATCTAAGGCACCACTTATTAGTCATCTAATTGAGTTAAGAGATAGATTAAAATGGGCTGTAGTAGCATTTTTTATTGCTTTTTTAGTATCATATTTTTTTAAAGAACATATTTATGGTTTTTTAGTTAAACCTCTTGCAGAGATTTATCAGGAAATGGGAGTTGAAAATCCTAGAATGATTTATACTGGTCTTACTGAGGCTTTTTTTACTTATCTTAAAGTTTCTTTTTATGCAGGGTTATTCATTTCTTTTCCTATTGTGGCAGGACAGCTTTATAAGTTTACCGCACCAGGTTTATATAAAAATGAGAGAAAAGCATTTCTTCCATTTTTAATAGCGACTCCTCTCCTTTTTGCTTTAGGAGCAGCTTTAGTTTACTATTTTATATTTCCTTTAGCGTGGAAATTTTTTCTGGGCTTTCAAACTACTGCTTTAGAAACAGGTGGTTTAGCCATAGAGTTAGAAGCTAAAGTAAATGAATATTTATCTTTAGTTTTAAAATTAATGTTTGCTTTTGGTTTAGCTTTTCAGCTCCCTGTAGCTATTTCTCTTTTGGCAAGAGCGGGGCTTGTTACTGCAAAAGGAATGAAAAAAAATAGAAAATATGCAGTTGTAGGAGCTTTTGGTTCTGCTGCTTTGTTAACACCACCAGATATTATTAGCCAAGTTGGTTTAGGCATTCCAATTATTATCCTTTATGAAATTTCTATTTACTTAGCCGTTATGATGGAGAAAAAACGTCAGGAAAAGGAAGTTAGTGAGCAAAATACAGAAGAGAAGAAAGAAGAAACTGATTTAGATGATATTCCAGAAACTGACTATGGAGAAGAGGACTAATTATTTATGTTTGACGCAAGATTTATAAGAGATAATCCTGAAGTTTTTGAGAAATCTTTAAGGAGAAGAGGGTTTAAAGTAAATGTAGATCAGATTTTAGATTATTACAAAGATTATACATTAGCCCTTACCAATCTTCAGAAACTTCAAATGGACAGGAATCAAATTTCAAAAGATATAGGTATAAAAAAAAGTAAAGGTCAGAGTGCAGAAAACCTTCAAAGTAAAGTTGTGCAGGTAAAAGAAAATATATCATCTTTGCAAGAAAAAAGTGAAGCCGTGTATATGAAGTTAAAGAATATTTTGGAAGTAATTC
>CAZUXH010000074.1:0-7281 GCA_964624655.1 uncultured Rhodospirillaceae bacterium | reverse complement strand
ATTAAGTCTCTAGGTAGGTCAAAATTAAAAATATCGACCTTCAATTTTTCTCACCTATTATCTATTATGTTTTCAGTTACTCAGATTTTAATTTTAGAGATATTATTATATCAGGTTCTCCAAGAACTTCGCCATTATTACCTTCACCTTTTTTTATATTATCTACGTGTTCCATACCATCTATAACCTGACCCCAAATAGTATATTTACCATCTAAAAATGGTGCCTCTTTAAAACATATAAAAAATTGGCTATCAGCACTATCTGGACTCTGCGCTCTAGCCATTGAAACAGTTCCTCTTAAATGCTTAGCAGAATTAAATTCAGCACTTATATTTTGCCCCGATCCTCCGGTGCCATTCCCTCGTGGATCACCGGTCTGAGCCATAAAGCCTTCAATTACTCTATGAAATTTTAAACCATCATAAAATTTTTCTCCTACTAACTCTTTGATTCTTTTTACATGATTAGGTGCTAAATCTGGTTTCATTTCTATTGTTACTACTCCTGATTTCAATTCCAACAATAAAATACTATCATTTGCTTCACTTTCCATAAAACCTCCACTATTGCTAATTATAAAAACAAAAATTATTATAAATATATTTTTTAAAAATTTTTTCATAAATATTCCTTTAAAATTAAATTTTATCTTTCATATGTCTAAGAACATTGGGTGATACAAAACTTGAAATATCACCATTAAAATTAAAAACTTCTTTTACTAATCTCGAAGAAATAAATTGTTGATTCTCACTAGACATTAAAAATACAGTTTCTATTGATGACTCAAGCCGTGCATTCATTCCAGTCATTTGAAATTCATATTCAAAATCACTGACAGCTCTTAATCCTCTTATAATTATACTTGCACCTATATCTCGAGCATACTTCACTAACAAACCCTCAAATGAGTCTACCTTGATAGATCCTGACAAGCCTAACGAATCAATATCTTCCTCAACCAGCTTTACTCTTTCATCTAGGTTAAAAAACCCTGCTTTAGAAACATTTATTGCTATTCCAACTACTAGCTTATCAACAACTTTTAATGATCTTCTCATTATATCCATATGACCATTAGTGATAGGATCAAATGAACCTGGATATAGACCTATTTTTTCAGACATATAAAATTAGCTCTCCTCTCCATTATTTGTATCCGTATTTTCTTGATCTGATTCAGCAACTTCTATTTCCTTATTAGAATTATTATTTTTTAAATTTTCTACATCTTTTTGAGGTTCATCACCAGCAATTTGTTCATCTTCTTCAGGTAGACTTAATTTTGTAACTGAAACAACGCTTTCTCCTTCATTGACATTAAATAAAGTTACCCCTTGAGTATTTCTGGAGGCAATTCTAATATCATTTACAGGAGATCTTATTATTCTACCAGCATCTGTTGCCAAAATTATTTGTTCTTCTTCCTTGACTGGGAAAGAGCCTACAACCGAACCATTTCTTTCAGATGTCTCTATATTAATTATTCCCTTTCCCCCTCTATTGGTAATTCTATATTCGTAAGCAGAAGTTCTCTTTCCAAAACCATTTTTTGTAACTGTTAAAATAAATTGTTCTTTAGCAGAAATTTCATCAAATAAATTGTCATCTATATATTTATCCTTTTCTCCCCGTCTATTTGAATTTGATGTTTTAAGATAAGAAGTTCTATTTTCCATGCTTAATTCAGTATGATTAATTACAGACATAGATATAACCTGATCCTTATCTGCAAGCCTGATGCCTCTAACTCCTATAGAACCTCTTCCTTTGAATAATCTAACATCATGAGATTTAAATCTCATGCATTTACCCTCTGCTGCAGAAAGCATTATATCCTCATTACCTCTACAAGGCACTACCCCTATTAAGGAATCACCTTCTTTCAATTTCATTGCTATTTTTCCATTTGATTGAATATTTGAAAAGTCAGACAATGGATTTCTTCTTACATTTCCTGACCTAGTAGCAAACATTAAGTCTGGGAGTTCCTCTTCTTCTTTTGGCATTGGCATCATTGTACTAATGTTTTCATCTTCTTTTAGAGGTAAAAGATTAATTATTGGTCTTCCTTTAGATTGAGGTCCTCCCTCAGGTAGTTTATATACTTTTAATTGGTGAACTATTCCAGCTGATGTAAAAAATAAAACTTGATCATGTGTATTTAAAACAAATACTTGAACTACAAAATCTTCATCTTTTACAGACATAGCAGCTCTACCTTTACCTCCTCGTTTTTGAGCTCTGTAAGTATTTAAAGAAGTTCTTTTTATATAACCGGTATTAGTAAGTGTTACGACCATATCTTCTTTTTCAATCAAAGACTCAATATCCTGATTGATTTCATGGTCCAAAATAGAGCTTCTACGTGGGACTGCAAATTGTTCTTTAATTTCAACAAGTTCATCTCTCATTATTTTTAATAGCTTATCCCTTGAACGAAGAACTTCTAAAAAGACTATTATTTTATCAACAATTTCTTTTAGTTCCTCTACTATTTTTTCTCTTTCTAGCCCTGTAAGTCTTTGTAATCTAAGTTCTAATATTGCTTTTACTTGAATTGATGATAATTTATACATACCTTTATCATCTATTTCATCTGTCGGATCTCCTATCATATTGATAAGATCAGCTATATCATTAGCAGACCAAGTTTTACTTAATAAAACTTTTTTAGCCTCTTCTCCATCTTTCGAAGACTTAATTAAATTTATTACTTCATCAATATTTGCAACAGCCAGAGCAAGTCCAACCAGTATTTTTGCTCTTTCTCTTGCTTTTTCAAGATCATACAGAGTCCTACGGGTAATTACTTCTTCACGAAATTCTAAAAAACAATTCAGAATATCTCGGGTACTTAACTGCTCAGGAATACCTTTATTTAGTGCTAACATATTAACACCAAAATAAGTTTGTAAGGGGGAATGTTTATATAGTTGATTTAATACAACGTCAGCGGTAGCATCCCTTTTAAGTTCAATAACAACTCTTACTCCCTTTCTATCTGATTCATCCCTTAAATCTGATATGCCCTCTATTTTCTTATCTCTAACTGCTTCTGCTATGTTTTCTATCATTCTTGACTTATTAACCTGATAAGGAATTTCGCTCACTATTATCGCATCTCTATCTTTTTTTATATTTTCTATATTTGTTTTTCCTCTTATTACAATAGAACCTCTTCCTGTTTGAAAGGCTGAATTTATTCCTGACTTACCTAGTATAATACCTCCTGTTGGAAAATCGGGAGCAGGTATAAGTTTTATTAACTCTTCATCACTCAATTCTTTATTGTTTATTAATTCAAGACACGCATCTATTACTTCTCCTAAATTATGTGGAGGAACATTAGTCGCCATACCAACAGCTATACCACCAGCGCCATTTACTAACATATTAGGATACCTCGCAGGTAACACAGATGGTTCTGTCGTAGAATTATCGTAATTATCTTGAAAGTTAATAGTATCTTTATCTATATCATCCATCAACATATTGGCAGATTGAGCCATTCTAACTTCAGTATATCTCATTGCAGCAGGAGGATCGCCATCCATCGATCCAAAATTGCCCTGCCCATCTAACAAAGGCAAGCTCATTGAAAATGATTGAGCCATTCTAACCATTGCATCATAAATCGCACTATCACCGTGAGGGTGATATTTACCCATTACGTCTCCTACTACCCTTGCAGATTTTCTATAAGGTCTGTTCCAATGGTAACCACCTTCTTTCATAGCATATAAAATTCTTCTATGAACAGGTTTTAGACCATCTCTCACATCTGGCAATGCCCTACTCACTATAACACTCATAGCATAATCTAGGTAAGATTTACTCATTTCATCAGTTATTGCAACTGGATGAACTCCATGCTCAGTAACTTCAGAATCACCATTGTTATTATTAGAATTATCTTCTGATTTTTCGTTGCTTTCGTCTTCAGACAAGTAATCGCTCCTGAACTAAATATATATATAATTATACTATATATTGTATATTAGAGCAACTGCTTGTAGATTATTTAGTGCTGTTAAAATGGTATTTCATCATCTAAATCTGAAGCTAATTGTTCAACGCTTTTAATATTTTCAGATTTATTTTCAATTTCATTATTACCATCTTCTTTTAAATTTTTATCTTGATTTGATTGATCGTTATCAGAACTAGAATCTAAAATAGTTATCTCTCCTCTAAATGGCCTTAAAATTACTTCTGTAGTGTATTTTTCTACACCTGATGCTTCATCCATATATTTTCTAGTTTCTAATTGACCTTCCACGTGTAATTTAGAACCCTTATGAGTGTACTTTTCCAGAAATTCTATTAACTTATCATTAAAAACCACTACTCTATGCCACTCAGTTTTTTGTTTCAGTTCATTACTTTCTTTATCTTTCCAAGATTCTGACGTTGCTAAAGTTAAATTGCAAACTCTACCTCCGTTTTGAAAAGTCCTAATTTCAGGATCTCTTCCTAAATTGCCAATAAGAATTGCTTTATTCAAACTTCTATCAAAAATACCCATTTGCTTTCCTATACTTATATATTTTTATAATATATATTTTTTCATTATATAATTTATATAAACAATAATATCATGTAGAAAAAAAAATAAAAATGCAATACTCTTCTATTATCATCAACGGAGCTAATGAACATAATTTAAAAAATATTAAGTTAGATATTCCAAAAAATAAATTAATTGTATTTACTGGTGTTTCCGGCTCAGGAAAATCAAGCCTTGCATTTGATACTATTTATGCAGAAGGACAAAGAAGATACGTGGAAAGTCTTTCTGCATATGCAAGGCAATTTCTTGAATTAATGCAAAAACCAAAAGTAGAATCTATAGAAGGATTATCGCCCGCTATCGCAATCAATCAAAAAACTGTATCCCATAATCCAAGGTCTACTGTTGCGACTGTCACAGAAATATACGATTACCTAAGACTCTTATTTGCCCGAGTTGGCACTGCTTATTCTCCAACAACTGGCCTTCCCATTACAAGTCAAACTATTACTCAAATGGTTGATTCTATTCTAAATATTAATTTAGGCACCAGAATACATTTACTAGCTCCAATTGTAAGAAGTAGAAAAGGTGAACATAAGAAAGACATTGAAGATTTAAAAAAAAAGGGTTTTCAAAGGCTAAGAATTAATAAAGAAATATTCAATATTTCAGAAAATTTAGAAATAGACAAAAATAAGAATAATAATATCGAAGTTTTGGTTGATAGGCTAATTATTAAAAAGGGATTAACTCAAAGATTAACTGAAAGTGTTGAGACTTCACTTAAAATATCTAAAGATGGCATAATAATTATACACGATATAGATAAAGATAAAGAAATAATTTTTTCTTCAAAATTTGCGTGTCCAGTATCGGGATTCACTATAGAAGAATTAGAACCAAGATTATTTTCTTTTAATAATCCCTCGGGGGCATGTAAGAAATGTGATGGATTGGGAGAACAAAATTTTTTTGATGAATCTCTTGTAATACCAAATACAGAACTTTCCATTATCGAAGGAGCAATTAAACCTTGGAACTCTAAGGGTAAAGAATTTTTCCTTCAAGCTGTGGAGGGCTTGTCTAAAAAGATGAATTTTTCATTAGAAATAAAATGGAAAAATTTAGATGAAAATATAAGAAATATTATCCTACATGGAAGTAAAGAAGAAAAAGTTAAAATTGAATATTTTACAAAAAAAGATAAGTATACGGTGAATAAAACTTATCCTGGCGTCATACCTTCTTTAGAGAGAAGATACAGACAGACTAATGATCCTTGGATTAAATACGAATTAAATAAGTATCAAACAATTTCTGACTGTCCAGCATGCAATGGATTTAGATTGAACGAGCAAGCTAAAGCCGTAAAAATTACTAATATTCATATAGGCGAAGTAACTAAAATGACAATTCTGGAAAGTATTAATTGGTTAAAAAAACTAGATAAAACTTTAAAAGGTCAAGATAAAGAAATTGCCAATCCTATAATAAAAGAGATTTCTGCACGCTTAAAGTTTTTAAACAATGTAGGGCTTGACTATCTTACTTTAAATCGAAAATCAAACAGTTTATCTGGTGGTGAAAGCCAAAGAATTAGATTAGCTTCTCAAATAGGCTCGAGGCTTACAGGTATAATCTATGTATTAGATGAACCCTCTATTGGTTTACATCAAAGAGACAACCTAAAACTTTTAGAAACACTTAAAAATTTAAAAAATTTAGGAAATACAGTTATTATCGTGGAACACGATGAAGAAGCTATATTAAATTCTGATTATGTAGTAGATATAGGACCTGGAGCTGGAGAAAATGGAGGAAAGGTAGTAGCAGAAGGAAAACCTAATAAAATTAAAAATAGTGAAAAAAGTATAACCGGCAAATATCTTTCAGGAAAATTAAAAATTCCAGTACCTAAAAGTAGAAGGAAAGAAAATAAACAAAAATTTTTAACATTATCAAATGCAAATGCTAATAACCTAAAAAATATAAATGTAAAATTTCCTTTAGGAAAATTTATTTGTATAACTGGTGTTTCAGGAAGTGGAAAATCATCTCTAATAAGAGATACTTTATATCCTGCATTATCAAACATTTTTAACAAAAATCATGTAAAACCAAATAATTTTGGTGAATTACTTGGTGCAGAACTTATCGATAAGATAATTGAAATCAATCAGTCTCCTATAGGAAGAACACCTAGATCAAATCCAGCAACATATACTGGAGCTTTTACACCTATTAGAGAATGGTTTTCCAAGTCCGTTGAAGCTAAAATACGTGGTTATACTCCTGGAAGATTCTCGTTTAATGTAAAAGGAGGAAGATGTGAAGCGTGTCAAGGCGATGGCATAGTTAAAATAGAAATGCATTTTTTACCTGACATGTATGTAAAATGTGAGCAATGTAACGGGAGAAGGTACAACAATCCAACTTTAGAAATAAGTATAAAAAACAATAATATAAATGATATTCTTAACATGAGCGTTTTAGAAGCTAGAGAATTTTTTAACGTAGTTCCATCTATCAATAGTAAATTAAAAACATTATTTGAAGTTGGTCTTGATTATATAAAACTTGGGCAACCTGCTACAACTTTATCTGGTGGAGAAGCACAAAGAATCAAACTTGCCAAAGAACTTTCAAAGAGAAGTACTGGAAAAACTTTATACATTCTAGATGAGCCAACAACTGGTTTACATTTTGAAGATGTCAAAAAACTTTTAGAAGTGCTAAATAAATTAGTTAATACTGGTAATACA
>CAZUXH010000073.1:3347-7370 GCA_964624655.1 uncultured Rhodospirillaceae bacterium | reverse complement strand
CATTTATATAGCCTTTAAACCCTTATATATGTTAATTTTTTTGCTAAAGTGTATCTTTTTTTAGTTTCAAAATATTTCACTAAATTGCATTTTATTGCTAGAATCTTGTACACAGACTTGTACACAGATGCTAATTTCACTAAAAAAGCGAGAAAAACCATGCCTAAGATGCCTAATAACATAACGGACGCTAGTTTAAAGAAACTAGAACCTTTAAACAATAAACAAACTACTTACTCTGATGCTTTAAGAAAAGGCTTTGTTATTGTAGTTAGTCCCAAAGGAAGTAAGTCTTTCTTCTACCGATACACCATTAATAAAAAAGCACGAAGGTTCTCACTAGGAACATATCCTGGTACTTCCCTCTCGACTGCCAGAAAGAAATGGTTAGAAGCTTCTGAAAAGGTTGCCGAAGGAAAAGACATTTGGTTATTTTTTAATGATGAAGAAGAACAGGAAATAACAGTCGATGAAGTCTTTAAATTATGGTTCCAAGAAAATGTAGTACGAGATCGTAAAAACCCAGAACAAGTAAAAAGGAATTGTCAGAACCATATCCTTAATAAAATCGGAGAGATGCCAATTAAAGAAGTGAACGACATTAGGTTACTCAATAAATTTGTTCTCGATCCACTCAAGGCAAGCGAACAAATAAGAATGCCTAATGTGATCTTCACTGCCCTATCTCAAATATGGAGATACGCAGAACAGAAAGGTTACTTGGGTCCAAATCCTTACCAACCTTTTAACTCTATGGTTAGACCTATTAAAACTTAGAACAAAGGCACTCGAGATTCAGATGATGATGAGAATATTCAATTCTGGCATGGACTTAATTCAATTAACCAGATGAGTAAGTTTACAAAACTTGGGTTAAAACTATTGTTGCTCACAGGAGTTAGAAAAAACGAACTCTTAACGGCTGAATGGGAAAATGTTGATTTAGATAATAGAACTTGGAATATCAAAGCTGAGAACGCAAAAAGTGGTCGTGATTGGCGAGTAGCATTAAGTTCTATGGCCGTAGAGCTGTTTGATGAAGCGAAAGATCACGCACACCACACGGCTTACTTAAATAAAGCTGTAGAAAAGGAAGCACACGGAAATCCAGAGAAAGTCTTTAATCTAGGTCGTAATACTTTAGATCAAGCCATCTATAGAGGTGGTTACACAAAGTTAAAGATAGATAAGTTTGTTCCCCACGATCTTAGAAGAACTCATAGAACCTTATTGGCAAGAATGGGTGTTTCTTATCACGCAGGAGAGAAAGCCTTAGACCATACTCTTAGGACTGGGGTTGAAGAGACCTACAACAAATATGACTACTTCGAAGAACGACTGGAAGGAGCCGAACTGGTAGGCGAGCATATTAGAGGTTTAATCACTCAACCCATATACGAAGAAGCTTAATTATTCCTTACCTTCTTTAAATTCTTGCACTAGATCTACGACTAGTTTTAAGGAATGGGGAAAAAATTGTTCCTAGTAAATAGCCGGGTGCTTTAACAATATCTAAAATAAGTCCTAAACACCCAACCAAAAACCAATTCATCGGAAATAGAAAACTGAAAGAAATATTATTTTTTATAGGAAAATATATACCTCGATACATAAACGAAGCTAGGCAAATAATCGAGACATAAATTTTTGTAATATGAGGAAAATACCATACTGATTCTTCTACCCAGTCAGCAAAAAAACTATTCCAATTGTAAATAATAAAAGAGATAAGAACCAAAATAGTAAGTTTATGAACATTTCTAAATAATGGTTTACTAGATTTTGATAATACTAAACGGTTATAAACTATTGAAAATAAAAGAGTTAAAGAAATAGAAATGAACCATATTTTAGTAATATGAGGAATATAATATGGGCTTGATTCCCAATCTAATTGACCTAATCCAACAATTGAATTCCATTTGGGAATGAGCACAAGAGTAAATATTAAAGTAGCAATTAAGTAGAGGTCTTTAATGGAATGAGAAATATCCTGAACAGCTGTATATATCGAATAGATAAAAAATTTCTTTGCGCAAGGGAAAAGGCTTTTTGGAAGATTGGGGTAAACTAAGTATGGCTCTTCAGGGGTACTGGATTTAAAATTTTCTTTCACCCTATTCTTCCAGTCTACATCACCGCCAGACCTTACTCCTTCTCTAATCTGAAACCCATTTAAATAATCTTCTTTCTTAATAAAAGAGCCTGGAGATGTTTCGATGCCATTAGCTCCATATGTTGATGCTCTTAAAACCTTTTGAAAAAATGTACTAGCTAGATACTGAGTCTTACCAAGCACCACTTCTACATCTCCTTGTTCAATAATCTGACAGTAATCTTGCACCCAGAACCTATTAGGTATGGTGGTTGCGTCCAGAAGAGCAAGCCATTGATGCTTTGCAATTAATGCTCCTTGATTTGTAGCTTCGTAGGGGTACGCTCTGCCTTGTTCGAGGGTTGGCAAAAAATATTGAACAATTGGAAGCTTATCTAAAAAAAGAAAAAACCTGTCAAATGAGTAGGCTCTTCCCAGTCTCTTATAGGTAAGAGGAACTTGTGAAGGAATAGTGTTAATTAATTCATTAATTTGATTATCTGAGCTGGAGTCGACTATCACGATCTCAGAAGGTAGCAATGATTGAAGATTTAATGATTCAATTACATTAGCAACATCATCTGGATTGTCTAGTGTGGGAATAACTATACTTATGTTCATTTTATAATTAATTGAGAGCTATGTTATTTTCTGGTGACAATAAATAACTCCTCAACAAAGCAATTGTGTTTTACTACCATAATACAATTGAGACTTAAAATTAAAAAATATGCCTTCTTCTTTATCCACGCCCTAAATCTACTGAAGCCCTGTATACCTATATTTAACTATTCCTTCAGCAGGTTTTCCTCTAATAGACTGAGACAGATTGGGAAAGCCCTCTTCTCCAAGAATAAGAGTGTCAGTCAACCAATAACCTACAAAAATTTTAGTTAGCTCGGAGTCCTTGTTTATTGGTTCCATTTTTTATTTCCTTTGTATGATATAAATGAGGCATCACTGTCTTGGGTAAAATCCATATAGCTCTTATCAAATGAATCTAATAAATTTTTTTCATAGCACATATCCAAGCAGGATTGATCAACGCCCCAATAAAAAATATTGTTATCTAATGATTCATTAATCATCTTATACATGGTTTCTATAAAAGATCTCCCTACTTCATCCATTCTTACAAAAACAAGTCCAGCATAAAAATTAGACCAGCCTGACTCTTTTCTTTTGATGGCTTGAACAGAAAAACCTTCACTAAAACTTATATTAAAATCTTTCTTAAACTCGCTATCTATATCAATAAACAAAATATGAGTAGTTTTAGTGAGCAATTTTTTTGGAAGTGCAAAGCGCCTACTTGCATAATAAGTTTTAGAAATTGATTTCTTAATATAATTTTTTGAGATTAAAAACCTCCATGGAATACCCAGGGACAGTGCAAGGTGATATAAAAATTGAACGTATGGCAGACCACTAAAAGAATGAGCTAAAAGCAACTTTTTAATTTTAATTGGTAGTAATTTTTCCCAATCATTAATATTTATTTTTAGTTTTTTAATTAGCGATATTTGAGCCTCACCTTCCCAAGAAAAGCTTACATTCGATTTGGTATTACCTTTTTTAATACTATTTATAAGATTTATATCTGGATTTATTAAATGAATATGCAGTTGATTGAATTCTGAGATATTTTTAGTAAATGATGTATATAGTTTATAAAAAAAAATTTCAAAATAAACTTGATCGCAAGCGCATATTATTACTTTACCCTTTGGTAAATAAGTATATTCAAAATTATCTATCATTACTTATCGTTTTCAAACTGTTTTTAATAATTGAGACGTCTTCATCAATTTTCATATCTCTTGATTCGTTTTTGAAAACTCTTATTTTATTTGATACCTCATATGGAGATACTTTTACATTTACTATACTAGCAAGAATCAATCCGTGCATTCTTCCTGAAAAATATA
>CAZUXH010000073.1:0-3247 GCA_964624655.1 uncultured Rhodospirillaceae bacterium | reverse complement strand
AAAAATATATTTATATGAATTCTATAGCTTATTCTAATCTCTATACTTAGAAATATTATTTAATTCTTTCTTAGTAGGGGTTTTTTAGAGAGGTGGTTTTTTATTCTCACTCAATAATTGTTGATTTACAAAGCCTTATACAGCAAGGGTTTGCGAGGGGAAAAATCAAGTTTACAAGTAGTCATTATTCAGCGTCATAGAGATTAATGTTAATATATTAATAGCATCAAATGATATCCATAAAGGGAGAGACTATGAATCAAGCAGTGCTTTTAACGCCAGTATTTGTCTTAATACTTTGGACTTTTACCATTTTTTTAATAATGGCGTATGGTCGAGTAAAATACACCAAAAATCCCAAAAAAAATTCAGACATAGTGCTTTGGACTCATAATCCATTTAGTGTCTCTGCGAGAGCCCAACAAGTCTTGATGTGGGAAGAATAAAGTTAGCAGCTGATACCCTAGGAGCCTCTCAAGCAATGATTGATCAAGCTGTTTATTGTGCAACAAAAGAAGAAAGCTTATTGCATTAGACTAGCAAGCCTATTTAAAATTCTATCGCATTCAAGCGCTGTTAAACTAAGTTATTAGCTAAGAAAATAGATTAATATGGATAAAAAAATACTGGTGATCTGCCAAAGCCATCACCAACTTGAAAAAGGTTTATATATTCAAAAGGTTATTCCATCAACCGTGGATGTTGTATTCATCAACCAGAAACTAAATCTATCATCTAAAGTATTGCTAGAAAATGTTAATTCATATAAATCTTTTGAGCCACTCTCCTCAAAGATTGATGAGTATGACAAATTCATTTTTTTTTCTATGGTCCCTTCTCAACAACTATTTGCTCTAATTCAAAACATCAGAAGAGCAAAAAAAATAATTATTGCTATTCAAGAAACGCATCAACTTAGTATGCATCTTGGAGTTGTTAATAATTTGATATTTTCGGTAGATATTATTTTTGCAGCATCAGACCTAGAGAAAAAAACCTTAGATCAATTGCAGCCGAATGCAAAAATCTATTCTATTGGCTGGCTTTTTCAAAATGGGTATAAAGAATTTATTAGCGCTCTCTATCAACCTAGCAATCTAAAAGAGATAACTAATCATGCTCTAATAATTTTTTCAGCTCCCACAAATATAACTGCCTCAAGCAAAGAATCTTTCCGAGTAAGAAAAAATATTCTGCACTTTTTGAACAAAAAATATCAAAATTTAAAATTAATAATTAAGCTTCATCCTTTAGAAAATAAATCATTATTTAAAGAGTATGCTCGTATAAATTGTGTTGAAAATATTAGTTTTGCAGAAGAAAACCAGAGCCTCTTTAGCCTCAGCAAAAATGCTTCTGTCATTGTTACCTCGAATGAAACGCAAGTATTTATTGATTTAATTGAAGATGACAGAGAATTTATTTTATATGAGCTGGGTAAAGAGAATTTTATCTCGCAGTACTTTAGGAGTTGTTTAGATATAACAGAAATCAATGGAGTAAAATTTTATTCATTACTTAAGCATTCAAATGATATCGCAGGATTCAAAGATTTGTATTGTAAATCTGAAGGAGAGGCTATTAATTATTTCCTCGAGATCATACAGCAGCAGACTAAGGCAGGCATTCAAAATGATAAAATGGAGATAGCTGCCTGGAATTATGTTTACGGGCTAAGTTCTGATTTTAAAAAAATTATAAACTGCGAGAGCTCAGCTCTTGCTAGCAATTTAAAAAAAATATTTGACTCGCAGGAAATGTTTGATCTGAGGAAGCTAGATAAAGCTCTCAATTCACTACCTAAAAGAACTGCGATAACTTTAATCATGATGAAATTATTTGTTGATAACGATAAAATACAGACAAGCTTATTAAAGGATTTTACTGAGCTAATGTTCAACCCTCATATTATTCAATATTTTGCTATTGACTCTATTCGCTTTGAATTCTATTTGCGTAATAAAGGACTTGCACAGTGTATTCCGTTTGAATCAAATAGTCTGCTTGAAGTAACCAAGGCATCCTTCTCTAAAAAATCATTAATCATGAACACTCTCTTTATTATAGAAAAATCAGTAAAAGATTTAAGATCAGGACCAATTAGAAGATTTGCATACTATTTAATAGATAGAACTATTAGCAGCATTAAGACTCTTACAAATTAACGCGATATTGTTTCAGCTTATTATGGATATCAGGTCTCACGAATTTTTTCTGCATGGCATCATCTAGCTCTTGTCTAGAAATAATATTTTCAGATAGACAAAGTGCTAGCTCCTTAAAAAAGAAATCAGTAACTGCTTGATGGGGATGCTCTCTTCCCTTTGTTAAGTCTTTTCCAAAGAGTTTATAAATAGGTGCCCTAGGTATGTATTTAAATAGCGGGGGAATTGTAGAATTTAAACTTAAACCAGCCCTCCAAGGTTGTGTAATTTTTTCAGTAGTGTGCAATAGAATAGTATTGAGATTAATTTGATCAAATTCATTCCATTTTTTATCTAACTCTCCAATTGATTCTTTTTCTAGCCTAAGATTAATCAGGTCATCATAATCAATTTCTCCAAGATGCAACTGATTTATAAAGTTCTCTAGAGACCAATGGAGAAAATTCTTGCATGAAATTAGCATTGCGCTTGAAGCCCAGGAGTTTTTTTGCAACCCTTTTCTTGCATAAATTGAATGTCTTTCAAAATCAAAGTTTATCAAGCCCTCGATGCCCTCCTGGACTTGAAAGATGTCTGGATCAATAACTAATGCTTTTCCATGGAATCCCATTAAAAATGGAATATGAAATCTTAGTAATGTAAACGACTGCATATCATTTTTGTTAAATTCAACCATCCTGCCCCGTCTAAGATAGGGTTTCATAAAAAAACGTTTAAATGAAGGAATTTCAGATTCCGATAGAATCACCACATCATTTGTAGAAAATTGAGACCTGTTAATAATTGTATTTTTAGCAACTTTGGCGCCAATCATTTGATTGTCATTCGTGCATATAAAGATTTTCATTAGCGATAGAGGTATAAATTAAAATAAGAAGTTATAGTCGATATTAAATTTCAAGTAACTTTCTTGCCAAAAGGCCTTCGAATAAAGCAAGTCTATCATTACAAAAAAACATGTGATTATTATAAAAAAACGTAGGTGAGCCAAACCCCCTCTATCAATTAGCTCATCAGTATTAAAAATTAAAGTATTTTTTGCTTCGCTAGATTTAATAAAGTCTTCAAACTCTTCTGGGTCC
>CAZUXH010000072.1:6159-7646 GCA_964624655.1 uncultured Rhodospirillaceae bacterium | reverse complement strand
CTGTTAGAGCTTTTTCAATATCATAATCCATTACTTTTAAGGCAGCTATAACAGAAAGACAATTTTGTGCCTGATGCGCTCCGTCTATATTAATTTCAAAAATATAAGTTTTACCAAAGACACTTACTTCTAAAGCTTGACCAACATTTAGAATTTTTCTAGATCTAAGGTAAACGTCTGAATTTTCATTTTCTCCAAAAGTGATTATATTTTTTATGCCTTCTTTACTGGCTATATCCTTAATAAACTTATAAAACTTTTGGTCTCTATTTAAAATTGCGAATCCACTTTTATCCATTCCGTAGAATATTTCAGATTTTGCCTTTACTATATCTTGGATAGAATTGAAATTACCTATGTGTGCGGAAGAAATATTAGTAATTATTGATATAAAAGGTTTTATCAAAATTGATAATTTTTTTATTTCGTCAAAATTATTCATACCTAATTCAAGAATAGCACAATTAGTATGTCTTGGAATATTAGCTAGAGAGTAAGGAACACCTATATGATTATTATAACTATCCGGATTAGCATAAGCATTAACAACTGAATTACAGGCTTTCCTCATGATCTCCTTAGTTGAACTTTTACCGCTACTACCAGTAATAGCTACAAAGTTGGTGTCATATAATTTTTTAGCCCTAGTCCTTGATTCTTTCGCTAAACGATAAAGACTCTCAAGAACATCTTCTACAATTACATTATTAAATTCAGAATTATTTTCTTCAAATCCTTTTTTAATCAAAGTAGCTTCTGCTCCGCGATCAATTGCTTCCTTAATAAAATTGTGACCATCAAGTTTTTTACCAGGTAAGGGGAAAAATAGATCCCCTTTTCTTACCTTTCTACTATCTATCTCTATTCCTTTACATTCCCAGTAAGCCGAGCTATTTCCATTAGTTATTTTTTCTAAGTCAACAGAATTCCATAAATAATTTTTATTATTAAATTTCATCCTATAAACCCTTTTTAATAATATTTTTTACAACTTCTTTATCATTAAAAAAATCTGTATTTTTTCCCATGTCTTGAGTTGTTTCATGTCCTTTTCCTGCTATCAATAATATATCATCATCCTCTAAATTTTTAATTCCAGTTAAAATAGCTTCTTTCCTGTCAGGAATTTCCATAGCATCAGGACATTGAGAAATAATTTGAGAACGGATAATTTTTGGATTTTCATCTCTAGGATTATCATCAGTAATAATTGTTTTATCTGCAAATTTTTTAGCTATAAGTCCCATCAAGGGTCTTTTACCCTTATCTCTATTCCCTCCGCAGCCAAAAATTAATACCAATCTTTTACAAGTATGTTGTCTAAGCACTCTCAAAGCATGTTTTAATGCATCAGGTGTATGTGCATAATCTATAAATATTTTTTTTCTTTGATTAATGTTTACTTGCTCTAACCTTCCAGGAGGTGATGTAATATGATTAATTTTTTTTTCTAATAATTTTCTTTTAATTCCTGATTCTACAGCTAT
>CAZUXH010000072.1:0-6059 GCA_964624655.1 uncultured Rhodospirillaceae bacterium | reverse complement strand
TTCAGAAAAAAGTTTCAATTTTGCTTCTAGATAATTTTTATAAGTTTTGTGATAATCTAAGTGATCTCTGCTAAAGGAAGATAATGCGGAAATAGAAAAATTTATTCCATCTAATCTATACTGAGATAATCCATGACTAGAGGCCTCTATTATTACATTGTTAATTTTATTTTTCTTTAAATTTTTTAAATTTTTATGCAATTCTGAAGGGTCTGGTGTGGTCAAGTTGTTTATCTTTGTTTTTTCTCTATATTTAACTCCTAAAGTACCTATAAATGCTGACCTCTTTCCTAATAATGTCCACAATTGATTAGTGAACCACGCTACTGATGTCTTTCCATTAGTCCCTGTCACACCTACTAGAAACCCCGGTTTTATTTTATAAAATTTGCTAGAAACTAAGGCATATGTTTTTCTAATATTTTTTGTTTTTAAAAATATACAATCTGATTTTTTATAATTACTTATATTTTCCTCTTCAACAAAAACAACCTTACAACCTTTTTCTAAAACTTCCGGTATAAAATCAGCGCCATTAAATTTTTCTCCATTGATTGCAAAAAATATAAAATTTTTTGATACATTTTTTGAATTAGCAGTTACTCCATTTATCACAAAATCTTCTTTTAAATGATCTAAGTGAATATATTCAGAGCACAACTCCGATAGTTTTACCATTTTTTTTATCCTCAAGTATTATATATAACCTATTAATTAAGATTGTTACCAATGTTTAATTCCACACTCGGCTCTGCTAGTATTGGGGCAATACCTTTTATAATATCTCGAGATATAGGCACTGCAGTCCAGCCTGCAGTAGCTTGCTCTTTTTTATCTGGATTGGGACTATCAAGTAAAACAAAAATACCATAAATAGGATTATTTATAGGAAAGAATGAAACAAAAGATGAAATACTTCTTTTTGTATTGTACTCACCATTTTCATTTATATTTGCCGTGCCTGTTTTTCCCCCAATTTTATATTCTTTAATATTTATTTTGCTTGCAGTTCCTCCTTCATCTGCAACAACACTTCTATATAAGTTTTTCATAATTTCAGAAACTTCAGGTTTAAATACTTGAACACTTGCTCTATTTCTTAGAAAAGGATCGTCTACCAATATTGGCTCTATATATTTTCCACCATTTACTGTTGCGGCTAGTGCAGAAATTACCTGTAAAGGATTTACTGCTATTCCATACCCATAGGATCTTGTAGCTATATCTGGTTCAGTATAACTGTTAGGAATTGATGGTTTACTAATTTCTGAAATACCAATATTTAATTTTTTTGTTAGTCCTAATTCGTCAAAGTAATGATTTTGCCTTTCTTTACCCAATAGCATAGCAATTAAAGAACTACCTATATTTGAAGAATATAGAAACACCTCTTTTAAATTTAAAATTTTATTTTTAGCATGAAAATCTCTAACTATCATTCCTCTCAATTTTAAAGGTTTACTTGCATCAAAAGTTGAATCAAGAGTAATCAAATCTTCATTCAAAGCAGAAGCTATAGTGAATGATTTGAAAATAGATCCCATTTCATAATTTGCCATTGTAACTTTGTTATCATCCCCACCCCCGAATTTGTGTTGACTTCTTAAATTAGGATTAAAATCTGGAAAACTAACAGAAGATAGTATTTCGCCGCTATTTATATTAAGAATTATCCCTACAGCAGATTTAGCTTTAAATTTCTCTAAACCCTCTTCTAATTTGTTAAACAATATAGATTGAAGTCTAATGTCTATAGTCAATATTATATCATTTCCTTTTTCTAATGTTTCATCAAAACTTCTCTCAATTCCTGCATGAGGAATACTATCAACGCCCATATATCCAACAAAGTATCCTGTTTTTTTTTCATACGGGTAAACCCTAAGTGGTTCTATCTTAAAATCCAATGAAGGCTCCCCTAATAAATTAATTTGTCCTGCTAATTTTGGAGAGAGTTGCCTTTTAATATATATAAATTTTTTTTTCTTACTTATTTTTTCTATTATTTTATCTTCATTTAAATTAGGTACTATATAAGATAATTTTTTAAGTAAGTTTTGACTATCTTTAACTTTTGTTCCATCCATATACAATGAATAGGAAGGTAAAGATGTAGCTAGGATTTTCCCATTCCTATCCAAAATATTTCCTCTTATAACGCTTGGATTAATTTGATTTGTTTTCGCTTGTATTATAGAAGGGTTAGTAGATACATAAAAAAGTTTCATTACTATTAATGAAGATATTACAAAAAAAACTACAGAAACTGCTATTACTCTCTGTTTACTAATTTCTAATTCTGATTTTCTTGCTCCATCAATTTTAATGCTTTCAGAATTTAAAGATTTTACATCCGACAAAATTATTTTCCTTAGTCATTTTGTCTTCTCAAAAAAGCTGGAATATCTGTTAAGTTATTGTCTTCTTCGCTTAGATTTTCAGCGATTTCTTGTTTTTCAATTTTATTTTCTGATAAGTTTGTAGATTCTACTACATTATTTGCTTCTTTCGCAGTCTTTACACCTGTAAAATACGGCTTTGTATCAGACCTAAGAGATTTTTTTTCAACAGTAGTAGAAGTTTTTGCTTGTCCTCCAAATACTGCAGCAGATGTTATTCTTTTTATAAGTCCTAGCTTCTGTTCCTTTTTTTCATTCTCTTTTACAACATCTTCCTTCTCTTTAAATTCTGCTTTATCTTCTAAATTATTATCTCTATCTGTCGCATATTTGACAGAAGTAGCATTTAAAACTTCGGCTTCCGCAAAAGGATCTATCTCTTTAAGCTCTTCAGAAATTTCAGCCTTTAGCTCATTTTCGGCTTTTTCAGGCTCAGGAGGAATAAAAGAACTAGATGATATATCAGCATCACTAACTTTAGTTTCTTGCGGAGCATTTTTTTCTAAAACTTCAACCTCATTTTCTTCTACGACTGGAGTTTCTTCTTTTTCACTCATAAAGCTTTGCGCTAGGGGTGAAAAAGGTACTTTTTGTTCAACATTTTCAGAAATATCTGCAGTTTTTTCGTCTTTTTGTTCAACTGTTTCTTCCTTTGTGAGGTTTGTTTCTACAATTTTATCAATAGGATCTTTTTTAACAATATTTCCTATTCCAGTCGCAACCACAGAAACTCTTATATTATTCGTCATTTCTTCGTCAGTTGTGGCCCCAAAAATAAGATTAACTTCATCATCTGACTGTTGTCTTATGTGATCTACTATTTCATCTACTTCAAATAGTGTTAAGTCAGGTCCTCCAGTAATATTTACCAGTACTCCTCTTGCCCCTGTTAATGATACGTCATCTAAAAGAGGATTTGCAATTGCAGCCGAAGCTGAATCAAGAGCTCTATTATCTCCCTCTGCATCTCCAGTGCCCATCATTGCTTTACCCATTTCCATCATTACGGATCTTACATCTGCAAAATCTAGATTTATTAGTCCAGGCATAAACATTAAATCAGTGACTCCTCTTACGCCTGAGTAGAGAACTTTATCAGCCATTTTAAAAGCATCAGGAAAAGTCGTTTGCGCATTAGCTATTTTAAATAAATTTTGATTTGGAATAACTATTAATGTATCAACTGAACCTTCTAGTTCTTCAATCCCTGCTTCTGCTATTTTCATTCTATGTTTCCCTTCAAAATGGAAGGGTTTTGTTACCACACCAACTGTTAAAATTCCTCTCTCCCTTGCATATTTAGCGATCACTGGAGCCGCTCCTGTGCCAGTCCCTCCTCCCATACCAGCAGTTACAAAGAGCATATGAGTGCCTTCGATATATTCCATAATTTGCTCTATAGATTCATCCGCTGCTGCACGTCCAACCTCTGGACGAGCTCCTGCTCCTAAGCCTTGAGTTACATTAGCTCCTAATTGAACTCTTATTTCAGTTAAAGAATTTGCGAGTGATTGAGCATCTGTGTTTGAAACTATAAATTCCACTCCTTCTAAATGAGATGAGATCATATTATTAACGGCATTACAGCCGGCTCCTCCTACGCCAATAACTGTTATTCTTGGTTTAAGTTCATGAGTGGGAGGCACACTAATATTAATAGACATAATTTTTCTCCATTTTAGTTGATTTTAAAGAATAATTTAGACAGATTTTTTTCATTAATTTAACTCCTTATTTAAGTCATCTTTAGCAACTGATATCTTAGTATCCTCAGAAAACTTTTTATCAAAGTTTTTGATATTTATGAGAGGTTGAGAGATTAAATTAAAGTGATTTTGATTTAAATTTTCTAGATTGCTTGGATTTATTAGAAATGCTAACTCAGCATCAATTAATTGAATTTCTTGATCAATTTTATCTTGATGCAATTTTATAAATTTTATCTCTTTTTCTATATCATCTATATCATTATTTATACTCATAGAACGACCCATAACAAATACAGAAGAAAGTATAATAACGTATACAAGAGATCTTTTCATACTGCATATTCCAGATTATTTTCTATTCTCTCAGCTACCCTAAGCTTTGCCGATCTAGATCTAGGGTTTGAATAAATTTCCCGTTCACCAGCTTTAATAATTTTTCTATTTATTAATTTAAAAGACGACCTTTGAAGTTTTTTATTTTCCTGATTCATTATTTCATGTCTGGAAGGATTCACCACCTTCCCTGATTTTTCTCTTAAAAATGATTTGACTATTTTATCTTCTAAAGAATGGAAACTTATTACTAATAAACGAGCTCCGGGAATAAGAAGCTTTTCAGCAGCATGAAGTGCCTTAGTAATTTCTTCTAACTCATTATTAACTTTTATTCTTAATGCTTGAAAGGTTTTCGTTGCTGGGTCTATCCTTTTATTTCTTTGATAACCAACAACTGATCTGACAAGATTTGCAAGCTGCAATGTGGTTTCAAGAGGAACTTCCTCTCTTTTGTTTACTATTGCCTTGGCTATACGTTTTGCCTGTCTTTCTTCTCCATAATTATAAATTATTTTTGCTAAATCCTCTTCAGAATAATTTTTAATTATATCTGAAGCGCTTTCTCTCTCTAGCCCCATTCTCATATCAAGTGGTCCTTCTAACATAAATGAGAAGCCTCTTTTACTATTTTCTAATTGCATTGAAGAAACACCTAAATCAAATAAAATTCCTCCATTTACCTTCTTAATACCCTTGCTAAGCAGTACTTTTTCTATTTCACTTAACCTGCCTATTAAAAAATTAAAATTTTTAGAGAATTTATTTTTAATAGATTGTGTAAATTTTTTAACTTTTGGATCCCGGTCCATTGCTACAACTCTGCAATTAGCAGAAGATAAAATCATTTCAGAGTGTCCTCCTGCTCCAAAGGTTCCATCAATATAAGTATGGCCTTCTTTTATTTCTAAATATGATTTAACTTCATTTAAAAGAACAGGAATATGAGATATATTTTTAATTTGATTTTCATTATATAAATTTGATCTAATGTCTTTTTTATTTTTCATTTTTTTTAAACTTTTTTTCTTCGATCTTTCATATGTGACTTTGCTTTAATAAGATAATCTTCAAAAACATTGGGGTCCCATATTCTGAATCTTCTGCCCATTCCTACAAATAATGCTTCTGTTTTAATATCAGCATCTTTCTTATAGCTTTCTGGCAAATTTACCCTCCCCTCCCTATCAAACGCCAACATAGATCCTCCAAATAAAACAGTCGTTTCATATTCAGTTTCCTCAGATAAAGGATCATTTTGATCAATTTTATTTTGTATAATATCTAAATAATCTTTAGGGTATGCATCTATAGCTTTTTCAGACATCCCAGATTGAGCAATAATTCCAGAAAAATTTTCTTTGGTCAATCTAGGTCTCCAAATAGCAGGCACGCTAACTCTGCCTTTTTGATCGACTTTGTTTAAAAATCTACCTATAAAATCTGACACTAATTTTCCCCAAATAGTCAAACACCCATATGGTTTTTTATGGGATTATATAGTAATATCATGGGAAAATGTGGGCGTCAAATATAAGTTAGTTTATTTGTCAGAGCTTGTTAAATATTTTTTTTGTTAAATTATTTTGGGCCAGGTAGCCTATAAGCCGGGTTCTGT
>CAZUXH010000071.1:0-7724 GCA_964624655.1 uncultured Rhodospirillaceae bacterium | reverse complement strand
GGATTATTGATCTTGGCCCAGAAGGAGGAATAAATGGAGGAAAAATTGTCGCTGAAGGGACTCCAGAAGAAGTCGCTAAATGCAAAAAAAGTTATACTGGAAAGTATATTAAAAAATATCTTAACAGAAAATTTATTCTTTAGATATTAAGCACGCACATACCTTTCTACCTTCCCCAATCAACACACTCCAAGTCCGGCATGCCGCCCCTGTACTCATTATTTCTATAGGAAAACCTATTTTTCCTAAATTATTTGTTATTTTATTGTTAGATAAATTTAATTCTTCATATGTTCCATATATAATTAGATCTATTTTATTTTTCTTAGAATATTGAATGATAGTGTCCCTGATATTGATAATATTATTATCTGTCTTAAAATATATTTTTGGAAACAATATCACTGACGAAGAAATTTTTTTTCCAGAAATCCTAAAAAAACCTTCACCATAACCATCTATTTTTACAGATTGATTTTCTGGATCTAAACCTAAGTCCATTGAATAATCAATTTTCTTTTTTATCAGAATATGATCTTACATTCATATAAATCAATATAGTAGAAGCTATGAAAATTGAAGAATACGTTCCTACTACTATACCCCAGAGCATAGCAAAAGAAAAATCAGAAATAATTTCACCGCCTATAAAATATAAAGTACCTAAGGCAAGAATTGTTGTTGCTGTGGTATTAACAGTTCTTGTCAGAGTCTCATTGACACTTTTATCAATCAATTCTTCAAAGTCCATTTTTTTAAATTTTCTTAAATTTTCTCTTACTCTATCATAAACCACCACTGTGTCATTCATGGAATATCCAATTATTAAAAGTATTGCAGCTACTGTTGCTAAATTAAATTCCAAACCTACTATGGAAAAAACACCTAATGTTAAGGTGACATCATGTATAAGTGCCACTACCGCTCCCATTGCAAATGGCAACTCAAATCTAAACCAAATATAAATCAACATAGCAACTACAGCAAAAATTATAGCTAGAACTCCTTTTCTAATTAAATCTTTACTTATTGTTGGTCCCACAAATTCTAGCCTTCTATATTCTATCTTATCCTCAAATTTATTATTAAGTGCATTTTTAATTTTTTCTACTGCAATTTGTTGTGCGTCATCCTCCCCAATTTGCCTCTCAACTCTTATTAAAAAATCCACAGATGAACCAAATTCTTGAATAGAAACTTCACCTATATCTATATTCGTAAGTTCATTTCTTATTTCTGCTACTTCCACATTATTAGTTCTAACCTCTAACAAAATACCACCTCTAAAATCAATACCAAGATTTAAGCCTATAAAAGCAACAGCTAACATTGAAACCACTGACAATAATAATGAAAATAGGAACGCCTTGTATTTTAATGCGGTAAATTTTATTTTAGTGTTATCTGGTATAATTCTAATCATGTCATTCCTTAAATACTTAATTTAGAAGGTTTAAATTTGTTAAACCACATGCTAATTATACCTCTGCTAAACATAATTGCTGTAAACATTGTAATTATGACTCCCAAGGCTAAAGTGACAGCAAAACCTTTTACAGGACCAGATCCAAATTGAAATAATATTATAGCTGCTAATAAAGTAGTAGTATTAGCATCAATAATTGTCCTTAGTGCTTGTTTAAAACCATTGTCAATTGCACTAATTATAGACCTACCAGATCTAAATTCTTCACGTATTCTCTCAAATATTAGCACATTAGCATCTACTGCCATCCCAATAGTTAAAGCTATCCCAGCTATTCCAGGTAAAGTTAACGTTGCACCTATTACTCCAAGACATGCCAAAATAGTCATTATATTTAGAAGTAGTGCTAAATTAGAAATTAGACCAAACACTTTACCGTATATAAAGAACATATAAACAGCGACTAGCATAAGAGCAATTATTGATGCTAAAGCACCTGAATTTATAGAATCTCTACCTAGTGATGGTCCAACAGACCTTTCTTCTAATATAGTTAGTGGTGCAGGAAGCGCACCAGCCCTCAATAATACTGATAGATCACTGGCAGTTTCAAATGAAAAATTACCTGATATTTGACCACTACCACCAGCAATCGCTTCTCTAATAACAGGGGCACTTATAACCTCATTATCTAAAATTATTGCAAATCTTTTCCCCACATTAGCAGCAGTTAAATCTCCAAACTTTCTAGCACCAGTGGAATCAAATCTTAAACTAACGACAGGCTCATTATATTGGTCTACAGTAGGACTAGCATCTATTAAATGATCTCCAGATACTCCAATTCTTTTATTTATTATATAAGGAATACTTCTTTCGCCAGTGCTTTGATTAATCTCAAATAATAATTCATTACCAGGAGGCACTCTTCCTGCCATAGCATCATCAATACTCGCTGTTTCATTAACTAGTCTGAAGTTCATTCTAGCTGTTTTTCCTAATAGCCTCTTTATTCTTTCTGGATCTTCTAAACCAGGCAATTGCACCAATACTCTGTCTTTTCCCTGTCTCTGAATGAGTGGCTCATTAGTGCCTACTTCATCTATTCTTCTTCTAATTATTTCTATAGACTGTAAAACTGTTGTTACTTGTAGATCTTTCATTTTTTTTTCAGAAATATCTATTGTAACTTGGTCTTGGTTTATATTTGTTACTATTAAGTCTTTATCTATCTCTTCTATAAGTTTATTAGCTAGTTCAAACTCATTAGAATTAATTAGAGAAAACTTAAGAATTCCATTCTCTACTAAAAGGTTTTTATAACCTACTTTAGTTTCACTTGTTCTAAAAGCCACTCTAATTTCGTCAGCTAAATTATCTAATCTCTCTTTCTTAATTTCATCAATTTCTACTCTTAACAATAAATAAGAACCTCCTTGTAAATCCAGTCCTAATCTAATTTTATTAGAATTTAAAAAATTTGGAAGGAGATCAGCATTCTTATTATCTATAAAATTGGTAAGTGAAAATAATAAAGAGAATACACAAACTACTAAGATAGTAATTTTTTTCCATAATTCAAAAACTAACATTCTATATCCTCAATATAATACTAGGTTGAGTTAATTATTTGAGATTTTTCCAATAACCTCAGATATGGTCGACCTAACTACTTTTACTTTAACATTTTCCGCTATTTCAATAGTGGCAATCTTATCATCTTCAATTTTAAAAATAGTTCCCATTAAACCACCAGCGGTAATCACCTTATCTCCTTTAGCTAAGGCTGCCACCATGGCTTTATGTTCTTTCATTTTTTTTTGCTGAGGTCTAATGAGTAAAAAATAAAAGACAGCAAAAATTAATATTAACGGGGCAATTTGTAATAAAAAACTAGAACCACCTCCAGAAGAAGCAGCTTGAGCAAAGGCTTGAGAAATAAACATGATGACTCCTAAAAAAATAAAAAATTTATAACCTTTATATACCAATTTGCAAACGATATAATAAAGATTTAGAGTAATAAATAACAATTATAGTCTATATGCAACTTAAACATATAAATTAAATGCTTTTTAAATGGAAGTAAAATGGATTTTAATAAGGAAATTATTCAAATTTTAAAAAGGATAGCTGTTTCATTAGAAAACATTGCAAATAAAAATTTGGATGATGAAATAATAATTACAAATGCAAAATGCTATATATGGTCAGATGAGATTTCTAATTTAATTCCCATTAATGACGTAAATAGTATAGATATTGAATTATTACATGGGATTGATGGTATAAAAGATATTCTAATTGAAAATACAAAAAATTTTGCTTTAGGGTTTCCAGCAAATAATGCCTTACTATGGGGCGCAAGAGGAATGGGAAAATCATCAGTTATAAAGGCAGTACATTCTTTTTTATATGACAACAATTCTGAAAAGAAATTAATATTAATAGAGGTTTACAGAGAAGATATCAATAGCTTAAACAAGCTTATTTCAAAAATAAAAAACTTAAATCATCAATTCATTATCTTTTGCGACGATTTGTCTTTTGATCAACATGAAAGCTCTTATAAATCTCTCAAAACTTTACTAGAAGGGGGATTAATGATTAGACCAAAGAATGTCGTTTTTTATGCTACTTCTAATAGACGACATTTAATGGAAAGATCTATCACAGAAAATGAAAAAAATGAAATATACCAATCAGAAAGCACTGAAGAAAAAGTATCCCTTTCGGACAGATTTGGCCTCTGGTTAGGTTTTTATCAGTGCTCTCAGCGAGATTATTTAAAAATAGTAAACTCTTATTCGCAGAAATATAAAATTGATATTAAAAAAAATGATTTAGATAAATTGGCAATTGAATGGTCTGTAACTAGAGGATCAAGATCCGGAAGAGTTGCATGGCAATTTATAACAGATTTAGCAGGTAAATTAGGGAAGAACATTAATTGATCGTAGATTGAGTTTTTGGTAAATATTTCAAAGGATTCAATGGGCCAGTATTATCTCTCAATTCAAAATGTAATTGAGGTACACTTACCTTACCACTGTTACCCACATGAGCTATTATTTCACCTTGGATTACAATTTGTCCTCTGGAAACTTTTAAATTTTCCAAATGTGCGTAGGCAGTAGTTTTGTTATTTTTATGTTTAATTAAAATTAAATTTCCAAAAGCTTGTATCTCATTTCCAGCATACACAACTTTACCCGAATCTGCAGCTTTTACTGGTTTTCCTTTAGCAGATAATATATTTACACCGTCATTTTTTAATCCAGAACTAGAAACCCCAAATCTAACTATAATTTTACCTTTCACTGGCCATATATAACCATAATTACTACTTCTCTCAGTTTCCGTTATGATAATGTTTGAATCGTCAGTTTTAGCAATTTTATCTTTAGAAAAATCACTGAGACACTTCGAGGGAGTAGATTTTATTTTTTGCGGTATTTTTATTATCATTCCTACATTAATACTACCTTTTTTATCTATATTATTAATTTCTTTTATAGTAATGATATCTACACCATAACATTTAGATATGACCCACAGAGTTTCACCTTTTTTTACTATATGGCTTTTGCTTAATGGAATAATTATTTTTTCACCTGGGTGAAGCTTAAAGGGTGCCTTTAATTTATTAATATCTATAACTGCTCTAACTGAAACACCCTCTTTTTTTGCAATAGAATAAAGACTATCCCCAATTGCAACAGTAATTTCTTTAGATCTTTTCTCATCACTTAAGGAAAAATCTATAGAACTTTTATCTTCTATAGGTGCAAAATGATCACTAGAAGTACAACCATATAAAATTGGAAAAATTAGCAAAATTTTAATAATATAATTTTTAAAATATTTCATTGTTAATTACACCAAAAAAATCAAACAAGCATAGTCCGTCTTACTTTAAAGTTAGACTTTAAAGTATTAAAGTCATTTTCATTTTTATCTAAGCAGTAAAATTGCTGACCTGAAAAGCTTTTAGCATAAACAATTGCTCCAAACCTAGATAATTGATTTTTTAATAAACTTGTTACGGAATTTTCTGCACATGCATCTATATATATAGCATCGAAAGGTGAAACTTCTTGCCATCCTTTTTTGCCATCAGCTAGCCTTAAAAAAATTCTGCCAGAAATGTTTTTTAGTAAATTTTTTGAAAAGATATAAGATTCTTTATTAACTTCCACACTATAGACTCTCTCATATATCTTAGATAAAATAGCTGTCAATAATCCTGATCCAGTTCCAATTTCAAGAGCTGATTTAGTATTCTTATTGTTTTTTAAAATCAGTAAAATCATTTTACCTAAATCTAATATTTTAGTCGTTTCTACCCCTTTAAATATTTCTAAAGATGCATCTTCATAAGAAAAACCTTTAAATCTTTCTGGTAAAAAATCAACTCTATTTACGCTTGTTAATGCTTCAAGAATTTTTGAGTCAATTATACCTAACTTTCTTAACTCTAACAACAACATCATAACTTGATTATTATCTAAACTGCTCATTAAATTCCTTTTCAGAGAGTTCTGAATAATTGTTTGAACTTAAATTAATATTACAACATGTGATAGAAATATACTTGTTTTTAATTGCCCAAGCATCTGTGCCTTTAAAACTAGATCCTGATCTAATACTTGTATGCCAAAAATAGTAATTTCCTTTTGAATCTTTTCTTTTCAAAAATTTTCCTCCTGGCTTCCTCCTAGATTGATCAACTACTTTTATTCCTTTTATTTTTGAAGAATCACAATCAGGAAAATTGATATTAATAAAATTATCTTTACCTATATTTTTTGATAAAATTACTTTTAAAATATTTTTTAAATACCGATCGATACCAGACCAATTAATTTTTTTAGAATTTTGTTTTTTCTCTAACGAGACGGCTATTGATTTAACACCAAGAAGAGCTCCTTCAAAAGCAGCACAAACTGTTCCAGAATACGTTAAATCATCCCCCAAATTAGAACCTAAATTTATTCCAGAAAGTATTACATCTGGTTTTTTACCTTTTAAAACTTCTTGTATAAATAACAATATTGAATCAGTTGGAGTTCCATCACAAGAATATATATTTTTAGATAATTTATTAATTCTTAAAGGTCTTGAAAGCGTGATCGAATGGCCAAAACCTGAGCAATTACTTTCAGGAGCTGCAAGATAGATATTATCTGAAAGTAGTGACGCATATGTATTAATTTTTTTTACACCATCAGAATTAATTCCATCATCATTTGTCAATAATATTAATGGTCTTTTAAGAGTCATCTTTTTTCTTAATTTCTTTAAGACCACCCATATAATCAACTAAAGCTTCAGGAATTTGAATGCTTCCATCTTCTTCTTGATAATTTTCTAAAATAGCTACTAGTGCTCTTCCAACGGCAACCCCGGAACCATTTAATGTATGAACAAAATCAATCTTCCCATTTGCATTTTTAATTTTTGTATTCATTCTACGAGATTGAAACTCTCCACAATTAGAACAGCTAGATATTTCTCTATATTTATTTTGAGATGGGATCCAAACTTCAATATCATAAGTTTTCATTGCAGAAAAACCTAAGTCCCCACAACATAGTTCAACTACTCTATAAGGCAATTTTAATAGTCTGAGAATTTCTTCAGCACATTTTAGCATATGATCTAATTCATATTCGGATTGATTGTTTTCTACTATACTTACTAGCTCTACTTTTTTAAATTCATGTAGTCTGATCATGCCTTTAGTATCTTTACCAGCTGCCCCCGCTTCCGCCCTAAAACAACTTGTAAGAGCTGTATATCTTTTTGGTAAATCAGCTGGAATCATTATCTCTCCAGCAAACATATTTGTTAAAGGTACCTCGGCTGTTGGTATAAGCCAATGTCCTGAAGTAGTTTGAAAAAGATCTTCAGAAAATTTAGGTAATTGACCAGTTCCAAACATTGTTTCAGATTTAACCAAAGAAGGAGGGCTTACTTCACAGTAATTATTATACTTTACATGATAGTCTATCATAAATTGAGATAATGCTCTTTCTAGTTTGGCTAAATCTGATTTAAGTATGACAAAACGCGATCCAGACATCAAAGCGGCTCTCTCAAAATCCATCATATTTAACTTGCTTCCAAGTAAATCATGCGATTCAGGCTTAAAAGAAAATTTTCTTATAACACCATTTTTTCTAATTTCTATGTTTTCATTTTCAGAAAGGCCATCAGGAACATCTATTGAAGGTAAGTTTGGAATTACTTCCAAAATATTCTTTAACTTCATATACACGGCTTCACTTTTTTCTTG
>CAZUXH010000070.1:0-7871 GCA_964624655.1 uncultured Rhodospirillaceae bacterium | reverse complement strand
ATAGATCTAAAATCAGAAACCAAAGTGTTATATCCAAAACTAACTCCTCTTTCACAAACCAATATTTTTCCATCTCCGTTTTCTGACAATTTATCTATTACATTTTTCATATCCCAAGGAGCTAAGAACTGTCCTTTTTTTACCATTATTGGTTTATTTGTTTGTGCAGCTTCAATCAATAAATCAGTTTGTCTACATAAGAAAGCAGGAATCTGAATAATATCAATATACTCAGAAAGCAATTCAATTTGATTAATTTCATGCACATCAGAAATTATTGGACAACCTATAACTTTTTTTATTTCTTTAAAAATTTCTTTAGACTTTTCTAGGCCGAGCCCTCTTTCTGAATTCATAGAAGTTCTATTAGCTTTATCAAAAGAAGACTTATAAACAAAATTTATACCCAATTTATTTGATATATCACTAATTGTTTTAGCAGTCTTTAAGGCATGATCTTCACTTTCCACCACACAAGGACCTGCTATAAGAGTAAAAGGCAAGCTATTTGCTATATCAATATCATCTACTGTGACTACTTTATGATCTATCATGATAATTTTAAATTTCTAATACAAGCACCTATAAAAGATTTGAAAATAGGATGTGGCTTAAAAGGCCGTGATTTTAACTCTGGGTGAAACTGAACTCCTAAAAACCAATTATGGTTCTTTATTTCGATTATTTCAGGAAGTTTACCATCTGGAGATTTACCTGAAAAATATAATCCTGCAGCATTAAATTTTTTTTCATATTTAGAATTTACCTCATATCGATGTCTATGCCTCTCTTGTATTTTATTTCTTTTATATATACTATAAGCAACTGTTCCCTTTATAAGATTACAAGGATAAGACCCTAATCGCATAGTTCCACCTTTATCTGAAGCTAAATTTCTCTTAATTTTCTCTTTACCTTTATTCCATTCAGTTAATAATCCAATTACAGGCTCTTCACATTTGCCAAATTCAGATGAATTTGCTCCTTTTAAATTTAAAACATTTTGAGCGAATTCAATAATAGCTAATTGAAGACCTAAACAAATTCCTAGAAAAGGAATATTATTATTTCTCGCAAAAGCTATAGTTAACAATTTACCTTTAATGCCTCTCTCTCCAAATCCTCCTGGAACAATTATACCATCTAATTCTGATAAATTATCTTCAATGTTGGAGGTTTTTAAATTTTCAGAATTTATCCAAACTATTTTTGCTTCTGAACGATTAGTTAATGAACCGTGAACTATTGCTTCTGATAACGATTTATATGCATCAGGAAAATCTGTATATTTCCCTACGATACCAACCTTTATATTTCTTTTAGGGCTTTTCATCCTAAAAATTATTTTTTCCCAATGTTTTAAATTAATCTTTTTTTTCTTTTTTATAGAAAAATATTTTAGTACTTGTGAATCCAAACCCTCACCATTATAAACTATGGGGACATTATATATATTTTCTACATCTATTCCCTGAATAACTTGCTCGGGAGATACATTGCAAAACAAAGCTATCTTTTCCTTCTCATTTTTCTCTATGTTTCTATCACATCTACAAAGTAAAATATTTGGCTGAATTCCAATCTCCCTAAGTTCTCTTACCGAATGTTGCGTAGGTTTTGTTTTTTGTTCATTAGAGGTTTCAATATAGGGTATTAAAGTAAGATGAACGTACATACTTCTGTCCCGTCCTTCTTCATTACCAAATTGTCTAATAGCTTCTAGAAATGGTAAGCTTTCTATATCACCAACTGTTCCGCCAATTTCAACCAATACAAAATCGCAGTTACCTATATCTTTTGAAATAAATTCTTTTATAGCATCTGTGATATGCGGTATAACTTGAACTGTGCTTCCAAGATAGTCCCCTGTTCTTTCTTTTTGAATTACTTTTTGGTAAATCTTTCCAGTAGTTATATTATCACTTTTAGTTGCAGGAACCCCAGTAAATCTTTCATAATGACCTAAATCTAAGTCTGTTTCTGCTCCATCATCTGTAACAAATACCTCTCCATGTTGATAAGGACTCATAGTTCCTGGATCAACATTTATATAAGGATCTAACTTTCTTAACCTAACAGAATAACCCCTTGCTTGTAAAAGAGCGCCCAAAGCAGCAGAAGATATTCCTTTTCCTAGTGATGAAACCACGCCTCCCGTTATAAAAATATATTTAGCTTTAGGATTTGATTTAACCATATAACTACAAACTTACATTTTATTCAGCTTGAGGTGGAATAGGATCAGACGGACTTTCATCATTCAAAGGAATGAGTGGCGCCTCTATTTCCTCGTCATTAATATTTTCTAAAATTGACTCATCGGTTTTATTACCACTTTCTAAAACAGCCAAACCAAGACTGTTAGCTATAAAAGCAGCAGCTAGAATTGCCGTTAGTCTGGTCATGAAATTTGCTGAACCACGACTACTTAATATCCCCCCAAAAGAAACTCCTCCTCCAATCCCGCCAAGAGCTCCACCATCACTTCTTTGCAATAAAATTACAATTATTAGTGCTAAAGCAATTATGACGTGAAGTGTTAACAAAATATTAGTCATTATATTTTCCCATCCAATTTATTTGCTTCTAAACAAATTTTACTAAAATCCTCTGCATTAAGCGAGGCTCCTCCTATTAAAGCACCATCAATTTTTTCATTAGATAGTATTTCAAATGAATTTGATATGTTTACAGAGCCACCATATAGTATTTTTATACCATCATTAATGCAAATTGAATTTAAAATTTGTTTTATTTCACCGAACATCTCTATAATTTCAGAAATCGTTGGTGTTTTTCCAGATCCAATTGCCCAGATTGGCTCATAGGCAATTATACAATTTGAACTATTGGAAGTTTCAGGAATAGAATTTTTTAATTGCATTTCGATCACTTTTTTCTCTTTACCTAATTCTCTATCTTTTAAGGATTCTCCTACACAAATTATTGAAATAAGCCCTGCTTTTTGAGCGACTTCAGATTTTCTTTTAATTAATTCATTAGTCTCATTATATTTCTGTCTTCTTTCTGAATGTCCTAAAATTACGTATTTACATCCTAAATCCAACAACATCTCAGAAGATATATCACCAGTAAAAGCACCAGAAATATTGTCACTACAATCCTGTCCTCCTAAAAATATTTCTGTATTCTTAATAATTTTTGACACAGAAAATAGACTTGTAAAAGGAGGAAATATTACGATTTCATTATTTATTCGTTTACCTTTAATATTTTTTAAAATATTTGAGGCCAAATCATTTGCCTCTTCTATATTACAATTTAGCTTCCAGTTTCCGGCAATAAACAAAAATCAGAACTCCTGTATTTGATTATTTCTTATAAATTATGTACATAATTACTCCTAAGGAGTTATGTATAAAAGATTTAATAATATCATTATGGAAAAAATACAATATAAATAAAGAATAATATTTATAACAAATTTTATAAACTAAATAATTAATTATAACTATTTAAATGGAAATATAATGTTTGATAATATTCGAAACAAAACTAAATCAATTACTACTAAAATATTTTTACTTCTAATTGCTGCAAGTTTTGCCCTTTGGGGAGTAGGAGATATTTTCTCTAACAAAAGAGACCCAATAATTGTATATGTGGGTGAGGAAGAAATATCTTCAAGAGAATTCATAAAAAATTACCAAAGAGTTTTATCTGATTTGAGGCAAAATACAAATGGCCAAATAACAGATGAAATAGCTCTTTCTTTAAACATACACAATCAAACTTTAAATCAAATGATAAATGAGAAAATTATCGATTTAGAAGCAAAAAATATGAATATTTCCATACCAAAGGAGACACTTAAAAAGTCAATAATAAGATCTCCCTTTTTCCAAGATCAACTGGGACAATTTAATCAAGAACAATTTCAATATACTTTAAGACAACTTGGAATGGATGAAAAAGAATATTTAGAACAATTATCAAAAGCACTGCTAAGAGAACAAGTTTATAATATTTTCTATTTAAAAAATAAGGTTCCTTCTTTAATTTCTGAAATTTATTATAAAATTAAAAATGAGGAAAGAAATGTTAAAGCCATTTCCTTTTCTGCAAATAATTATATTGGTATAAAGAAAAATGTGACAGATGAATTAATAAATAGACATTTTGAAGAATTTAAAAATGACTATCTTTTTCCAGAAAACAGAAGTTTTACAATTATGTCAATTAAGCCTGATGATATAATTGACAGCATAAAAATAGAAGAAGAACAAATAAAAAGAGAGTATGATTATTATCCTGAAAAATATATACAATCAGAAACAAGGCAAGTGTTTTTAGTTAACCTGGGTAGCAGAGAAGAAGCACAAGATTTATTTAATAAAATTACGGATACTAATCAATTTCTTGAACTGGCATCCTCATTTACCCAAAAAGAACCAGGTGATCTAGATCTTGGTTTTGTAGCTATTAATGATCTTCCCGAAAGCCTAGGACAAAAAGTCTTTAACGCTAAACTATTAACTTTATATGGACCAGAAGAAACCCCTTTTGGATGGAGATTGTATTTAGTAAATAATATTAAGGAAGGCAATGAGTTAAAATATTCAGATGTAAAAGACAAAATTGCTGAAGAATTAAAAATTAATATAGCAATTGATAAAATATATGACTTAGGAAATACTTTTTACGATGAGATTGCCTCTGGTGCTTCTATAACAGAGGCCGCCGAATCAATAAATGCTGGAATCAAAATCTTTAATAAAATTAATAAAAATGGAACTAATTTTGAAGGTAATATAATTGAAAATTTACCACCTTATCCTGAATTGCTAGAAACAGTATTTACTACTAACTTAGACGAAATTTCTAATTTAATTAGCTCAATAGGTAATACATTATTTGCAGTACAAATTAATCAAATTGATTACAGTAGGCAAAAAAATATAACTGAATCTAGAGAAGACATCATTAAGGATATTGAAACTGCCGAAAATATTAGATTAGCAGAATATGATGCTAATAAGTTTATAGATAGAATTAAAGAGGGTAAGTCTTTTGAATCACTAGTCAAAGAAAATAATTTGCTAGTATTTAATCTTGAAAATATTAAACTTGATGGTTCTGGAGCAGAAGGAATACTTAATAGGAAAGCTTTAGATAAAGTTTTTAGCCTTGATATAAATGAGATCACTGAAGTAATACCATATGATGAAAAATCATTTACTGTATCAAAATTATTAGAAATTAAAAAAATTAACGATATTCTTGAAGAGGACCTAATTGTCATAAACGAAACTCTGAATAGAAATATATCTGAAGATTTGAGAAGAATACTTATTACAATTTTATCTAATAAATATGAAATTAAAATTAATAATAATTTATTTGATAGCCTTTTTATGTAAATAAGAGAAAAAGATGAAATTTGAACCCAGCTATAATCTTTTTAAAAAAGATTTAATAAAAAATAGATCAAATATTATATGGAGTTCTTTGATAGCAGATCTAGATACGCCTGTTTCAGCTATGTTGAAAATAGGATCTAACATTCCTTACTCTTTTTTATTGGAATCTGTTGAAGGTGGAGAAACAAAAGGTAGATACTCTATATTAGGCCTAAATCCTGATATAATATGGAGGTGTTATGGAAACAAAGCTGAAATAAATAAAAATGCCATAAATAATAAAAATGATTATAAGAAGGAAAAAAGTCAAACCCTTGATTCTCTTAGAAAATTACTAAAAGTGTCAAAAATAAAAATGCCCGAATTTCTTCCGCCAATGGCAGCAGGATTAGTTGGTTATCTTGGTTTTGATACAATACGTTTATCAGAAAATATTATTAACAAAAACCCAAGTAAATTAAAATTACCAGACGGAATATTTATAAGGCCAACAATTATGCTTATCTTTGATTCAGTAAAAGATAATATTACTTTAGTTACACCAATATTTCTTAAAAATAAGAATAATAAAAATATAAAAATACTTTATGAGGAAGGTTGTAATAGAATTATAGATATAGTAAAATTATTAAACAATAATATTTCCAATAATCCTATTAATAACAATAAATTAAAGCATATAACTAAAATTAAATCTAATTACACTAAAAGAGAATATATTAAAAAAATAAATGAAGCTAAAAAATATATAACTGCAGGAGATATTTTTCAAGTAGTTCCCTCTCAAAGATTTGAAATTCCTTTTGATCTACCAGCTTTTAATTTATATAGAGCTCTAAGAAGATTAAACCCTTCCCCATTCTTATATTATTTAAATTTTGACAATTTTTCAGTAGTAGGCTCAAGTCCTGAAATACTTGTACGAGTAAGAAACGATATAGTAACAATTAGACCTATAGCTGGAACACGGCCCAGAGGCAATACCAAAGAACAAGATGCTGAACTTGCAAATGATTTATTAAACGATAAAAAAGAAATTGCCGAACATGTAATGTTACTTGATCTGGCTAGAAATGATGTGGGTAGAGTTTCTAAGACAAACAGTTTAAAAGTTACGGAAAAAATGATTATTGAAAAATACAGCCATGTTATGCACATTGTTTCCAACGTCAAAGGTAAAATAAATTCTCAATATGACTATTTAGATGCTTTGTTAGCTGGATTTCCAGCAGGCACAGTAAGTGGTGCTCCTAAAATTAGAGCAATTGAAATTATTGATGAATTAGAAACAGAAAAAAGGGAAGTTTATGGTGGGTGCGTAGGATATTTTTCATCGAACGGAGATTTGGATACTTGTATTACTTTAAGAACCGCTTTATTAATGAAGAAAAAAATGTATGTACAAGCAGGTGGAGGCATAGTTGCAGACTCAATACCTGAAAGAGAATATGAAGAAACGGTTAATAAAGCTAAAGCCTTATTTAGAGCGGCCGAAGAAGCTATAAATTTGTTTTCTAAATAATAAAAACACTTAGGAATATTGAATGTATATACTAATAGATAATTATGACAGTTTTACATATATCGTTAAGCATTATTTTGAACAAAATAAAGCAAAAGTTAAAGTATTCAGAAATGATTCTTTTTCTGAGAATAAAATTATTTCAATGAACCCTGAAGGAATTATAATTTCTCCGGGTCCAAAAACGCCTGATCACGCAGGTATATCTATAAATCTTATAAAACTAGCTAGTAAAAAGATTCCTGTATTAGGAATTTGCCTTGGTCATCAATCTATAGCTCAAGCTTATGGAGCTCTAATCACAAGAGCTAAAAAAGTTATGCATGGTAAAGTAAGCGTTATCAAACACGATGAAAGCCAATTGTTTAATAATATCCCAAAAACTTTCAAAGCTACAAGATATCACTCGCTAATAATAGATGAAAAAACTATTCCCAATAACCTGAAAATTAATGCTAGATCTGATGATAATACAATTATGAGTATATCTAACCCGATAGGAAAAGCATTTGGTGTACAATTTCATCCCGAAAGCATAGAAACTGAATTTGGAATTAATTTGATAAAAAATTTTATAGATATGTGTAAGAAAAATGAATCAAATTAGTAATTTAATACCCAAATTAATAAAAAATATAGATTTAAGCGCTGAAGAATCTAAGAAAGCTTTTGAATATATTATATCAGGAAATGCAAATGAAATTGAAGTTTCTTCTCTACTTACCAGCCTTTCCATTAAAGGATGTTGCTCGCAAGAAATAGTAGGAGCTGCTAAAGCTCTACTTCCAAATGTAGTTAATCCTTTAGATAACATAATAGAAACTATGGACATAGTAGGAACAGGTGGCGACGGATTAAAAACTTATAATATATCAACTGCAACATCTTTTGTAGTTGCATCTCACGGAGTAAAGGTAGCGAAGCACGGAAATACTGCTGTCTCTTCAAAATCAGGTGCATCGGATGTT
>CAZUXH010000069.1:2866-8164 GCA_964624655.1 uncultured Rhodospirillaceae bacterium | reverse complement strand
TCTCCTAAGGCATTGGAAAATCCTTCTCCAAAAGCTGAAGAGGATATTATAAATCTGCAGTTGGATATATTTCTTCTACTTTATCACACTGTCCTAATGCAATAACGCCATCAGTATTAGAATATTTATTAGTATTTTTACCTGCTAAAACTAATACTATATCTTTAAAATTTTTTTTAGCTTCAGTAAATGCTTTTAGAAGAGTAGAATGATCTTTCATTGGATCAACTCTAGCCACACACAAAAAAACCTTAGTCGAGGCGTTAATCTTCCATCGTTTTCTAAAATTTATTCTAATCTTATGCTCTGGTTTAAACTTATCAGTATTTATTCCATTAGCTATGATTTTATAACTTTCGTTATAAAAGCCCAAATTTTTATGAAATCTTTCACCTGCAGACGAATTACTTACTATTATATTTGGAACAGAAGAAAAAAATCTACAACCATTTATTACTAATTTTAATTGAGTTGAATAAAATTTAGTATCCATATCTGAACATCTAATCCCCCAAACTAAAGGTATATGATCATTTTTAAAAACTTTTCTAGTAAGAACTTCTAATAAACTGGAATGGTACATCCATGTATGGATAATTTCTGGTTTAAAAATTTCAATTGTTTTTTTTAAATACCAAAATGCTCTTGGGTCTGGAATTCCTTTACGCATACCTAAATCAAAAAATTGATTATTAGTAACTTTTGAAATTCCACTCCAACTTTCTTTTTTTATTAATTGGCATATCCCATGACTTTTATTTTTCTTTACTATTTCAAGCAACTGCCTCTCTGCTCCCCCTATTCCTAAACTAGAAATTATATGCAAAACTTTTATTTCCCTATATGTCAAAAATAATCTTACTCATAAATTCAGAAACTTTTTTGCTATATTCTTCAGGGGTATTGAATATTTTCATCAAACTTTGTCTCATAGAAGGCTTTATATAATCCTTTCTTGGGGATAAATTACATAATAATTGCCCAAGCTCTATTTCATTTTTACAAAATAATAATTTATTTTTGAAAACTTTATCTTTTATTTCTCTTAGCCCTACTATTTCTTGCATAGTGATTACTGGTGTTCCCAGAGCGAGAGATTCCAGTACAACATTTGGTAAACCTTCCCACCTAGAAGGTAAAATAAAATAGTCAGCTCCGGCCATATAAGGATAAGGAATATCCAATTGTCCTAAAAAACTAACCTTATTCTTAATTTTATTATACTGAATAATTTTTTGTAGTTTTCTTTTTTCCATACCCTCACCAATAACTGTAATATGTATATTGTCTATGTCCTTAATAAGAGGAAATAATCTATCTAGACCTTTTTGATAAACTAATCTTCCAACAAAAATCAGTCTTAAACCTTTTCCCTTAAATCTCTCAATCTTATTAAAATTTCTAATTTTTTCAGAATTTATGGGATTTGAAATTATTGCTACCTTATTTTTTTTTATCCCGATATTAACTAATTCTTCTTTCATAGCAACAGATGATGCTATAACCCCATTAATTTTAGGCATCAAAATATTGTACAAATTTCTTATAATAAATGAATAGGGACTATGTGCCAAAGAACTTGCAGGCATATTTGGCTCTCTAGATATCAATAATAAATCCTTGTAAAAGAAGAATTTAAAAAACAATAATAAAACAGTAATATGTGGAAAAGTTGACACAATTAGTTCTGGTTTTTTTTTAGCTATTATTTTTAATAATTTTGGAAATGCATATCTAAAATTTGACGCATTAAGGTCAATGATTTTTTTCTTTGAAATATTGCATTTTAAGGAGCCTTTAGTATTTTGCATTACCAAGTATGTATCCAATAAGTTTTTATCCATATTTTCAATTAAACTAGTAATAACCCTTTCAGCTCCTCCTACGGCAAAAGACGGCAATATTATAAAAACAGTAGGTGCCTTCATTTTTTTATTCTTTTATGAGGATCCATTTAAATTTATCTTCTGATATTTTTTTAAAACCATTGTTTAAAAAAAAATTTAATGACCTTAAATTATTTTTTTTTACTATAGATCGAAGAAAAATTGAATTCAAAGATCCTGATGCAATATTTAATGCTTTTCCTGCTATTCCTCTTCTTCTTTCTTCTTCTACTATATATATATCAATATCAAAATATTTATTTACTTTTCTTTGAAATCTGATTTGACCAATGGGAACGTTATCTTTATTTAATATAATCCAGATGTGGGTATCATTATCATTTAGCCTTTCTATAAACCACTTACTATGCTCTACTTCTGAGATAACATTATTGCTTTCTATTTTTACCTCAAGGGAATCCGATTTATTAACCCATTCTAACAAAAGAGATGAATCTTCTTTTTTTGCATACCTAATATTTACCAAGGATCACCCAATCGGATCAAATCACCTTACTGAGAAAGTTTTTTTGACATAATTGCCTTTTAAAAACTTTTTGGGATTGTCATGTTTAACATAATTTTTAATAATTTCTGTAGCATTCTTGAATTTACTGTTTGTTTCTTCAAAAATATCAGATTCTGTATGTGCATAACACAGATTTAGCGTACTTCCTATAATCAACCCTGACCTTAAAAATTCTTGTCTAAGCAGACTATCTATTAATTGTTCATCCATATGAGAACCTCTTATAATAACCTGAGGCCACCAATCAGCACCTGAAATCTTTATAAACCGTGATAACCCAACTTCTTTTATAATTTTATTTAATGAATTTATTATTTTATTACCATAAATTCTGGTCTTCTCAATTGTATGTAGCCCTTCCATCTTTTTTATTGTACTCAAAGCTGCAGCTAACGAAATAGTATCACCACCAAATGTAGTAGAGAAAAATATTTCCTCCATAAGTTTCATAATTTCCTTTTTCCCAACTATTGCTGACAAAGGATAACCATTTGCCATACCCTTGCCAAAGCAAGATAAATCTGGAACTATACCAAAAAAAGATTGTGCTCCGCCTATATCTATCCTAAATCCACTTATAATTTCATCATATATTAAAATTATTTTTTCCTTATTACAGATTGTTCTAACTTCTTTTAAAAATTCTATATCCGTAGGAACAAGTCCCGCTGGTTCTATAATTATTGCTGCAAATTTAGAAGGATTTTTATCTATTAATTCCTTCAAGCTATCAATATTATTAAAGAAAAACTTCTTAGTTAACTCCTTAGTTATATCTGGAACCCCGAGATCTCTTGTAGAACTTCCTATATACCAATCATGCCAACCATGATAGCCCGAAACTGCTATTAAATCTTTTCCTGTATAAGCACGTGCTAATCTTATCGCTGCAGTTGTAACATCTGAACCATTTTTTCCAAACCTGACCATTTCAGCACTAGGAATTAATTCAATTAATTTTTCTGAAAGTATAGCCTCTAACTTTGAGGGTAATGAAAAGATTGTACCCTTATTAATTTGCTTTACAACAGCCTCATCTACATCTACATCACAGTAACCTAAAGTTATAGGAAGAAGACCAAGCACATAATCAACATAAGAATTTCCATCTATGTCTACTGTTTTTCCTCCATAACCTCGTTCAATAAATAGAGGTGCGGCGCCTTTAGGCCATTGAATAAAGCTTTTAGAAAAAGTTTGACTTCCTAAAGGAATTGATTTTATAGCTCTTTTAAAAAATACGTTACTATTTTTATACCTTTTATTAATATCATCCCCATAATGATCAGAGCCTTCATTTGTGTTAATAATCTGATTTCTCATTTGAATAAAGGGACGTTTCATAACTAATGCTAAAATTTCTTGCCACGAAGCTTTTGGATCTATTTTATTAAATATCTCTCTAATTACTTCTAGATCTTTTTCTTCATCAAGAGTCCACCTCAAATAACTAAAGTTAGCTATATATTCTAATGAAAATTTTTTAAAATTACCTTTTTTAGCTACTTGTTTATTCATTCCATGAATGTAAGGTGTAACATGTTCTTTTGAATAACTATCTTTTACATTTTTAAAGGCAGTGTATAAAGCTGAAGATTTAAATACTTCTACATCTAAACCATCTGGATAAGTGCGCCTAATTGTATTAGAAACATAATCGACATTCTTAATGATTAGTGTTTCTATAGCTTGATCAATAATTGAATGATCTATTAAAGGACAGTCTCCGGTTAAACGTACAATTATGTCAGCCTTTTCCTTTTTAGAAATATAATAAAATCTGGAAAGAACATTTTTTTCATCTCCTCTATATAAAAATAATTTTTTTTCTTTAGAAACTACTTTTGCTAGGACATCATCTTCAAATTCATCACTAGTAGCTATAATAGTTTTATTTATTAACTTCGATAATTTTACCCTGTCTACCATTCTCAATATATTTGGTTTTCCAGATAAATCTATTAACGATTTATTAGGTAGCCTTCTAGATTTCATTCTTGCCTGAATAATTGCAATTATTTTATAATTTTTTTTCATTATTACCCTTGGAATCTTTATTAATACTTAAAATATTGTTATAAACATTCTCAATAGATTGACCGTATAGCTCTTTACTAAAATTTTTCTTTGCAAATTCTATAGCATTTAAAGACCAATATTCTAGTGGTTTTTTATCTTTTGATAATTCGTCTAAAGCTTTTCCATAACTCATTGCATTCCATTCTTTAAAAAGCAAACCAGTAAAATTATTTTTTACAAATATATCATAATTACCATGAGATATCACAGGTATACCCATAGATAATGCTTCTATTACATTTCTACCCCAAGGGTCATTGCTAAACGAAGGATGAATTAAAACATCAGCATTAGAAAGAATTTTTTCAGGGCTATATGTATGTCCATGAAATTTTATCCATTTAGCTAGGCCTTTATAACTGACCTTCTTCCTTAGTTCTTCAATAATATTTTTATTAAAAAATATATTTTTTTTTTTTTTTGGAGATCCTCCATTAACATCTATTTAAACTATTGATTTTTTGTCTCAAAATTTCCGCAATTTCTAAGAGTCTGTATGAACCCTTATGTCTGTCTAAAAGAGCTAAAAATACTACTTTGAGTACACTCTTTTTTTCCAAATTTATTTTCTTAAAATTGGAAATACTATTTACAGGATTATAAATAATTTTGAGATTATTCTTCTCTAAATTAACGCCAGCTTCTAATGCAATATTTCTATTAATTTCAACAATGAATATTAAAAAATCTATGTTTTTGTTTATATGCTTAGCATAAAATTTGTAAATAAAATTTGGTGGAGCAAGACTTGAACGAAAATGCAAAACAGTTTTACCTGAAAATTTATTTCTTTTTAAAATATAG
>CAZUXH010000069.1:0-2856 GCA_964624655.1 uncultured Rhodospirillaceae bacterium | reverse complement strand
AGTGTAAGGGAACAAGCCCTTCATAATTTAAATGCAAAATATCTGGGTTTAAATTCACAATCTTTTTTACTAGCCCTTTCATCAACAAGAGCTTATAGGAATTAGCAATGTAATTTTTTAAATTATTCTTTTTTAGTGGAATAATACTAGTAATACTAGGTTCAATCTGACAATCTATTCCGTATTTTAAGAGCTTGTCAACGGTAGGTCCTCTCTTTTTACAAAAAACAATTGGTTTAAAAGTTTCAAGGTTAAGAGATAAAACCATATTGCACAAACTAATTGAAGAACCCCCAAACCCACCTTCAATATCTATATAAAGTATAGTGATTTTTTTATTCATATAAACAAATATTAATACATCTTCAATATTGATTTTTTATTTAAAAACAAGGTGCATCCAAGCATCATGAGTTAATAATTGCCTTAACAATTTGGTATGATCCTGCTTAAAATTAATATGTTCATCTATACATTTTTTTAATTCATCAGGCGAAAGCACTCCACAACTGAGCCAGTCTAATCTATTTTTAATTTCATTTAGCTTTTTTTTATGTTCATTATCAACCCTAAACAACATAGACAGGTTCTGCCAAGAACCTATTGAATGCATTTTAGTGGGAATCTGAGGAGGAGTAAATAATCCAAATTTTCTTAATCCACCTCTAATTATTAAATAAAAAACTTCCAAAAAGGGATTTATATCTGCTGAAATTAAGGTATTAGCATTTTTTAATTTTGCTAATTTTGGAGACAAAATTCTAAGAGTCTTAATAGCAATATCAGATGATATTCTCCAGTTCGGCGGCATACTAAGATATATATCTAATATATTATTATCAAATGCAGGAATTCTTAGAACAGACTCGTCTCTTATAGCCATCATACTAGTAAATGCATAATGTTGAGATACTGAATTCATTATAAAAGCATCCCAAGCATTTTCGGGAAATTCTGAATTTAACCAATGGCTTAGATAATGTTCTAAATCTTTTGCTAATTGTATTTTATGATCTAAAAAAAGATTATCACCTCCTAAAATTCTTTTAACTGTATTTAAAGGAGGACCTTGTCTTAAATTCTCCAAAACTACTTTTCCTGAGTAATTATTTTTGAAGTTCTTCATTAAAGGAATTCTGGTACTTGTTCCTAATAAATCAAGAAATCTAGCCGGTAAATAGTACCCTCTAAAAGTATAATCAAGACCATGTCCTGTTAATAAAATCTTATTTTTTTTATCTATCCTTGGTAAGAATGACGACATTAAAGTTGAAGCAGGATAAATCCCATTATTTGCCATTACAGTCCCTTCCATGAAATTCAGTATACTTGGAGGATCAACTATTAATTCATTATGATTCATATTTGCTAACTTTGAGGCTGTTCTAGCTATTTTAAGCTCGGGATTTTTATTGTAACTTGCAGAAGTCCAACAAGTTAAAGATTGTTCCATTGTTGCTGCTAATAATAGCCTGCTATCCAGCCCACCTGAGAGTAATAAACCACCTTCAGCTTGATAAGACATCACTTTTTTTAAAGTTTCAGCAAGTACAAAAGGCACCTCCTTTCTTTTTAGAAAAGCTTTTTTAAAATCTAACTCCCAATATTTTTTTTTCATAATTTTCTCTTGTCCTAAAGTTAAAATAGTTGCAGGAGGAAAAAACTCTATATCCTCTAAATTACTATTTGCTCCAAAAGTTCTCTGTAGAGTAAAGAGTTGCACTAGAGATTGCTTGTTAACTTTAGGCCTAATTTCTTCATGACCTAGTAAGATATATAAATTGTTTGAAAAAAAATAAGAATGATTGGTTTTATGTATAAATAACGGCCAGCTTGCTAATCTATCACTAATGAAGGTTAAAGAATTATCAATCTTTCTAAATACAACAGCACAAAACAATCCATTGAGGTTAGGTAAATTTCCATAATCTCTTCTTTTAACTATATCAAAAAAATACTGGGCGATATTATTTTTATAGGATTTATTAATATTATAAATTTCTCCTATAAAAATAGCTACTCCTTCTTTTGTCTCATAAAATGACGCCCCTTCATCAAAACTGTGGTTAACCAAGCAAGAAGAAAAGTTTTTATAGTCAAAATGAATGCTCTTTAACCTATTAGGAACTCTCTTTTGCATTCCTTTAATATTAGCATTTTTTTTTGTTAATATATTAAATTGACCAAATATGCCTATCATTACTTGCCTTAATAAAAATTAAATATTTTTCTCATACACAAAAAGTAATTTTGCAAATGAACCCAGTTCATTAATTTTTTTTGATGGTAATTGAGATACGAATTTTTTAAGTGTATGGTAATCTTCTGTAATTATTTTAGTATTTCCATATCCTTTTGAAAAATTAGTATTTAATTTTTTTACATTATCAATTTTTTTGTGAGGAACTTCTAATTTACCTAATATTTTTTCTATTCTATCTTTATAATCTAAATCTTCTGATTTTATAACAACCGAATTTTTAACCTTTCTGAATGAATTTATTTTATTAAATCTTAAAATAGTTTCTACCCATAACCATAAATAATATTCTCCATCTCTCCAACCGGATGTGTTCATTGCTAGAAGATTACTGTTGAGTTCTGGAGAAGAATTATCTAAAAAAAAGTTTTTTTTCCTATTTAAAAAACTTCTCATATTTAAAATGGGATCTCGAACTAATAGAACAACAGAATAGTTATCTAACAGATTGTCAAAACCTACATACAAACTTCTTACAAAATGTTTACTTACATCGAAATATATATTTGAATTAGCTTTTTTTAATTTTTTATTTATTCTAGTTAATTTTTTAGCAACTATTTGTTCAAGAGGATTCGATAAAGGAAGAGATACAC
>CAZUXH010000068.1:0-8254 GCA_964624655.1 uncultured Rhodospirillaceae bacterium | reverse complement strand
AAGACCTTAGATTCTTTAGGTGACTGAGGAATATAGAGTTTATTGAGTAAAATAATTAACAGATAAATCGTCTTTATCTCTAGCAAAGAAGTAGGAAAGTTTATGAATAAAAAGAGTGAGGGAGGTTTAGAGCTTCCCCAAAGAAATGTTGTTGACTGGAATAAAGAAGAATATTGGGATGAACAAAAATTAGATGAAGAAACCAGAAGGCAATTTGATGTTTGTCATGGATGCAGGAGATGTTTTAATTTATGTGACAGCTTTCCTAGGTTATTCGATCTTATAGATGAAAGCGAAACTTTTGAATTAGATTCAGTAAAAAGCAAGGATTTCAATGAAGTTGTAGAAGCTTGTACTTTATGTGACATGTGTTTTATGGTGTCTTGTCCTTATGTTCCACCCCATGAATTTGCTATAGACTTTTCTAAATTAATGCTGAGACATAAGGCAGTGAATTATAATAAAGGTAAAGTAAGTTTTTCAGATAAGCAGCTAGCTAAGATAGATAGAAATGGTAAAATTTTACAAAAATCCAGAGCTGTATCAAATGCCTTAACCAGTGTAAAGAATAAACCAACTAGATATATTATGGAAAAAACTCTTAATATAGATAAACGCGCTTCACTCCCAAAGTATTCTAAACCTTATAATAAAAAAGAAGAAGTTAATAAGAAGGGTGAAAGCTATGGAGAAAAAGTGGTCATTTTTTCCACTTGTTATGGAAATTATTTTAATTCATCTATTCTAGAATTAGCAGAGAAAATTCTAAATTTTAATGGAATTGAAACACTAAAATTTTATGAAGGATGCTGTGGCATGCCTCAACTAGAACAAGGAAATTTAAAGGAGGTTGTCACGAGTGCTAAAAAAATATCTGAAATTTTGTCTTCCTATATAGATGAGGGAAAAAAAATAATAACTTTAATTCCGAGCTGCTCACTTATGATTAAATCAGAATGGCCCTTATTACTTCCAAATAATGAATTTATAAAAAAACTAGCAATTAATACATTTGATATTGATGAATACATAGTAGATTTAGCAGAAAAAAATAAAATTTCTAAAAAATTAAAACCATTATTTGGAGGAATTTCTTTGCATCTTTCTTGTCATAGCAGAGCGCAAAATATTGGTCCTAAAGCTCATAAAATGTTAAAGCTAATCCCAGAAACCAATATAGATTTAGTTGAAAAATGTTCTGGGCATGGTGGATCCTGGGGTATAAAAAAAGGAAATTTTGATATAGCTTTAAAAATAGGAAAGATTCCAACAAAAACAATAATTAGTAAAAATAATAGGTATATTTCTTCGACATGCCCTTTAGCGGGTGAACACATTACCCAAATAAAAGAAATTAATGAAGATAATAAAAAAGAAAAAATTACGTCCAGACATCCCATAGAGTTACTCGCTTTTTCTTATGGGTTAATTAATATATAAAGGTTATCTGATATGAAAAATACTAAAATAGAGTTTTCAGATATTGTTTCAAATGAAGTGTATTCGAAGCAGAGAAAAGAAATAAGAACGGAAATTATTAAGTTAAAAAAATATAGAAGAATAGATGTAGGCCCTGTTATAAGTTTATATTTTGAAAATAAAGAAACTATGATTTATCAGATACAAGAAATGGCACTTACTGAAAATATTAAACCAGAAGATCTTAAAAATGAAATTGATGCATATAGTCCCTTGGTTCCACAAGGAGAAGAGCTTGTTGCTACATTAATGATAGAAATAGATGATGTAATTAGGAGAAAAAATTTCCTAGCTCGTTTAGGAGGAATAGAACAAAAGGTAAAAATTATTATTGGGAAAGATATAATTTATGCTAAAGCTGAAGAGGACTTAGATAGGACTACAGCAGATGGCAAGGCAAGTTCTGTTCATTTTTTACATTTTAATTTTACCCAAGATCTTATCAAAAAATTTAAGAGCACAGATGAAATAATCCAACTAGGCATAGAGCATGATCACTATGGACATATGGCTATATTAAGTAAGAATAATTTAGATGCGTTAAGCAAAGATTTCATTTAGCATTCTCTCCCCAAATTGTTTCTATATATATATACCCAGAAATGTTATGTTCATTTGAGTAGACTTTACACCAATTATCATCGCAATTTTTAAGTTCCATAATACTAGAAATTTCTATATTTGCTAAAATTGAAGCATCATTTTTTGGCTTATTATAAAGTGTAGTGTCAGTTATAAAGATTATAGTTCTATTTTTTGATAGTTGACTTTTATGCATCCATCCTTTAGTTCCGTCATGAACTTCTATTTTTCTCCAATTTTCATAATTATCCAATATTTTAACTGGTAGGCCTTTATAGAGAAATATCCATTTTATGGGATATCTTTTTCCAGGCCCTGCTCTCATGTAGCTTTCGTCAAATCTTAAAGATTGGAAAAATAATTTGTCTTTATTATCATTAGAATTTGCCTGCAATATAATTGAAAGATGAAGGAAAATAATTGTAAATGTAAAAAATAAAATATTAAAAATTAGTTTAAAACTAAAATTATTAAATGACATCAACTATCCTCGTTTATACTTGTTATTCTAACATACTAAAATATATTTAAGTATTAATTCAATAAGAAATATCGTACTTTATTTTATAAATATTATTAATTTAATTTATAAAAATTTATGATTGCAAATAAAACTAGAGTTATAGTCACTAGAAGGCTGCCCGAAATAGTTGAGACTAGGATGATGGAATTGTTTGATACAAAATTAAATCCTAATGATCATCCTTTTTCAGAAAATGAATTAATAGAAGCAGTAAAAGAGGCGGATATACTTGTTCCAACAGTTACTGATAAAATTAATAAAAAAGTATTGAGTAGTTTTCAACGCAAAGTTGGACTAATTGCTAATTTTGGTGCTGGAGTTGATCATATTGATCTTGATTTTGCTGAAAAGAATAATTTAGTGGTCACAAATACCCCAGGAGTATTGACCGAAGATACAGCTGATATGGTAATGGCACTTTTATTATCTGTGCCTAGAAAATTAATAGAAGGAGAACGTTTAATTAGATCGGGTGAATGGAGAGGCTGGAGCCCTACCCATATGATGGGTAGTCGCATATGGGATAAAAGATTGGGTATTATTGGCATGGGTAGAATTGGCCAAGCTGTTGCTAGGAGGGCCCGTGGTTTTGGTTTAAAAATACATTATCATAATAGAAATCGACTACCAGAAGAGATAGAAAAATCCCTTAAGGCAACATTTTGGGAAGATTTGGATCAGATGTTGCCAAAAATGGATATCATTTCTGTAAATTGCCCAAGCACTCCAGATACATATCATCTTTTATCTTATGAACGCTTATCTAACTTTCAAGCGCATGCTTATATAGTAAATACTTCAAGAGGACAAGTTATAGATGAAGACGCATTAGCTATGTTACTTAAAAATGGTAAAATTGCAGGTGCTGGCTTAGATGTTTTTGAGAGAGAACCGGCAGTTAGTCAATCTTTGTTAACTGCTCCTAACACAGTTTTATTACCGCACATGGGATCTTCTACATTTGAAGCAAGAAAAGAAATGGGTGAAAAAGTAATCATAAATATACAAACTTTTATAGACGGACATAAACCGCCCGATAGAGTTTTATCAACAATTTTGGGCATTTAGTTCAGATAAATATTAAGTCTTTCTCTTTACGATTTGAGAGGTCTTCAGAAACAGTGCTCACCAAACCTCCAATAGTTATTTTTATGTCTTTTCTTAATTGTTTGGCACTTATATCATTTTTATCGAGAGCTGCAGAGCAAATTTCTATACTAGTTCCAAGATCAATAGCAGACTTAAGTAGCTCTTCAGAATTAGAAAAAGTAAGCAAATTTTTTCGATTAATTTTTTTTAGATGTTTCCCTTCTATTAGGTTATATATATTTTCGCCGGCAAATAGAATTTCTGTAGGTCTGTTTATAGCTGCAGCCGCACAAATAATAGATAAACCATAATTTATCTTTTCTTTATCGTAGGTAAACATTATAACCGTTAAACATTTTTTTAGTGATTTAGTCATTTGTAATCTTTTTTGTTTTTAATACTTAGTATAGTTGGGTTTTTTCCACAAAGCATGCAATTTGGATCCTTTTTAAGTTTTACCTTGCGCATTTCTAGAGAAAGGGCGTCAAAAATCATTAAGTAATTATTTAATGAATTTCCTATTTGAAGAATTTCTTTAAGTATTTCTATAGATTGTAAAGTCCCTATGTTGCCTGCTAAAGCACCAAAAACTCCTGCTTGGGCGCAAGTTGCTATAGCTCCTTCCGAAGGAGCAGAATGCCATAAACATCGATAACACGAACTCAACTTATTTTTAGAGTTAAAAGTAGAAATTTGTCCTTCAAATCTTAATATTGCTGCAGTTACTAAAGTTTTTTTAAAAAAATAACAAACATCATTTACTAGAAACCTGGTTTGAAAATTATCACTTCCATCTGCTACTATGTCATACTGGGAGACTATTTCTTCTGCATTAGAGGGTATTAATCTCTTTTTATATTTTAAAACTTTTACAGAAGGATTTATTGATTTGATAGTTTCTTCAGCACTGTCTACTTTGAAAATTCCTAAATTTTCGGTTTTATGTATAATTTGTCTCTGTAAATTAGAAAGTTCTATTTTATCATCGTCTATTATACCTAAGGTGCCTACTCCAGCAGCAGCTAAATACATAAGTATTATTGAACCTAAGCCGCCTGCCCCTACCACTAAAACCTTAGATTCTATAAGTTTTTTTTGTCCTTCGCCTCCCACTTCCGGCAAAATTATATGCCTTGAATATCTTTCTATTTCATCATTTGTAAAATTGTAAGTTTTATTCATTTTTAATTCCGGTAGAACCAAAACCGTCTTTTCCTCTCTGAGTATTTGAGAGCGAATTAACTTCTTCTAGTTCTACTTTAATAACTCTAGATATAATCATTTGAGCTATTCTATCTTCAGGGTTTAATATAAATTCCTTATCTCCATGATTTATTAGAATAACGCCTATTTCTCCCCTATAGTCCGAATCTATTGTGCCTGGCGTATTAAGAACAGTAATTCCATATTTAAGAGCTAATCCAGATCTGGGTCTGATTTGAATTTCATATCCTATCGGAATCTCTGCTATCATTCCGCTTGGCACTAAAGCTCGCCTGTTAGGTAATATTTTTATTGGATCAGATATAGCTGCATGAATATCCATTCCTACAGATCCAGGAGTTTTATATGAAGGTAGTTTTTTAAATGCGTTTGGAAGTTTTTGAATTTTTATTTTCATTTTAAATTTTAGATATTTTTTCTATAATTCTTTTTGATAATAGTCTTGCAATGTCATTCTTGGTTGTTTTAGGCCATTCCTCAATATTGTTTTTACTAATAAGCTTAATGGTATTTTTGTCACCTCCAAAAACATCCGGATCATCTAATATATTATTGGCTAATATCCAATCACATTTTTTTTCTTCTAATTTCTTTTTGGCGTTTTGTATTAAATTGTCAGTTTCTGCTGCAAAACCTATAACTAGTTTAGGCCTTTTATTTCCAGCTTTGGAAATACTATCTAATATATCTGGTGAGATAGAGAATTTAATTTCAGGCTTTAAAGTATTGTTTTTTTTAATTTTTGATGAAGAAGGTGTATTCACTGTCCAATCTGAAACAGCTGCAGCACAAATAGCTACATCAACAGGCAAGGTTTCTTTGCAGGCAGTAAACATTTCTTTTGCTGTGTTAACTCTTATTATATTCACTTCTGACGCAATTTGCTGGTGTGTTGGTCCTGTAACTAAAGTTACATCCAGTCCTAAATTTTTTAATTGATTTGCTATGGCTATTCCTTGTTTTCCTGATGATCTGTTTCCTATAAACCTCACTGGATCTATGGGTTCATATGTAGGTCCTGCTGTAACTAAAGCTTTTATATTATTTTTTTTTTTTTTATTTTTTATTAAAGATAAAATGTGCTTATATATTTCTAGGGGCTCCGTCATCCTTCCTAATCCATGTTCTCCACATGCTAAATCACCTGGCTCGGGCCCAATAAAACTAATCCCATTTTCTTTTAAAAATAATATATTTCTTTTTGTAGCAGGATTATTCCACATTTGGTATTAATTGCTGGTGCAAAGACGATAGGTTTGTTGGATGCAAGTATAACTGTAGATGCTAAATCATCGGCGAGGCCGTTTGCAGTGCGGGCAATTATATTTGCTGAAGCTGGAGCAACAACTATTATATCACTTTCCCTTGATAGTTGTATGTGTCCCATATCAATCTCATCTTTAAGGGAAAATATATTTTGATATATTTTTTCGTTAGAGATTGCTGCAACGGATAAAGGTGTCACAAATTTTTCTCCTCCCTTTGTCAGTATAGTGCTTACACTATTCCCGTCGTTTTTAATAATTCGGATCAATTCTAGGCTTTTGTAAGCAGAAATACCTCCTGAAATTATTAATAATATTTTATATTTAGTTTTCATGTTTTACTTATAATTATTTAATTTAAAAAAATATTAACTAGTAATTTGATGAAAATAAACCTTTTATATGTGAAATGCTATATATAAGTAAGCAATTCCCAAAAAATATTTTATTATTTTAATTTTTTGAAAACCCGATTTTTCCAAAATTTTAGTAAATTCTTTTGGTTGATGGAATGTTAATATACTGTCGCATAAATATTGATATGCTCTTTTATCTTTGGCTACCTTTCTTCCTATTTCAGGTATTACGTTCTTTAAATAAAAGTCGTATATTTTATTTAGGGGCTTTTTGTCCACTGGAAAAAATTCTAGAATTAATATTTTTCCTCCAGGACGCAAAACTCTATGACATTCAGATAAAGTTAGGTCTACTTCGGCTACATTTCTAATTCCGAAAGCACATGTTATTACATCAAAAGTTGAATTTTTAAAAGGAAGAAGAGCAGAATCTCCTGATATCCATATAGGGTTGTCTGTAAATCCCTTGTTTTTAGATTTTAATATTCCTATATCAATCATTTGCTTACTTAAATCAAATACAGTTATATTATTTTTAGGCCATCTATTTTTTATTAAAAAAGCAACATCGCCTGTTCCTCCAGCTAGATCTAAAACTGATTTTTTTTTCTTTTGAGATTTAAAAAATTCTATTCTTTCTACTAGATCCTTTTTCCATAACCTATGGCTACCTAAGCTCATTATGTCATTCATCTTATCGTAGTCACTAGAGATTGAATCGAACAAATCAGAAACTTTTTTTCTTTTAGATTTAGTTGAAATTTCTTCAAAACCAAATTTAACAAAATTCTTGTCGTCTTGTTCTTTTGCTTTTTTTGCCATACAATAAATTTCTTTCTAATATAGAATTAAATGATATGCCTGAATTACCTGAAGTAGAAACTGTATCTAAAGCCCTAAATATATCAATTACAAATTATATTATAAAAAAAGTGGAAGTATTTAAACCAAATTTAAGAGTATTGGTATCTAAAAATATAAATGTAATTTCAAAAGATAGCACAATATTTTCAGTAAAACGTAGGGCTAAATATGGTATAATCTATTTAGATAACGAGTACGTTATAGTTTTTCACCTAGGAATGTCGGGAAGAATTATAATTGATAGGCCAGAATCTTATGTAAGACAAAAGCATGATCATATTGTTTTTCATTTAAAATCCAGTAAAGCTACAAAAAAAGATATTAGACTTATTTTTAATGACCCTAGAAGGTTTGGGTTCTTAAATGTTTACAAGAATAATAGCCTAGATTTTAAAAATATATTTAAAGAATTAGGTCCAGAGCCTCTAACAGCTAATTTTAATACAAAAGCATTACAGAACATTTTATTTAAAAGAGTCACTTCTATTAAATCAGTTCTTTTAAATCAAAAATTAATTGCTGGACTTGGAAACATATACGTTTGTGAAAGTCTTTTTGCTTCTAAAATTTCGCCCTATAAAAAAGCATCAGATCTAACTGAAAAAGAAATTAAGACTCTTTTGTTTAAAATAAAACTAGTTTTAAAGAAAGCCATAAGAGCAGGAGGGTCGACTATTAAGGATCATAAAAATATAAATGGTGAAATTGGTTATTTTCAAAATAGCTTTTTAGTTTATGATAGAGAAGGAAAAATTTGTAAAAATAAGTTTTGTAATGAAAAAATAAAAAGGATTGTGCAAAATGGCAGATCTACTTTCCATTGCTCAAATTGTCAAAGTTAGCTTCTTGCTACCATTTTATATTTTTTTTGT
>CAZUXH010000067.1:0-8388 GCA_964624655.1 uncultured Rhodospirillaceae bacterium | reverse complement strand
ATCAGCAGCCATACCAGCACAATCACCTACATTATCACCAACATTATCTGCTATAACTGCAGGATTTCTAGGATCATCTTCTGGAATACCAGCTTCAACCTTTCCGACAAGGTCTGCACCTACATCAGCACCTTTAGTAAAAATACCCCCACCTAACCTAGCGAAGATAGATATTAGTGATGCTCCAAACCCTAAAGCTACTAGAGGATCTATAAGATCTCTTCCAGTAGATCCTAAAGTCATCAAGACCATGTATGTTCCTGTAACAGCTAATAAAGCAAGACCTGCAACTAACATTCCCGTAACTGCCCCTGACCTAAAAGCTATACTCAAACCTGCTCCTAAGCCTATACTTGAGGCCTGGGCTGTCCTAACATTTGCCCTAACAGAAACATTCATTCCTATATAACCAGCAGCCCCCGATAGAATAGCTCCAACTAAAAATGCAATTGCTACTGCAATATTTAGTAAAAATGTTAATATAATAAATATTATAACACCTACCATAAAAATAGTACGATACTGTCTATTTAAATAAGCGTAGGCTCCTGCTTGGACCGCTCCTGATATTTCTTGCATTTTATCGGATCCTGGGTCAGCTCCAATAACAGATTTTGAAGTAAATATTCCATAAATCAAGGCCATACCGGCACAAATCAATGCAAACCATAGAACTTCATTCATAATTATCTCCTATCTGAATTTATATATTTTAAAAGTGTTTATAACCTAATTCATTATTTTTTATACTGATATTTAAAGAATTTTTACTACTTAGTTTTATTCCTTCATCTTTGACTATTTGGCCTATTACACTAGATTCACTATCTAGTCTACTTCTATTTTTTGGGTCAATAGTATAAAGCAATTCATAATCGTCTCCTGCTTTTAATAATTCCACATATTTAACTTTTTTTTGTAGAACTAAGTTTTTTACATCGGAACTTAAAGGTAAGTTTTCTATTAGTATATTTGCACCAACCTTACTATTCTTACAAATGTGATCCATTTCTGACAAAAGTCCATCAGAAATATCTACAATTGAAGTTGCAAATTTTGCTACAGTGCAGCCAGTATTTATCCTTGGGAAAGGACGAATAAATTTTTTAATTAACCTAGTTTTTCCAATTTTACTCACGCTAAAACGTTTATTCTCTATCAACATTCTTCCAATGTATGCATCTCCAAGTGAACCACTCATTACTATAAGATCTCCAGGTTTTGCTCCACTCCTTCCAGGTATACGTTTCGCTTTTTCACCCACAACAGTAATAACAAAACACAAAGGGCCTCCATAACTTGAAATATCACCTCCCGCAAGAAAAACATCAAAATTTTTAAATACTCTTTCAAATCCTTTTGCTACAAGCTTTAATTGATTACAATTAATGTTTTTAGGAATATTTATTGAAGAAAAAAAACATAAGGGCTTTGCCCCAAATGTTGCAAGATCTGATAAAGCTCTTAGGACAGACCGTTCAGCTTGTAAATTTATGTCTGTACCTGAAGGGACATGAACTCCCTCTATAGAAGAATCTACGCTAATGGTTAAACCTTTAATTTTTTTAAAATAAGCACAGTCATCAATTAAATCTCTTGCCTCTTTTTTACCTCTAGTTAAAGGTCTTAAGTATGTTTGAATATAATCAAATTCACTTAATTTTTTCTTCATTGTTTTTTAAATTCCATCGGACGAAATTCTTTTGCCAATACATCTAATATACCATTAACAAAATTAACCTCACTATTACTAAAAAAACTCGAAGCTATATTGGTGTATTCATTTATAATTACTTTTGCAGGAACTTTTTCATTGCTAGAAAATTCAATAAATCCGCTACGTAAAATATTTAATAAAATGCTATCCATCCTTTTTAATGACCATTCTTTAACAAACTTTTTAGATAATTTCTCATCTATGTCTTTTTTGTTAGATATTACATTTTGTAATAAATTAATTAGCCATTCAAATTCTGCATTATATTTGATATCTTTAAACTCTGATAAATTTTTGTTTATATCATGCATATTTTTTATAATTGACTTAATTTTTTTTTCATCTTTTCCATCTAAGACTTCTATTTTCATCTTTTCATTAAATTCGACCTGAAAAAGAACTTGAATTGCTATAAATCTTGACCAAGATTTATTCCTATTTGCTCTCATTTAAAATTTCAATCATGTTGATGCATGCTAAAGCAGCATTCTTTCCTTTTTCATTCTTTCTTGCAATCGCTTGCTCTTTATTTTCACAAGTAAGAATTCCATAACCTATCGCTAAGCCACTAAGAGATAAATCCATTAAAGCTCTCGCCGTCTCATTACATATATAATCATAATGAGTTGTTTCTCCTCTTATAACGCAACCTAAAGCAATAAAACCTATATATTTTTTTGAAAACCCAGATATAACTGCAGGAATTTCAAAAGAACCTGGCACTTCAATTGTTTCACTAACATAACCATTTGCTTTTAAAGTTTTTTCTGCAGAAAATAAAATATCACTAGAGATATCTCTATAAAATGTTGCATTTACAATTAAAATTTTTTTTTTCATTTTTTCCTTACGGTGATTTTTGATCAACGATTTTTAAGTCAAACCCTTCTAGACCTACTACCGTTCTTTTTGTCTTACTAAGCAATATCATCTCTTTTATACCTTGGTCTCTAATAATTTGTGCTCCAATTCCATGTTCTCTAATCTCGTCTTCATTATTCCAAGCTTGTCTTCCATCCATATATTTAGATAATATTTTTTCTGTATCTTTATGGTTAATTATAACTATTAATCCTACCCCAAATTCATTTATAGCTAACATAGACTGTTTCAAGGAAATATAGCCATCATCCTTTTCACCAATGAATCCATCAAAAGAATCACTAATTAAATTAGATACATGCACTCTAACCATCACAGGACTCTTTTTAATCACATTTCCTTTAGTCAATGCAAGATATTCTTGACTATTATTTACAGCAGTATTTACATAAGAAAAAATATTCCAATTCCCAGTTTCTTTAGTATGTAATATATTTTCATTTTTACGTTGAACAATAGGATCATTATTGACTCTATATCTTATAAGATCTGCTATAGAAGCTATCTTTAATTTATGTTTTCTGCAAAAAGGGAAAAGGTCATTCAATCTTGCCATAGAACCATCATCTTTCATTACTTCACAAATGACAGCAGATGGATTTAAACCTGCTAATCTAGAAATATCAACTGCGGCTTCCGTATGCCCTGCCCTTACTAAAACTCCTCCATCCCTTGCACGAAGTGGGAAAACATGACCAGGAGTCCTTATATCTTTTGAAGAAGAATTTTCATCAATAGCAACTTGTATGGTTTTAGCTCTATCAGCAGCAGAAATACCTGTAGTAACATCTTTAGTAGCCTCTATTGATACAGTAAAGGCCGTATCAAGTTTACCAGGATTTCTTCTTTCCATGGCAGAAAGACCTAGTTCTTCTATTCTATTGCTTGTAAGAGAAAGACATACTAGACCTCTGCCATTTTTAGCCATAAAGTTAATAGAATCAGGTGTTGCCATCTGTGCTGGAATTATTAAATCTCCCTCATTTTCTCTATCTTCATTATCAACCAGAACAAACATTTTTCCATTTCTAGCCTCTAGTACAATTTCTTCAATTGATGCAAAACCCTCATGTCTACCAGCACTTTTATTCATAATTTAATTTCTCTTAACATATTTTTTTACTGCACTAACCGCGTATCTTGAAATTATATCCACTTCAATATTAACCTTATCACCTATTCTAATTTTACCCAAAGTTGTTTCTGATAAAGTATGAGCTATAATATTTACTTCAAAACTATTAGAAGAAACTTTATTAACTGTTAGAGATATTCCATCAATGGCTATAGAGCCTTTTTTTATGATATAATCTGATAAATCTTTAGGCATTGAAAAAACCATCTTACATGAACCGAGTGATTTACTTATGTTTAAAAGTTCTGATAATCCATCAACATGACCGGTTACTAAATGGCCACCTAAAACATCTCCCATTTTAGTAGACAGCTCAATATTTAATAAATCGCCAATTTGCCATTTTTTAGAAGTTGTAATTGAAAGTGTTTCTTTAGAAATATCAAAATTAAATAATGATCCTTCTTCAATTTTTGTTAAGGTAAGACATATACCATTACAACTAATAGAATCTCCTATTTTTACCAAACTAGGAGAAAATTTTGTAGACACGATTACTACTAGATCTTTTTTCTTAAGGTCATCTACTACTATGTCTTTTATTTTTCCTAGTTCTGATATAATTCCAGAAAACATTTTTTACTCCATACGAAAATACTAATTTAACGCTCTCCATTCTTCAAAAACATCATCATCAAGTTGTCTAGCATCTATTCTTTGAAATTTTTCATTTAGAGAAATTTTATTTAAATCTAAACCAGATACAGATGATATAGACGTATCCCCCAAAATCTTTCCAGATCTATATAGAAATATTCTATCTACCAAATTATTGGACAATAGAGTTGCTGAAACTTTTCCACCTCCCTCCACAAGTAAATTATTTATTCCCCTATTTGCGAGATCTTTTAAGCCATCTTTTAATTTTAATTTTCTATCACCGCAATCATCTAATTCTAATACACTTACTCCTAAATTAATTAATTTTTTCTTTTTAGACTTATCCGATTTTTTAGAGGTCCAAACCTGTAGAGGGGACAATTTCAAGGTTTTAATTAAATTTGAATTTATAGGTATAGATAGAGAACTATCCACTACTATTCTATCTGGAGAATGTTTTTCTAACCCTCTAATTCTACATGTAAGAAGAGGGTCATCTTTAATTAATGTATTTATACCTATAAGAATAGCGTCACTTTTAGCTCTTTGCATATGACCATGTTTTCTTGCTAAAGCACCTGTAATCCATTTGCTTTTACCTTCTGGAGTAGCTATTTTACTATCCAGACTAGTCGCCATTTTAAGAGAAATATAAGGTCTGCTTCTCAAAATTCTTGAAAAGAATCCTTGATTTAAATTTTTAGCTTCACTTTCACACATTCCCAAACTTACTTCAATCCCAGCTTTTCGTAAAATATCTATCCCCTTTCCATTAGTTCTTCTATCCGGATCTAAACAAGAAACATATATTTTTTTTATTCCTGATTTTGCAAGAAGTGAAGCACATGAACCATTTTTATTTTCATGAGCACAAGGCTCTAAAGTTATAACTGCAACACCACCAGTAATATCAGATTTTAGAGATTCTAGTGCTATTTTTTCTGCATGCGGCCTCCCATTCAATCCTGTTCTTCCTAAAGAAACTAAATCCATATCAGAATTTAATATAACACATCCAACGCTGGGGTTTTTTCCACTAATTCCGATTCCATGTTTAGCATAAGATAATGCGGATTTCATGGCAGTCCGAATTTGCATAAGTCTTCTCCGCCAAATTAACTTTTATGATCTTTTTTTAGGTCAGTTATAAACTCTTCAAAATCTTTGGCTTCTTTGAAATTTCTATAAACACTTGCAAACCTTACATAAGCTACTTGATCAACTTCAGCCAATGCATCCATTACCATTTCTCCAATAGAAACACTATCGATTTCATTCTCACCTAAGCTTTCTAATCGACGCACCACCCCCGTAATCATTCTCTCTATTCTTTCTTGATCCATTGATCTCTTTCTAAATGCAGTAAGTATTGAACGAGCCAATTTATCTCTATCAAATACTACCCTCTTACCATCTCTCTTTATAACCGTAAGATCTCTTAATTGAACTCTCTCAAAAGTGGTAAACCTTGCTCCACATTGAGGACAAGACCTTCTTCGTCTAATTACTGCATTATCTTCGGTAGGACGTGAATCTTTCACTTGAGTATCTACGTAACTACAAAATGGACACCTCATTTGGACTCCTTATTAGCTATTGTAATTTAATTGAGAATAGAGAGGAAAATCAACACATAAATTTTTAACTTCTTTTTTTATTTTTTCTTCTACCTCTTTATTATTCTCATCATTTCTTACAGCACCTTCAAGAACTTCTATAATAAAATTACCCACTCTTTTAATCTCACTTTCTTTAAACCCCCTAGTAGTAACCGCAGGAGTTCCCAATCTAATGCCAGAAGTAACAAAAGGACTTTCTGGATCAAAAGGAATTGCATTTTTATTACAAGTTATTCCTGCATTATCCAAAGTCTTTTCTGCTATTCTACCAGTAATACCTAATGTTCTTAAATCACATAGAATAACATGACTATCAGTACCATCAGACACTATATTAATACCTCCATTTTTTAATGAATTTGCTAATGCTTTAGAATTCAAAATTATTTGCTCAGCATATTCCTTAAAACTTGGTCTTAAAGCCTCCCCAAATGCTACTGCTTTTGCAGCAATTACATGCATTAGAGGACCTCCCTGAAGTCCTGGAAATAATGCTTTATCAATAAGTTTCCCAATATTAACAAAATTAGATAAAATCATACCACCTCTAGGCCCTCTTAATGTTTTATGAGTTGTTGTAGTAACTGCATGAGCATATTCTATAGGGCTAGGATATTTAGACGCAACTATCAATCCTGCATAATGTGCAATATCAGCTAAAAAGTAAGCCCCTACTTTATCTGCAATTTCTCTAAATTTCTTAAAATCTATTTTTCTTGAATATGCCGAGGCTCCTGCTATAATTAACTTTGGTTTATTCTCTAAAGCTAGTCTCTCCACTTCATCGTAATTTATTAAACCATTTTCCTTATGAACTCCGTAAAGTATAGAGTTAAACCATTTTCCTGACTGATTGGGAGCCGCACCATGACTCAGATGCCCTCCAGAAGATAAAGACATGCCTAATATTTTATCTCCAGGTTTTAATAATGCTAAATAAACTGCTTGATTAGCTTGGGATCCAGAATGAGGTTGAACATTTGCCCATTTACATGAAAATAATTTACAAGCCCTCTCTATTGCTAACTTTTCTATTACATCTACATGTTCACATCCACCATAATATCTCTTATCAGGATATCCTTCAGCATATTTATTTGTGAGAACAGAACCCTGTGCCCTTAAAACATCAGCACTTACAAAATTTTCTGAAGCAATTAATTCTATTGAATGTTTTTGTCTATTCAACTCTGATTGCATACCGATTAAAAACTCCTCATCTTGAATATCAAACTCATCAAATTTGCTACTAGTAAGCTTAGAAACATTCTCCTCTACAGCACTCATAATTTAAATAAACTCCTTCATATAATATTAATCATCCTAATTTTTTAACTCTTTTTATATGTCTTCCGGCTTCAAATTTCTCTCTTAAAAAAACTTTTAAACAAGAAATAGCATTCTCTTTTGAAATAAGTCTTGCTCCAAGAGCTAAAATATTTGCATCGTTATGATTTCTGGATAGCTTTGCCATCTCTACACTACTACATAGAGCTGCTCGTATACCCTTTATTTTATTAGCAGCTATGCTCATACCTATTCCAGATCCACAAATTGCTATGCCTAGCTCAACTTTCTTATCCCTTACTGACTCCCCTAAAATTTTTCCATAATCTGGATAATCAACAGATTTTGAAGAGAATGCACCTAAATCTACAACATCATAGTCACTAGCTTTAAGAAAATTTTTTAATTCTTCCTTTAATTCATAGCCAGCATGATCAGCTGATAATCCAATTTTTTGCATATTTATGTTTTTCTGCTTTATTTTTTCTTATTCAGTAGATTTGTATAATCATCAATCTCTTTTTTCACCACGCCAGCTAATATATATATTCCTATTATATTAGCAACAGCCATTAAGAATATCATTGAATCAGATAAATCTAAAACTGATCCTAAACTTATAGATGAACCAATAATTACAAAAGCACAGAAAACAACTTTAAAAATATTTTCGGATAATGCATTTTCTCCAAACAAATATGTCCAAGATTTTAAACCATAATACGACCAAGCAATCATAGTAGAAAATGCAAATAATATTGCAGCCAAAGCCAAAACATATGGAAACCAAGGAATAGTTTTTTCAAATGCCACTGATGTTAATGCTATTCCTGTCGCTCCACTTACACTTTGTTCATCATAAGCCCCTGAAATAATTATTACTAAAGCAGTAACTGTGCAGATTACTATAGTATCAATAAAAGGCTCCAATAATGAAACTATACCCTCAGTAACTGGAACATCACTTTTAACTGCTGAATGAGCGATAGGAGCTGATCCTAGACCTGCTTCATTAGAAAAAGCTGCTCTTTGAAAACCAATAATCAAGGCTCCAAGTGCCCCACCTGCTACAGCGGTAGGTGCAAAGGCTTCAGATATAATTCTTAAAATCGCATCTGGAATATCAGTGATGTTAAATATAATTATTA
>CAZUXH010000066.1:0-8483 GCA_964624655.1 uncultured Rhodospirillaceae bacterium | reverse complement strand
CAGATAAGTATTGTGGATATGAGCCTAATCAAATGGATGGAATGGATCCATCTCAGCGTGCAGCTTATACTCCTATGAGTGATACTCGTTTTGATGATTTAATGCCTCCAGCTTGGCAAAATAACGGTTATTCTCAAGGAACTGGTTCCGCTGCATTCCTTAAAGGCAGTAACTGGGGTATTTATGAAGGTCGTTTAGCAACTGGTATTATGGGTATTGCTTTTGGAGATACACCAGGTGGAAGCCGTATTGACATTGTTGATATTGCTGATAATGGACTATCAGTAAAAAGTGTCATTCATATGCCTGTTGGAATGTCTAAAAGATTCCGTGGTTTGGTTTTAGGACCGGATAACGCTTTATATGTGTCTACAGATGAAGGTGAAATTTATAAAATTACAGCTTCAGCACATTAAAATATATAATTACTCACGCCATTAATATGGCGTGAGTAATCTTTTTTGTTATATGCATTTTAATTTATTAAAAAAATATCTTAATGTTTTTGCTAGACAAATTTTCTAAATACTTTTGTATAATTTTTGACGGTTTATATATAGAATATGCTATAAATAATATTAAATAAAATTTAAGTAAAATTATATATGAAGAACAAATATAAACCAGGTGAAGGAAGAAGAAAAAAGTTTGCTTTTGATAAAGGCAGGCAGCTTGATGCTCGTGCTTATGAAGAAATAGAAGAATTATTTTCTTCGGAAATTATGCAAAGAGATCATTTAATAGAATATTTACATGTTATTAATGACAAATATAATGGCTTACACTCTAAACACTTAAAAGCTTTAGCAGAGATGATGAAATTATCTATGGCAGAAGTATTTGAAGTAGCAACTTTTTATGCACATTTTACTATTGTTGATGAAGGAGAGCAAGATATCCCTGAAATAACTATCAGAGTTTGCGAAAGTCTTACATGTAGCTTATTTGGTAGTGATGATTTGTATAAAAATCTTTTAAAAAAACATTCAAAAAGAATTAGGATTTTAAAGGCTCCTTGTATGGGAAAATGTGATTTTGCTCCTGCATTAGAAATTGGACATAATCACGTAAATAATGCAACTACAGAAAAAGTTGATAATATTATTTTAAAACAAAAATTTTCCCCAGAAAAAGTAAATTTTATAGATTTTATAGATTATAAAAAAAATAATGGATATGTTTTATATAAAAAAATTCAAAGTAATGAAATATCTTTTGATGAATTTCATGATGTTATTTCAAAGGCTAAATTGAGAGGACTAGGAGGCGCAGGATTCCCAGCAGCAAAAAAATGGGAATTTGTTAGATCTTATAAAAAAACTAAGATGATGTGTATTAATGGTGATGAAGGTGAAGTAGGTACTTTCAAAGATAAGTATTATCTAGATCGAGATCCTCATAGATTTCTTGAGGGAACTTTAATTGCTGCACATCTTGTTAATGCCCAAAAGTGTTATATATATATGCGAGATGAGTATCCAGGAATCATTAAAGTACTTAAACAAGAGATTTCAAAATTAGAGCAAGATAATATTACTTCTAGAGGTTTTCTTGAAATTAGACGTGGTGCAGGAGCATATATCTGTGGCGAAGAATCAGCTTTAATAGAATCAGTAGAAGGGAAAAGGGGTATTCCTAGGCATAGGCCTCCTTATGTAGCAGAGGAGGGTGTTTTTGGTTTGCCTACTTTGGTACATAATGTTGAAACAGTTTTTTGGTTAAGAGAAATTTTTGAAAAAGGCGCAAAATGGTTTTTGTCTTTTGGTAAAAATAATAGACAAGGATTAAGGTCTTTTTCTGTTTCTGGTCATATCAAAAGTCCTGGTGTTAAGCTAGCTCCAGCCGGAATTAGTGTGAAAGATTTGATTAATGAATATTGCGATGGAATGTTAGAAGGACACGAACTAAAAGCTTATTTACCAGGAGGGGCATCAGGAGGAATTTTACCTGCTTCACTAAAAGATTTACCATTAGATTTTGATGTGCTTCATGATTATGGGTGTTTTATAGGTTCAGCTGCAATAATTATTTTATCGGATAAAGTTAGTATGAAAGATGTTGCTATAAATCTTATGAAATTTTTTGAAGATGAGAGTTGTGGCCAATGTACACCATGCAGAAATGGAACTTCAGTGGCCGTAAATTTAATGAAAGAAAAAGAATGGGATTTAAAATTATTGAAAGAAGTGAGTGATGTTATGGCTAGTTCATCTATTTGCGGTTTAGGTCAGGCAGCTGCTAATCCTTTGTTGTGTGTAATAAAATATTTTCCTGAAGAAATTTTAGCTGTATAGTTATTTTATTGGGGACTATGTATGAATAAAAAAAATATTATAGAATTTGTTTTAGATGATAAGAAAGTACTAGCTCAAAAAAATGAGAGTATTTGGCAAGTTGCAAATAGACTTGGTAAAACCATTCCTCATTTGTGTCATTCTGGAGAACCAGGTTATAGGTCTGATGGAAATTGCAGAGCTTGTATGGTGGAGATTGAAGGAGAAGGTGTTTTAGCAGCATCTTGTATAAGAAAACCTACAAAAGGAATGAAAGTTTCAACGTCAAGTCATACTGCTAAGTCGGCTAGAAAAACAGTATTTGAGTTATTGGCTTCGGACCAGCCACCAAGAGAGCAGCATCCTGATCCTGATTCAAGTTTTTGGAGTTGGTCGGATAGCTTAAAAATTATGGAAACAAAATTCCCTAGATTGAGAAAAACTAAAATAGACGATTCTCATAGTGCTATGCATGTTAATTTGGACGCATGTATAAACTGTAATTTATGCGTAAGGGCTTGTAGGGAAGTACAGATAAATGATGTTATAGGTATGTCATATAGAGGACATGGATCAAAGATTACTTTTGATTTTGATGATAAAATGGGAGATTCAAGTTGTGTTGCTTGTGGCGAATGTGTACAAGCTTGTCCTACTGGTGCTTTGATTGAAAAAACTCTTGTAGACAAAAAAGGTATCAGATCTGTATATCCAGATGAAACAATTGAAAGTTTATGTCCTTACTGTGGAGTAGGTTGTCAAACAGATGTTCATGTGAAAAATAATAAAATTATTCACGTAGATGGAAGGGATGGTCCTGCAAATAATAAAAGATTATGCGTTAAGGGTAGATTTGGATTTGATTATGTATCTAGTAAAAAACGTTTAAAAAAACCTTTGATTAGAAAAACTGATGCTCCTAAAGATAGATATATATTAGAAAAAACTAAAAATATAAGTGATTACTTTAGGGAAGCAACTTGGGAGGAAGCAATAAAATTTGCTGCCGATGGATTTACAAAGACTTTGGTGAATAATGGGTCACAATCTTTGTGTGGCTTTGGATCTGCAAAAGGTTCAAATGAAGAGGCATATTTATTTCAAAAACTAATCAGAACTGCCTTTTCCACTAATAATGTTGATCATTGCACAAGACTTTGTCATGCATCTTCAGTTGCTGCATTACTTGAGTGTGTGGGTTCTGGTGCCGTTTCAGCGCCATTTACTGCCTGTGAAGATTCAGATTGCGTAATAATTATAGGTGCGAGGCCTTCCACTAACCACCCTGTTGCAGCAACCTATATGAAACAGGCATCTAAAAATAATACAAAAGTGATAATTATAGATCCAAGAAAAAATGATATGACTAGGCATGCATGGGCACATCTAGAATTTAAGCCTGGTACAGATGTCGCTCTTCTAAATTCGCTAATTTATACTATTATTGAAGAAGAGCTATATGATAAACAATATGTCCAATCGATGACAAGTGGTTTTGAAGATTTGAAAAAATCTATCAAAGGTTTTTCTCCAGAAAACATGTCGGAAAAATGTGGAATTTCAGCAAAAACTTTAAGAACTGTCGCAAGAGTATATGCCAAATCTGAAAAATCACTTATTTTTTGGGGTATGGGAATATCTCAACATGTTCATGGAACAGATAATGCGAGATGTTTAATAACGCTATCTCTTATAACTGGCCAAATAGGAAGACCTGGTACAGGACTTCACCCGTTAAGAGGGCAAAACAATGTTCAAGGGGCATCTGATGCAGGGTTAATTCCAATGGTATTTCCAGATTATAGATCTGTTGAAAATAAAGATTTCCACTCTCAGATGGAAAAATTTTGGAACAAAGAATTAGATAGTAAAGCGGGATTAACTGTAGTTGAAATTTTAAATGAAGTTATAGCAGATAAAATTAAAGCTATGTATGTAATGGGAGAAAATCCTGCAATGTCTGATCCTGATCAAAACCACACACTTGATGGTCTGGTTAAACTTGATCATTTAGTTGTTCAAGATATTTTTATGACCGAAACTGCATGGTTTGCAGATGTAATACTTCCTGCTTCTGCACATGCAGAAAAAACTGGTACATTTACTAATACAAATAGACAAATACAAATGGGGAGAAAAGCTATATCTCCTCCTGGAGAAGCTAAAGAAGACTGGAAAATTATATTTGAATTGGCAAACGCATTAGGCTTAGAGTGGAAATATAATGATATTTCAGAAGTTTATGAAGAAATGGCTAAGGTAATGCCTTCTTTAAACAATATTACTTGGGAACGACTTGAAAAGGAAAGTGGTGTTACTTATCCTTGTGATGATGAAAATAAACCAGGAAACGATATAATATTTGTTGATGGATATCCAACTGAAGATAGCAAAGGAAAAATTGTTCCAGCACAGTTAATATCGCCCGATGAAGTACCTGATAATGATTATCCATTGATTCTCACTACAGGAAGATTATTAGAGCATTGGCATACAGGAGTAATGACAAAAAACTCTTTTGTTCTTGATAGTATAGAGCCAGAATCTGTTTTATGTATGAACTCTTTAGATATGAATGAGATGGGAATAATTCCGGGCCAAAAAGTTAAAGTAAAAACACGAAGAGGAAATTTAGAGGTTTATGTAAGGCAAGATTGGCAACTTCCTAGTGGTTTAATATTTATGCCATTTTGTTATCCTGAAGCAGCGGCAAATGTGTTAACAAATCCTCAATTAGATCCTTTTGGTAAAATACCAGAATTTAAATTTTGCGCCGCAAGAGTAATTGTTTAGTTTTTATGAGTGACAAAATATATATTATTAATTGATATTTTTAAGATTCAGTTTACTTTAAATACTAGTATTTCTATGGGGAGATAAATAATGTCAAACTTGTTTTCATTTCTTATGAAAGATAAAATTATTGCACAGGATAATTTTAATAGATGGTGAATAAAACCTGCATCAATAGCTATTCATTTATGTATAGGATCAGTTTATGCCTGGAGTATTTTCAATCCAGCTTTGATAAAAGAATTAGGAGTTGTTACAAGTGCTGCGGAAGATTGGACTTTAAGTAGCGTAATATGGATTTTTTCTGTTTCTATTGTTGCTTTAGGGCTTGCTGCTTCTATTGCTGGAAAATGGCTTGAAGATGTAGGACCTAGATGTGTTGGTGTGACTGCAGCATGTCTGTGGGGTGGAGGATTTGTCGTTGGAAGCATAGGAATAATGACTCATCAGTTGTGGTTAATATATCTTGGTTATGGAGTATTTGGAGGATGTGGACTTGGTTTGGGATATGTATCTCCAGTTTCAACATTAATTAGATGGTTTCCAGATAGAAGAGGAATGGCCACAGGAATGGCTATTATGGGATTTGGTGGAGGTGCCATGATAGGTACTCCTTTAAAGGAGTTTCTGTTGAAATTTTATTCAAAAGCTCCTGAATATTTAGGACCTGAAAGTGCAGTTTCCCTTATTACAGAAGGTGGAAGAAGATTTGCACAAGTAGCAGGAGAAACAAAAGAAGTTGTTGTTGCATCAGCCTCAGAGGCATCTCAAGCAGGGGTATATGTAGTTGGTACAGGTAATACTGGTGCAGCTGGTGCATTTTTGACTCTTGGGATTGTATATTTTACTATTATGATAATTGCAGCGTTCCAATATAGGGTGCCTAAAGAAGGCTGGCAGCCTGAAGGATATAAACCTCCTTCTAAAGATGAATCTACAGCTAAAATGAAAACGCTTAATAATGTCCACATTAATCAAGCAATAAAAACCCCTCAATTTTATCAATTATGGATTGTACTTTGTTTTAATGTTTCGGCTGGAATTGGTGTATTGGGTGTAGCTAAAACTATGATGTCTGAGATCTTTGGATCAGCTCCAGCAGGCTCTGAATTAGCGTCAATTGTAACGGCTGGTTTTGCAGGCACATATGTTTTAATGATTAGCGTATTCAACATGTGCGGAAGAATTATTTGGGCATCTTTATCAGATTACATAGGTAGAAAAAATACCTATCATTGTTTTTTCGTAATTGGCACTTTATTATATTTATCAATTCCTTATACAGCAAGCGCTGTAAGTGTAGAACCATTAGTTATGTATTTAGTGATGTTCTATGCAGCTACTATGATAATTTTTACCATGTATGGAGGGGGATTTGCGACTATTCCTGCGTACTTAGCAGATATGTTTGGGACTATGCATGTTGGAGGAATTCATGGAAGGTTGCTTACAGCATGGAGTACTGCCGGTGTAATAGGGCCTGTAGCTATAGCTGAATTAAGAAGCTTGTCATACAATAATTCTCTTAGTGATTTAGTTGCAAAAATTAATCCTGAAATGTTTTTGGATAAATTTGGGGCTCCAATTAGTCAATTAGAGGAATTAGTGAGTGCTAAGACTGTTACTATTTCAAAACTAATGGAAATAGCACCAGCTGGCACAGTAGATCCGACGCCTAGTTTATATAATACTACTATGTATGCTATGGCAGGGTTGTTAATAATTGCTTTCTTTTCTAATTTATTTATTAAACCAGTTGCAGCGAAGCATCATGTAGAGAATACCCATCCTGAATTGAAAGGGAAATAGTATAGGAGTCTATGAAGCTTAGTTAATAATAGCTAGGCTTCAGTTCTATAATAACATGGTTGATAAATTAAAAGTTAAGCCTGATATAAAAAACAAAGATCTAGTAAAAGATATCGAAGGAATTGATGAATTTGGTGAACCTTTTACTCAAACAGTTGTTATGGAAAGGCCTCTTACAATATTTCTCAATAAGCAAGAAATAGTTACTTCTATGACGTTAGGTGATCATCCAGAGTGGATGGCAATAGGTTTTCTTATTAATCAGGGTATGATTTCTTATAAAGATAATATTAAGAGTGTGGATGTTGATTGGGAAACAGAGGTTGTAGTGGTTAGGACTTCTAGAGAAACAAATTATGAAGAAAAAATAAAAAAGAAAATCAGAACTTCTGGTTGCGCTGTAGGCACTATGTTTGGTGACGTAATGGAAAATTTTGATAATATTAAGCTAGATCAAAATAACAGATTTCATAGATCTTGGTTAGTAGGATTGCTTAAACAAATTAATACACAACCCTCTTTGTACTTAAAGGCTGGAGCCATACATTCTTGTGTTCTATGTGATAAAGAAAAGCCTATTGTTTATGTAGAGGATATTGGAAGGCATAATGCAATTGACAAGATTACTGGTTGGATGTGGTATAATAAAATAGATGTTAATAAAATGATGCTATATACTACAGGTCGTCTTACAAGTGAAATGGTAATAAAAACTGTTCAAATGAAAATTCCTATTCTAATTTCAAGATCAGGTTTTACAGCTGCTGGGGTTGAATTAGCAAAAAAGTCTGGTTTAACTTTGATAGGTAGGGCCAAAGGAAAAAGATTTATTGCTTTATCTGGATTGCATAGGATTGTATTTGAATGATGACTATATATTTTTGAAAGTTATAATTTTTTTATGATACCAGGTTGTATATTGGCAGGAGGAAATGCTAGAAGAATTGGAGGAAAAGGAAAGTCCTTTATTAACCTTTCTGGTAAACCTCTTATATTGCATTCTATTGAAAATATTAAAAATCAAGTTTGTTCTTTATCTATTAATGTAAGAAATAATGAAAATTATGATAGGTATGGTTTGCAAATTATATTTGATGACTTTAAAGATGAATTGGATGGTTCTGGTCCTTTAGCAGGGATTCTTGCTGCAATTAATTGGGCAAGAAATTTAAACTTAGATTCTGATTATGTTGCTACTATTCCCGTTGATCTTCCTTTTATACCAAAAGATTTTATTAATAGAATGTTATTAGAAGTAAACATTTATAAGCCTTTGGTTGCTGTAGCATCTTCAAATAATCGCAAACATCCAACTACAGCATTATGGTCATTAAGTCTTTATAGCAAACTTCTTGAAGCTTTAAACCAGGGTATAAGAAAAATTGATCACTTTACTTCTGATTTAGATACAATTTATGTTGACTGGCAATATGATACTTTAGATCCCTTTTTTAATATAAATACTCCGGAAGATTTAATTTTTGCTGAGAAGGTCATTTAAAGTTTTATATCTTTACTTTAATAAGCTATTCTTTGATATAAAATATGGCGGTCATGGCGGAATTGGTAGACGCGCAACGTTGAGGGCGTTGTAGGAGCAATCCTGTG
>CAZUXH010000065.1:0-8611 GCA_964624655.1 uncultured Rhodospirillaceae bacterium | reverse complement strand
GAGTGGCCTAAATATTTAAAGATGGAAAATTGATTTTAATTTATGTCAAATTTAGATAAAGAAATAAAATTTTTACCGGTCAATATAGCAATAGTGTCTATTTCAGACACTAGAAGTCTGAGAGAAGATTTTTCAGGAGATTTTTTATCTGAGAGAATTAAGGGTTCAGGTCATCATTTAATTGAAAGACACATGGTGAAAGATAATAAAAAAGAAATCAAAAATATTATATTTAAATTGGTAGATAATAAGGAAGTAGATGTGGTTTTAACTACAGGAGGGACAGGAATAACTGGAAAAGATCTTACTCCAGAAGTATTTAAGGAAGTGTTAGAAAAAGAAATACCAGGATTTGGTGAATTATTTAGATGGTTGAGCTATAAAAAGATTGCTACATCTACAATACAGTCCAGGGCTATGGCCGGAGTTTGTAAAGGAACATACCTTTTTTCATTACCTGGATCAAAAAGTGCATGCAAAGATGCATGGGATGAGATTTTAGTTCATCAATTAGATATTCGTCATAAGCCGTGCAATTTTGTTGAGTTAATGCCTAGATTAAGAGAACATGAGGAAGACGTTTAAAGCCTTATGTACTGGTTATCTGCCAAAAATTGAGGGTTAAATTAGGTAACGTTGGACACTATCGTTGGACACTTTTAGTAAATTTTTCATAAAAAAAACCTACCACAACTAGAGCAATCTCTACAAATACTGGAGTAGGTGGTGGAATTTACTTATTTGGTTTTGGAAATTTAGGTATCTTTCTTAGGTTTTCTAGTAAAGAACTATGGAATATTTTTATAGAATTGCCTATAGTTTTACTATTTTTATGCAAAGTATCTAAGTAGCTCAAAACATCTTTTTCTAAAATCCCAATAGTATTTTTACTATTATAAGATTGTTTAGACCAGTCAATATTTTCAATATTGCTTCCATACCATGTTTGTCCAGAGGATAAATTAAGAACTTCTAAAAGTTTATTTGAATCAATTCCTAATTTTTTAGATTCAGCTAATACATGTCTGACAGATAATACTGATGTAGCTGCAACAAAATTATTAAGGACTTTTACAGACATACCTGATCCATATTCACCTATATATAATATGTTTTTTCCCATTAAATTTAATAAGGGGCTAAGAAAATTAAATTCTTTTTTCTTAGAGCCAATCATAAAAGTTAATGATGCTTTTTCTGCTTTTATAGGAGCTCCAGAAATTGGAGCATCTATAATAGTTATGTTACTTGGAGATTTAATTTTCAGTTCTTTTAGATACTGAGGAGATAATGTTGAACAAAGTAATAATATTTTTTTATTATTTGAATAAAATATACCATTATTACCCATGCAAATTTCTTCAGTTTCTTTAATGTCTCTTACTACACTGAAAATTATGTCATTTTTATCAAAAAATAATTTTTTAGAAGGGATAAAATTATTTTTAATATCTAAATAGTGCTTTTGATTTTTAATATCATATCCTGAAGCATTAATTTTTTTTTTTATAATATTTTTGAGCATTGGTAGGCCCATAGAGCCACAACCTATTATACCAATACGATTTTTTAAAATGTTATTGTTCATACAAAAACACTACCACAACTAGAGCCATCTCTACAAATACTGGAGTAGGTGGTGTATTATAATATTTATGCTATTTTGTATTTATGAAAAACTTTAAAACAGTAGCTCGTTTTCTATCCTATATAATTTTGGCAGTAGGAATATTTTTTATAGCTGAAGGAATAATGAGGTATTTTTTAGGTTAAAAATTACCTCTTATATAATTTTTAGGGTAAGTTTTTTTGATCCACTCATTAATTTTAGGGTGGGTATCAATTAATTTGCATGTTTTAGAAATATTTTTATAATTTTTAATTATATCTAATGGAATACTATCTAAGTTTCCAGAGGTAAGCCAACCCATAAGTCTCCAAATAGCAATGTCAGCAATAGAAATATTATTATTTACTAAATAATCATTACGAGGATTAATACTTTTATTTAACATAGATAGTTTACGAGGAAGCTCTCCTAGTACAAGTTCTTTTCGTTCTTCAACTTTTGTCGTAGTAATTAATACAGTAATATCAGTTGCCATATCTATAAATTGATCAATTTCAGCTGATTCTAGGTTATTATTTAGAGGATACAAGTTTGCTAATTTTCCACAAAAACGAGCAATTCCCCCAGTTTGCGCTATAGAAACACTGTCTACAACTAAACAAGGAAGTTGATGGAATGGAATTTTAATTCCATTATCTAATTGACCATGTGTTTTTACTCTTTGAAATTCTTCACTTGTAATTCTAACATCATCAAACTCTATATTACCTATAAATAAAGATAATCTTGCTATTTCTGCACGCCAAAAAGGAAAGTCAAAGTATATAATTGAGATTTTCATTATCGCTCCAATTTTTTAATATCTATAAATACTGGAGTATGCTGGTGCTGGATTTAATGGCAACTAATTTCATATTTTTTTAGTCTATAATAATTATAGGGTGCTGCAGCTATCCATCCAGAAAAAAGTATAATAGGAATTACCTCTATAGACAAATACGCTCCTCCCATGATAGCTACATCGACTATATTCATTGTTGCTTCCATGATTAACATAGAGATGAGAGACATTCCTAGTGCAGTTTTAAATGCAAATGCTAATTTCATTGTTTTGAGAAGAATAATAGTTTCTAAAATAATGCTAGTTATTATTCCATTTATCATTGCTAGTAGCATTATTTGCCAAGTATACCAATCAATTGAATTTAGTTGAAAATATAGTATGGTTCCAAAATCTCCAATTGCACAACCTATAAGACAATAAAAAGAGTTATGAAAAGCTGAAATCCAAGTATTTTTATTATTAAAAAAAAGAAGTCTGTTCATAGATTAAAGTATCATAACTTAAGTATTTATCAATTTTATTTAAGAAAAACCTAATTCTTTTTTTATACTATGAATTAATATAGTTTTTTAAATTAGTATTTTCAGTTTCATAGATTTCAATCAATCTTTTTACAACGTCACCTATTGATACAATTCCCACTAGTATATTTTTTTTAAGAATTGGAACATGGCGAATTTTGTGTCTATTCATAAGCTCCATTAACTCAGATGAACTAATAGATAAGTCACAAGTTATAATATTACTTGTCATAATATCTTTAATATCAGAAACATTTTTGCTATAATTTCTGACAATATCCCTTTCAGAAACCATACCTATTGGTTTTTTTTCTTTATCTACTACTACCACTGCACCTATGTTATGTGATGATAATAAGCCAATCAATTCAGAAATTTTAGAATTTTTCTGAATCGTAACACACCCTCTTTTTGCAAGGGTTTCAACCAATCTACCTTCCACATACTTTCTCCTTACCAATACTTTACCATAAAAAGACCAATCTCTACAAATATCTGCGGATCTAGTGGAAGATATAAATATTTGTGCTCTTCTAAATGTATGTGGAAAATATTATTAAACTACATGTTATAACTATTTTAAGAAAAAATAGATTAAAAATTTAATCAATATCTTTTAATGTCTCAATATAGCCAATAGAAATATTATTTTTTGTTAAATTGTATTTAAGTTGAGCAAGAGTAGTATCTATATCCCAATTAACATTATTAAAAATAAATTTTAACTTTTTTTTATTTGCTATACCTATTAACCAGAAACCTCCGTCTTCAGCTGGACCTAAAACTATGTCATTATTTTTTAACTTTTTCCATGCTTCAATAATATATTTAACTTTTATACCAATGATATCACTACCAATAATTATTTTACATTTGCTATCTTTGCTTAAAATTGTCCACATTTTTTCTCCTAAGTCACCTTTTCCTTGGGGAACTCGATTTATTTTAGGAAATATTGATTTTGACCAAAATTTTGATGCGTTATCTGGAAATACACATATTTTCAAATTAAATCTTTTGTCTCTATAAAAAATTTTCAACGTTTTTAGTAAATTATTTAAATATAGATTTGAACCAATTACTTTTCCAATTTTCTTTTTTAACCTAGATTTGCCAACAGAAATTTCTGGTCTTCTGGCAAAAATATATAAATTAATTCTTGTCATCAGTTTTTGGATCTATAATAGAACTTGTATATTGTATTGGTATCAATTTTAAATAAAAATAATGTTAGACAAATAATATTTTTTAATGGTCTATAAATCCATCCATCTCTTACATAGTTTTCTGAACTTGTTTTGATATAAGCATCCAGAATAATTAAGTTTTTGCCCCCTATTTTTTTGATTATATCAAGGTCTTCCATAATTTTGACTTTTTTATATCCCCCGATTTTTTGATAGTATTCTTTTGATATCAAAAGTCCTTGATCTCCGTATGGTAAAGAAAAAATTTTAGTTCTAATATTTGCCAAATTTTCAATTATTCTTGCAAAGATATTGCTATTGTTTATTTTAAGTTTGAATACTGCAGCTTTATATTTATTTGTAGGTGAGGAAATAAATTCATTGATCCTTAATAAACATTCTTCATTCAATAGTGAATCTGAATGTAAAAATAACAACCATTCACCTTTTGATTTTAAAGCTCCCATAGAAAGTTGATAACCTCTGCCTGGCTCTGCAGTATAAACCTGTCGGGTATATCTTTTTGCTATCTTGAAGGAATCATCAGAAGAACGCCCGTCTATAACTATGATTTCTAAAAAAATACCCTTTAAGTTATTTAGAATTGTTCTAATATTTAATGAAGAATTTAAAGTGGGTATAATTAGACTTATATTTTTAAAATAAAATCTAGTCATTAGTGCTGTAAAAATTTTGAATCATAAATGATAGAGATCCATATAATTAAACCAGATAGGTTTTGGTAGAGAAAGTGTTTTTTAGCTTTCATAATATTTTCTACTTTATTTCTAAAAGCATCATAAGCTTGCCATATTCCTACTACCATAATAGGAAATATTGACATCAATCCATATTCTCCTATTAAAAGTCCACTACAAAATATTAGTATAAAGAAAATATGACATATAGATGAAAAAACTCCTGAATAACTTTTCATTTTTACTGTTGTGGATTTTATATTGAGTTTTAAATCATCTTCATAATCTTGTATGGCATAAATTGTATCATATGCTACTGTCCAAAAAATGGCTCCTAAATACATTAAGTAAATATAGCTTTGAGGAAAATTTACATTTAAAGCCGTAAAGCCAATTAGAAGCCCTATATTGAAAGTTATTCCAAGCCATATTTGAGGAAAATAAGTAACTTTTTTTGTAAGAGGATAAATTATTACTAGTATAATACTAAAAAGAGCAATTATAATTGCATTAAAGGGAAGTAAAAAAAGAATAAATAATCCAATTAGACAATTAATTAAAATAAACGTTAATCCCTCTTTTATACTTATTTTACCAGAAGCTATAGGTCTGTTTTTAGTTCTTGAAACTTGTTTGTCTATTTCTCTATCTACAATATCGTTCCACGCGCAACCAGCAGCTCGCATACAAAACGAACCTATTAAAAAGATAAAGGTATATATTATTAAATCTATTAAGGATGGTTTTGACAAAGCTATTCCCCATAGACATGGATAGGCAAGCAGCAAAGCTCCCGTTGGGCTGTTAAATCTTCCTAGATATATAAATTCCTTTAACTTATTAATCATTTTTTCAATGTTCTTTTTGGAAATAAAAGAATATTATCTTTTATTTAAATATGTTTAAAATTAACCTTATACTTTTTCTTAGAGGGAATCATCTTGAAATACGAATATAAAACTAGAATACATTCAGAATCTAATCTTTATAAAGATACTGTTTTGGATCTAGAAAAAAATAAATTACATAAAATAAAAAATGTTTTAAGGCTTAAAACAGGTGATAAGGTTTCAGTGTTCAATGACAGTCAAGGTGAATGGTTAGGAAAGTGTAAAATAGATAAAAATAAAAATTCTAAAATTATTTGTGAAAAACTTATTAAGAAAGGTAAAAAAGAAAAAGGACCATGGTTAATATTTTCCCCACTTAAATTTGGTAGGATGGAATGGTTAGTGGAAAAGGCTACGGAATGTGGAGTAGAAAGGTTATTGCCAGCTATAATGAATCGAAGTGTAGCTAAAAAGATAAATATAAAAAAACTTAGAGAACATTGCATATCGGCTGCAGAGCAAAGTGAGAGAATTTCAATACCAGAGATGGATGTTTTAAAAAGTTTAAAAGATCAAATTGAATTTTCTCTTTTTTCACGGAGGGCTATATTATTTTGTGACGAAAATATTTCAGCTCCTTTAATCAGTCATTATCTAAAAAATTTAAATGCAAAAAATGTCGCTATAGTTATAGGTCCTGAAGGAGGATTTGATGAAGTAGAAAGAAAATATTTAAACAGTATTGATAATATTATGATATGTAGTTTGGGATCTAGAATACTTCGTGCAGATACAGCAGCATTGGTAACTATAGCTTTGATTCAAATGAAATAATTATTTTTGTGAGGTAAATTTTGTTAATTTCAAAAGAAAATACGATAGAAAATAAAAAAGAGTTAATTGATTGGTTTGAAAAAGGATGTAAATCTAATTCAAATTTTAAAATTGGAACTGAACATGAAAAATTTGTTTATACAAAAGATAATTTTTCACCTGTAGGCTATTTGGGCAAAAGTGGAATAAAAAATGTATTGTTAAGCTTGAAAAAATTTGGATGGGAAGAGATTAGAGAAAATAGCAATGTCATAGCTTTAAAAAAGGAAAACCAAAGTATTACTTTGGAGCCAGGAGGACAGCTTGAATTGTCGGGAGCTCCATTAGAAAATATTCATCAAACATGTGTCGAGGTAAATGAACATCTGAGCCAAGTAAAAACTATTGGTAAAGAACTAGATATAATATTTTTAGGATTAGGAGCTAGAATAGATGAAAATTTGCCTTCAGATTTATGGATGCCAAAACCAAGATATAATATTATGAAGAACTATATGCCGTCTAAAGGTAGCAAAGGTCTAGAGATGATGGCAGATACGTGCACTGTACAAGTCAATTTAGATTATTCTTCTGAAAAAGATATGGTAAGAAAAGTTAGGACTGCTTTCAAATTACAACCTATAATTACAGCTATATTTGCGAACTCACCATTAAACCATATGAAACCTAGTAAATTTATCTCCAGAAGAGCAGCTATTTGGTCTGATGTGGATAAAGATAGATGTGGTATTCCAAAAATAGTTTTTGATTCAGGTTTTGGATTTGAGATGTGGACAGACTATGCCTTGAAAGTGCCTATGTATTTTATTAGAAGAAATGATAAATATATAAATTTGGCAGGCAAATCTTTTGAAAATTTTTTGATGAGAGATGCAAATTCTTTTGATCATTATCAACCCATACTTCAAGATTGGGAAGATCATTTAAGTACAATATTTACAGAGGTTAGAGTGAAAAGTTTTATTGAAATGAGAGGTGCAGATGCAGGACCATGGCAAAACTTATGTGCTTTACCTGCATTATGGGTTGGTTTGCTATATGATCAGACGGCCTTAAACGAAGCAGAATATTTATCTTCAGAAATTTCTATAGATAATTTAATGCATATATATAATGAAGTTCCAAAATATGGTCTAAAGACCAAGATAAAGGGAAAATTATTGAGCGATCTTGCTAATGATGTATTGCAGATCGCAATTGAAGGACTAAAAAGAAGAAACATTCTCGATTCAATGGGAAATGATGAAAGCGGTTTTTTGAAGGATTTAATATTTGAAGTGATAAAGGGAAGGAGTCCTGCAGATACTATATTGGATCTTTATAATAAGGATACAATCAACTCAAAAATCAAGATATATGATTTTTTTTCATACTAACTAATTACTAGTTTGAGTTCCCCCAACTGTGAGACCATCAATTCTAAGAGTGGGTTGACCAACACCGACTGGAACTCCTTGGCCATTTTTGCCACATGTTCCTATACCTGGGTCAAGCTGCATATCATTTCCTATCATAGATACTTTTTTTAAAACTTCAAAACCTGAACCAATTAGTGATGCTCCTTTTATGGGAGAAGTAATTTGGCCATTTTCAATATTGTATGCTTCACTAGAAGAAAAAACGAATTTTCCATTAGTAATATCTACTTGGCCTCCTGCAAAAGATTTTGCATAAACTCCTTTTTTAACACTCTTTAATATTTCTTCTGGATCTTTGTTGCCTGCAGTCATAATAGTATTTCTCATTCTAGGCATAGGTTGGTGTGCAAATGACTGTCTTCTTCCATTACAAGTAGGACTGGTATTCATTAATCTCGCGATCATGCGGTCTTGCATATAACCCACTAGTACTCCATTTTCTATAAGCACTGTTTTTTCAGTGGGAGTGCCTTCATCATCTATATTTAGAGAACCTCTTTTACTATCAATAGTGCCATCATCCACCACATTTACATCGTCAGAAGCTACTTTTTCTCCCATGAGGTTTGAAAAAACACTAGTTTTTTTTCTATTAAAATCTCCTTCTAGCCCATGACCGATTGCTTCGTGTAAAAGAATGCCTGGCCATCCTGGTCCAAGTACTACTAACATTTCTCCAGCGGGAGAAGGCTTTGCATTAATCATTATA
>CAZUXH010000064.1:0-9104 GCA_964624655.1 uncultured Rhodospirillaceae bacterium | reverse complement strand
GGATATGAAAAATGTAATAGATAAATTGTCAGAAAATGGAGATGGAAAAATATTAGTTTGTGAAAGAGGAGTTAGTTTTGGATATAACACTTTGGTTTCAGATTTTAGATCTATTCCAATTATGAAAAAATTCAGATATCCCGTAGTTTTTGATGCTACTCATTCGGTTCAACAACCTGGAGGAATGGGTAGTAAATCAGGCGGGCAAAGGGAATTTGTACCCATTTTGGCGAGAGCCGCCGTATCCATAGGAATTGCAGCATTATTTATGGAAACTCATGATGACCCAGATAATGCCCCAAGTGATGGACCAAATATGTTGCCTTTGAAAGATTTGGAAAAACTACTTAGTACTCTAATAAAATTTGATGCTATTGCTAAAGAAAAAAGTCAAAGCTAAACTTCAATATGGAAAAATATTTTGAGCAGAATCAAAATTATTAATGGGAGAGAGATAATAGACAGTAGGGGAAATCCTACTATAGAAGTGGATGTCATATTAGATGATGGTTCTCTAGGTAGAGCATCCGTTCCTTCAGGAGCCTCGACTGGTATTCACGAAGTAGTTGAGAAAAGAGATAAAGATAAAACTAGATTTAAGGGAAAAGGGGTTCTATCTGCTGTAGAGAGTGTAAATAAGACAATTTATAATGAGTTAAAGGGAAATGATTATTCTGATTTTAGTTCTGTAGATGAAGAATTAATAAAAATTGATGGGACAAAAAATAAGAGTAATTTGGGAGGCAATGCGATTTTAGGAGTTTCATTGGCTTTTGCTAGGGCAGAAGCAAAATCAAGAAACATTCCATTATTTAAATATTTAGGTAACGAAGAAAGCAGAATATTGCCCGTTCCCTTTATGAATATTCTAAATGGTGGGGTGCATGCAAATAATAGACTGGATATTCAAGAATTTATGATAGTGCCTATAGGTGCACCTACATTTTCTGAATCATTACGTTATGGAGTAGAAATTTTTCACACTCTAAAGGAAATACTAAATTCTAAATCACTGAGCACTTCTGTGGGTGATGAAGGAGGATTTGCTCCAGATTTGTCAAGTAATAAAGTAGCGTTAGATTTACTATCTCTTGCAGTTGAGAAAGCTGGTTATAAATTAGGTAAAGAGATTTATCTTGCTTTAGATGTTGCTTCTTCAGAACTTTATCAATCAGGTGAATATCTGCTAAAAGGTGAAAATAAAATATTTACTAGTGATGAGTTGATTTCGTATTTGTCAAATTTGTGTAAAGAATATCCTATTATTTCTATTGAAGATGGATTATCAGAAGATGATTGGAATGGATGGAAAAATTTGACAAAAATGTTAGGAACAAAAATACAGTTAGTTGGGGATGATTTATTTGTAACAGATATAGATAGACTCAATATGGGTATTAAGCAAAATGTTGGAAATTCAATATTAATTAAGCTAAACCAGATAGGAACGCTATCTGAAACAATAACAACTATAAATAAAGCCAGAAAACACAATTATTCTGCAATGATTTCCCATCGTTCAGGGGAAACTGAAGATACATTTATTTCTGATTTATCTGTAGCATTTAATATGGGACAAATAAAAACTGGTTCATTATCAAGATCTGATAGACTTTCAAAATATAATCAACTAATTAGAATTGAAGAATACTTGGGCTCTAAGGCTTCATTTGATTTGAATTTATTAGACAGATTTTCTTGACTGTTATAAAAAGTCGTGATTCATTGTTTATATGGTTATTCAAAAGCAATTAAATTCATATAAAGATAGTTTTACCAGAGTAAAACTAATTAAGAACTTACTTGGTAGAACATGTTTATTTCTTTTAATGTCATATATATTATTTCATTTTATAAATGATAATTATGGTTTTTCTAGAATAGAAAAACTTCAATATTCATTGAATGAAGAAAAGTTTCTACTTTTTGAAAAGATAAAACTGTTAGATTCAAAAAAGCTTATGGTTTCAAAAATAAAGGAACCTTCCAAAGATCCTGATTTGATTGATTCACTAATAAGAAAAGAGTTAGGTTACACTAATTCAAATGAGACTACAGTTGTTATTGAGAGCAATTAAATAGAAAACTAGTAAGTAATTGACTTATTCTGTATTTTAACTAATTTGTTCTTTATGGAACAGAATTTAGTAGATGCTGAGGTCATTGATAAATTAGGTGGAGGTAGACAGCTCTCGTCTCAACTGTCAAATGTTTCTAAACTCGATCTTAATGAAAAAACTGTATATTCATGGAAACAACAAGGTATACCTGATAAATGGAGGATTGCTGTTGCAAAATTATTGGTTGAAAAAAAAATAGATTTTCCTAGCAATTTTTTACCTCCTGGAGTTGATTTAAGCTTTTTTTCAAAGAATAGTTATAGTCCTAAATTATTAGAAATTATCAATTCTAATATTGTAGAACCAAAAAAACTAGATCCAGATATACTAAAGTATTTTCATAGAAAAATGTTACTCTTAAGGCGTTTTGAAGAAAAAGTCGGCCAGCTCTATGGATTAGGTAAAATAGGAGGTTTTTGTCATTTATATATTGGGCAAGAAGCTGTAGTGACTGGAGTTGAAAAAGCAATTTCTAAAACAGATGCTGTAATTACAGGTTATAGATGCCACGCTCATATGTTATCTCGTGGCGCTAAGCCCTTGGATATATTTCTTGAACTTTTAGGTAAAAAAGGAGGTGTTTCTAAAGGAAAAGGCGGGTCTATGCATATGTTTGACCCTAAAAATAATTTCTGGGGTGGTCATGGCATAGTTGGAGCTCAAGTCCCTATAGGAGTAGGGTTAGCATTTAGTTTCAAATATAAAGGTAATAATAATTTATCCGTTACATATTTTGGTGATGGGGCCGCGAATCAAGGTCAAGTTTATGAATCCTACAATATGGCATCTTTATGGAAATTACCTGTAATTTTTTGTATTGAAAATAACCAGTATGGCATGGGAACTTCGATAAAAAAAGCTAGTGCAGGCGAGGATTTAAGCAGACATGGAGAATCTTTTGGGATTCCAGGAATTGAAGTGGATGGAATGAATCCAATCAAGGTATATGAGTCATCAAGGCAGGCAGTAGAGTGGGTTAAGTCTGGTAATGGACCAATTATATTGGAAATGAAAACTTATAGATATAGAGGGCATTCAATGTCAGATCCTGCTAAATATAGAACTAGAGAAGAAGTGCAAAAAATAAGAGAAGAAAAAGATCCAATTGATGATATAAAATCTCTTTTAATTAAAAGCAAAATTTATTTAGAGAGTGAAATTAAAGAACTGGATGATAACATTAGAAAGGATATCAATGTGGATTCTGAGCGTGCTTTAGAAGCTGAATTTCCTTCTAGAGAAAATTTATTTGAAGATGTATTGGTGCTAAAGGAGTAAAAGTATGACAATGACTTCTGTAAGAGAGGCATTAAGAGATGCAATTGCGGAGGAAATGAGATTAAATCCCGACGTATTCCTTATTGGTGAAGAGGTTGGGGAGTATGAGGGAGCATATAAAGTTAGCCAAGGTCTTCTTGCAGAATTTGGATCAAAAAGAGTTGTAGATACTCCTATTACAGAAGCAGGTTTTACGGGATTAGCCATTGGAGCAGCTATGGGAGGATTATATCCTATAGTAGAATTTATGACTTGGAATTTTGCTTTTCAAGCAATGGATCAAATTATCAATTCTGCAGCTAAGACTCATTACATGTCTGGCAGTAAAATTAATATTCCCATAGTTTTTAGAGGGCCTAATGGATCTGCCTTGCAAGTGGGAGCACAGCACAGTCATGATCTATCCTCACTATTTTCTAATATTCCTGGTTTAATAGTTGTGTCACCTTACGATAGTTCTGATGCTAAAGGGTTGCTTAAATCTGCAATTAGAGATCCAAATCCTGTAATATTTTTAGAAAATGAAATTCTTTATGGTGAATCATCAGAAGTGCCTGAAATAGATTATACCATTCCTATAGGATCAGCTTCTATTAAATTATCAGGGAATGATATTACAATTACCTCTTTCTCGAGAGGAGTTGGTATAGCACTAGCTGCTGCTAAAGTTTTGAAAGAAAAACAGATAAATGCTGAAGTAATAGATTTAAGATCTTTAAGACCATTAGATATTAAAACTGTAATAGATTCTGTAAAAAAAACAAATAGGCTGGTTTGCTTAGAAGAAGGATGGGTGTCTAGTGGAATAGGAGCAGAAGTGACTTCAGCTATCCTTGAGCAAGCATTTTTTTATTTAGATGCTCCACCCAAGAGAGTAACAGCAGAAGATGTCCCTCTGCCATATTCTTCAAATTTAGAAAAATATAGTTTGCCAAATAAAGATACAGTAGTTGAAAAGTGTTTGAGTTTGTTTAATTTAAATGTAGTTAATAATTAAGGAAAAAAGTAATGCCTATACCTATTTTTATGCCATCTTTATCTCCCACTATGACAGAAGGCAATTTAGTTAAATGGTCTAAAGATTTAGGAGATCAGATAAAACCTGGGGATATTATTGCAGAAGTTGAAACTGATAAAGCTACTATGGAAATAGAGTCAATTGATGAGGGTAAATTAGAAAAAATAATGCATAAAGATGGGACTGAGGGAATAAGTGTAAACTCTTTAATTGCTGTGCTTTCTTTGCCTAAAGACTCTTCTGAAGATATAGAAGCATTGATAGAGAAATATTCTTCTAAAGAAAAGAATAATACTGATGTTTCTCTGCAAACAGATCAATTGAATAAAAGTGAAGATGAGGAATTTCATAAAAAAGAAAATATTGATGAAAAAATAGAAAAAGAGTCATTACCTCAAAAGCTATCTTCTGATGATAATAAAGTTAAAGAAAATGGTTTAGAATCAAGTAATGATGTAAGTTTGGCAGACAGTAATAGAATTTTTATTTCTCCTTTGGCGAGAAGGTTGGCGCAAATAAATAATATAGATTTAAAATCTATAAAAGGAACTGGGCCAAAAGGAAAAATACTAAAGGTTGATATAGATAATTTAACCCATAAATATAGTAGTTTAAATAATAATATTAATGTTAATTATAATGACAGAATAGAAGATAAAAAAGTCAAAATTTCTTCGATGCGTAAGGCTATATCTAAAAAAATGTCATATTCAAAATCTAATATTCCTCATTTTTATTTAAATATAAATTGTGAGATGGATAAATTGCTAAATTTTAGAAGTGATATTAATTCTGGTGTAGATAATTCTCAAAAAATATCTATTAACGATATTGTAATAAAATCTTTAGCAAAATCTTTAATCGAAGTCCCTGAAGCAAATTGTAGTTGGCAAGAAGAATATATTTTAAATTATGGAAATGCTGATATTAGTGTTGCTATTGCTGTAAAAAATGGCTTATTTACTCCGGTTATTAAGAATGCTGATAGACTTGGTTTTAAAGAAATATCATCTAGTATGAAAAATTTTATAAACAAGGCAAAAGATAATAAGTTGACTCCTGAAGAATATGAAGGAGGTAGCTATACAGTTAGTAATTTAGGAATGTATAATATTGAAAGTTTTTCAGCTATTATTAATCCTCCTCATGCAGGAATTTTATCAGTGGGTAGTGTTAGAAAAGAATTGAATATGTCTGCAGACGGAAAGACTTTTTATACTAGCGTAATGTCTTGTCAATTGGCTGGGGATCATAGAGTAATAGATGGGGTAACTGGAGCAAAACTTTTACAGTCTTTTAAAATGTTTATAGAAAATCCGTCTAAGATGCTTTTATAGGAAGATTTATGAATAAAAAATTTGATGCAATTATTATTGGTAGTGGTCCGGCTGGATATGTAGCGGCTATAAGAGCATCACAACTAGGATTAAAAACTGCCGTAATAGAAAATGATAAATTAGGTGGTATCTGTTTAAATTGGGGTTGTATACCTACAAAGGCATTATTGAAAACTTCAGAATTAAACTATAGCTTATCTAAATTAGATCAATTTGGCATTACAATAAGTAAAACTAGTTATGATTGGAATAAGGTAATATCTAGGACAAGAAAAGTAGCTGGCAAACTTTCTTCCGGTGTAGATTACTTGCTTAAAAAAAACAAGGTAGAAGTAATATATGGTTTTGGTAAAATTTCTGGCCCTGGAAAGGTCATTGTAACTCAAAATAATGATGATATTCTATTTGAAGCTCCAAATATAATTGTTGCAACTGGAGCAAAATCGAAAACTTTACCTAATTTAAAATTGCAATCAGAAAATATATGGTCCTATAAAGAGGCTATGATTCCTAAGCAAATTCCAAAAAAACTATTAATTATAGGAGCTGGTGCAATTGGTGTTGAGTTTGCTAGTTTTTATAATGATTTTAATTGTGAGGTAGTACTTGTAGAATTACAGAATAAGATTTTACCTTCTGAAGATCAAGAAATCTCAGATATTGCAAGAAAGCTTTTTGAAAAATCTGGTATCAATATATTAACTAATACAAAGGTATACAATCTAGAATCAAATAATAAAGGAATTTCTGTTTTATTGGAAAGTTCTGATGGTAAAAAAATAAAAAAAAGTTTTGATAAATGTATTTTGGCTATAGGCATTGAAGCAAATGTTGAAAATATTGGTTTAGAAAACCTGAATATTAAATTAGAAGATGGAAGAATAAAAACGGATGAATGTGGCTTAACTTCTCAGCCAGGAGTTTTTGCCATTGGTGACGTTACAGGTTCTCCATGGTTGGCTCATAAAGCTAGTCATGAAGGAATAAGATGTGTGGAATATATAAATAATCCCAGTATTAAATCACATGGGAAGTCGGTTATTCCTGCTTGTACTTATTCCAGGCCTCAAATTGCTAGTGTTGGTTTGTCAGAAGGAGATGCATTAAAAAATGGAAATAAAATTAAAATAGGTAAATTTCCTTTAAAAGCTAATGGTAAGGCGCTTGCAACAGAATCTTCTGAAGGTTTAATAAAAACAATTTTTAGAGAGGATTCCGGTGAAATAATAGGTGCTCATATGATTGGTAGTGATGTTACAGAATTGATTTCAAGTTTTTGCATTGCGATGCAATTGGAAGCAACAGAGGAAGAACTAATAAATGTTATATTCCCGCATCCCACTATTTCTGAATCCTTGCATGAATCTATCTTAAATGCTTATGGAAGAAGTATACATATATGAAACAAAGATATAATAACAAAAACTTTGATAGCGAATATATTTCTACTTCTCATCTAAATTTTAATTCTGATGGCTTAAGGATTAAAAAGCCAAACTGGATAAGAGTCAAAGCTCCTATTTCTAAAGATTTTATGGAAACAAAAAGATTAATAAAAGATTTTTCTCTTAATACCGTTTGTGAAGAAGCGTCTTGCCCCAACATAGGAGAGTGTTGGAGCAAAAAACATGCTACTGTAATGATATTAGGAGATATCTGTACTAGAAAATGTGGATTTTGTAATATTAAATCAGGACGTCCTCGTAAGGTTGACCTTGAGGAACCTTATAGACTAGCGAGGGCTATTTCTAAATTAAATTTGAAACATGTAGTAATAACTTCAGTTGATAGAGATGATTTAATTGATGGAGGAGCATCTCATTTTAATAAGTCTATTATGGCTATTAAGAGTCTTTGTAGGGCTATAACAATAGAAGTTCTTGTTCCAGATTTCCAAAGAAAGTCTTCTGCGTTAAAGATTGTGCTAGATGCTGTACCAGATGTTTTGAATCATAATTTGGAAACAGTTCCTCGTTTATATAAAAAAGTTAGAAGAGGTGCTAATTACGAGTGTAGTTTAGATTTATTGAGTGAATCTAAAAAAATAAATTCAAACATATTCACTAAATCAGGAATAATGGTTGGTTTAGGAGAAGAAATAGAAGAAATAGAAAAAGTACTTGATGACATGAGGAGGGCAAAAGTTGACTTTGTTACTATAGGCCAGTATTTACAGCCTACCAATAAACATTTACCAGTAAAAAGATTTATACTTCCTGAAGAATTTAAACATTTAGAAAGGGAGGCTTATAAGAAAGGTTTTTTAATGGTATCTGCATCTCCATTAACAAGGTCTTCTTATCATGCAGACGATGATTTTGCTAATTTAAAAATCAAAAGAAATAAACATCTTAACGTAAAAAATGATGATTAAGTTCAATGTTAACAAATTATTGCCTTATTCTAGCTTGCAAATTTATGATCTTGTTATTGACATAAATAGTTATCCTGATTTTTTACCTTGGTGTTTATCAGCTAAAGAATATGGTACTAATAAAAAAAAATTTGTAGCTGATTTAGAAATTGGTTATAAATTTTTGAAAGAATCATTCTCAAGTGAAGTACTTGCTAATAGTCCTAAAAGAATATTTTCTACTGCAATTTCAGGGCCTTTTAAAGTACTAAATAATGAGTGGCAGTTTAAAGATTTAAGTAATAATAAGTGTGAAGTACAATTAAAAATCGAATTTGAATTTAAATCGGCCATAATGCATGGAATGATTGGAAAAATTTTTGAAAATTCTTCTAGGACTATGATAGATGCTTTTGAGGAAAGAGCTAAAAGTTTATATGGTTAGCGTGCTATAAGTTTTTTATTACCATATTAAAACAACTAATTGTTGATTGTATTCTGATATTATTTCTATTTCCAGTATGTATTATTTTTGAATGCATTATTCTATTTTGTAACATAATTGCATGATGAACTGTTCCCACTGGTTTTTCAGTAGTTCCTCCTGTAGGGCCAGCAATTCCAGAAACTGCTATACCTATGTCAGCTTTTGTAATTTTGATTAAATTTTTAACCATATTTACTACTACTTCTTTACTTACTGCACCGTAAGTATCTAATGTTTTTTTTTCAATTTTAAGTAATTCCACTTTTGATTTATTTGAATAAGTTATTAAGCCTGTATGAAAAATTTTAGAGGAACCTGGATTGTTGGTGATAGTTTGAGCTATTAAGCCACCAGTACATGATTCTGCTGTAGCTACAGACAAGTTTTTTTTTATAAGAATATTAAATAATTTTAAAGAGGCTTTATTTAATTGAGGATCATTGATCATATAATAAAGGCCTTCAAAATGATTATTAATATAGCAGCATATATACCTGCGAAAACATCGTCC
>CAZUXH010000063.1:0-9234 GCA_964624655.1 uncultured Rhodospirillaceae bacterium | reverse complement strand
AAAATCCGTGCTAACGCTGAGACAGTTAAAGATGTTAAGACTGCTTTGGATTTTGGTGCTGAGGGAATAGGACTATGCAGGACAGAACATATGTTTTTTGAAATTGATAGAATATTAGCTGTACGTGAAATGATATTTTCAGAAACCTCAGATGAAAGACGAATTGCTTTAGAAAAAATCAAACCAATGCAAAAAAAAGATTTTAAAGAAATATTAATTTTGATGAAGGAACTACCGGTCACAATTAGATTACTTGATCCACCCTTACATGAATTTTTGCCTAAAGAAGAGCAAGAACTTGAAGAACTCGCAAAAAAACTAAATTTAAATATTGATGATATTAATAATAGAATAAAGAAAATTGAAGAACAAAATCCAATGTTGGGACATCGTGGATGCAGGCTTGGTATAACATTTCCAGAAATATACGAAATGCAGGTTCAGGCAATTTTTGAATCGGTTTTAGAAGTAAATAAAGAATATAAGATTAATATTATTCCTGAAATTATGATTCCTTTGGTAATAGGAGCGGAAGAGCTGAAATTTATAAAGAAAAGAGTAGAAAGTGTGTTGAAAGAAGTAAAGGACATTTATGGTGTTGCTCCTCAGTATTTGATAGGCACTATGATAGAGCTTCCTAGGGCCGCCATAAATGCAAAAGATATTGCTTCGGAGGCAGACTTTTTTAGTTTTGGTACTAATGATTTAACGCAAACTACTTTAGGCATTAGTAGAGATGATAGTGGTAAGTTTTTATCTCAATACATAGATGCCAATATTATAGAAAATGACCCTTTTGTTAGTATAGATACTGAGGGAGTTGGTGAATTATTACAAATGGCAAAAGAGAGGGCGCTAAGTTCTAATAAAAATATTAAGTTGGGTATTTGTGGTGAGCATGGAGGAGATCCAAAATCTATTATATTTTTTAATGGCTTAAAACTTGATTATGTATCTTGTTCTCCATACAGGGTTCCTATAGCAAGATTGGCTGCTGCGCAAGCGGAAATAAATGGGAACGAATAAATTAAATTATTTTTATATAGCTATTAGCTGCTTTTAATTTTTTATCATTTTTATTTGCTTGATTTGCAGCATCAATTTTTAGAGTAGCTAATCCAAAATGTAAGTTTGAAGAACGCATAATACCAACTATTTTATTTTCATTTGCGATATCAGTGCCATTAGGAATCGGTGGCCCATAAATTTTAACTTTATAAAGTCGTTTTTTTAAGTTTGCTCTATACTTCTGCCGAGCAGTATTTTCTTGTCCTAAATAACAACCTTTATCAAAATCAATTCCATTTAAATTTTCAAAATTATTTTCAATCAAAAAACTTTTATTTATTTCCATGTCTTTAGATCCATCAGGAATACAAAGTGCTATTCTATTTAAATCCCATTCTTCGTTAGAAGTAGAAGGGATATTTTTTAAATACCTGGGTTGATCTGAATTAAAAGTTATAATTCTTATTCCTAAATTCTTATTTCTTGGGTCAAAAAATGCCACATTTTCTTCTGATGATATCGAATATCCTTCTAAGCTTTTCAAACCTATTCTTGATAAAAGTTGTTCAGAAATACTCCCAAATATAGAATAAAATTTAATATTTTTTAACTTAGAAATTGTTACTTTTTTTCTTAATTTATATACATTGAAAGTCTTTATTAATTCATCGCTGCGTGCTTTTTCGCAGTCAATTAAAATTTTATCATTATTTTTTGCTTTTAAAAAAAGTATAAAATCAAATAGATATTTTCCTTGGGGGGTAAGAAGAGCAGAGTAAATTGCTTTATTTTCATTGATTAAATTTGTATCATTAGTTATGAGGTTTTGTAGAAAATCCAATGATTCTTTGCCTTCAATCTCAACTAAATCTCTATCTTTTAAATGAGTTTTATATAAGTTCAATTTGTTCATATTTTTTTTCTTTTAATTATAAACTTGCATAAATTGGCGTTCATCCTTAAACCGTTATTTATGTTAATTACTATATTAGACGATGGCAACAAATACGATGGCTCATCCTTTGAGAGTCAGCCTTTAGGTGGCTCACAGAAGGCTATAATAAAACTTGCCGAATCCTTCACTACTATAGGACATGTAGTAAGAGTTTTCAATAATTGTGAAGAATCTGTTGTAATAAATGGTGTAAGTTGGAAGTCCATAAAAAATATGGATGCTGCTCACTCTGATGTCTGGATAGCAAATAATAACCCATTGTTATTTAATTTAATAAGTAATAATTCTAAAAAGATTTTATGGCTTACTTCATCTGGCTTAAAACTTGTGTTGCCTGATTATTTTTCTGTAACCATGCAAAATCGTCCAACAATAATATATCAAGGTGAAAACCATCTAGACTCTATACCCGATGCTGTAAAGTCTTTAAATGCAGCTCTAATATCTCCTGGAGTTTCAGAAGTATTTCTTTTAGAATCTGAATTTACACCCTCTATAACTCCTGTTGCATTATTTACTTCTCATCCTTTAATGGGCTTAGATTGGGTTTTAGATATATGGAAATCAAAAATACATACTAAAATTCCTTGGGCAGAATTACATGTGTTTTCAAATATATTAGTAAATTTTTTTTCAGGAAAAAAAGTGTCTGATAGATATAAAGACTTAATAGAGAAAATAATAGACCATGATAAATTCAATATTAAAATTAGAAAACCTCTTATAGATAAAGAGATGGCTGAAGAAATTAAAGGTATGCGAGTACATCTTTTTCCTTCGAATAAAAATGAGGCAGGTGCTTATACGCTAGCCGAATCACAAGCGATGGGTATTCCTGCAGTAGTAAGAAATTTGGGAGTGGCACCCAATAGAATAATTAATGGTAAAACGGGCTTTGTTTGCAATAATAAAGAAGAATTTGCTGAATATAGTATAAGGTTTTTGGAAGATAATACTTCTTTTACTAAAGCCAGCGAAGAATCTAAAAAAAATTATAGAAGAAGCTGGAATAAAGTGGCAAATGAGTTCTTAAAAGTTATATCGGGAATCTAAATTGAAAAATAGAGAAAACAAACTTCTTTTTATAGGAAATACTAGATTAGGTGATTGTATAATGTCTACTGGTTTATTGGATGATTTATGTGAATTTTATCAAGCAAAGGCTACAGTAATTTGTGGTGCTCTTGGAGAAGACATATATTCTAGATATCCTTTCACAGAAAAAGTTATTACATTAAGAAAACAAAAATTCAGTTTTCATTGGTATCACCTATGGAAAAAGATAAAAGGAACACGATGGGATGTTTTGTGTGATCTAAGATCAACACCAGTTACTTTATTGGTTAGGGCTAAAAAGAGAATTATTCTAAATAAAAATAAAAAAACTTCTCAACACAGGGTTATTGGGTTAGCAAGACTTAATCCATATTCTAGAAACACTTTACCCAGAATTTGGCTAAAAAAAGAAGATCTAAACCAAGGAAAAGATTTGTTGTTAGGACATTCACCACCATTTTTTGTTATATGTCCCTCGGCTAACTGGGAAGCAAAAGTTTGGCCAGAAGAAAATTTTACTCAATTATCTAAAAATATTATGAATTCTAATTATTTCAAAGGTGGAACTTTAATAATTGTTGGCGGCCCTGGGGAAGAGGAAGTGGGTAAAATTATTATGAAAAAATTGGGGAAAATAAATATTATCAATTTAATTGGGCTTCCGATTATTCCGACTGCTGCTGTTTTTTCCTTCTCTAAGTTATATATTGGTAATGACTCAGGCTTAATGCATTTAGCTGCATCTATAGGAACACCAACAATAGGCTTATTTGGACCTACAGATGATAATATTTATGCTCCTTTAGGAAAAAATACCATGGTGGTTAGAACTCCTGAAAGTTCAGAAGAATTAATGAGCGATCCTGATTTCAATCACAGGACTTCAGGTAGTTTGATGAAAAGTTTGACGATAAACAAGGTGGAAAAAATAGCTTTTGAAATGTTACGTAAATTATAATTTATCTTGAAAGGAAATAAATGAAATATTACTTAGTAGCTCATATTGAAACAAAAAATATGGAAAACATGAAAATATATAGAGAAAAAGTATTTAAAATAGTTAACAAGTATAAAGGAAAGTATCTCGTAAGAGGAGGAGAAATGGAGGCTTTAGAGGGAAAGATGTTGCATGATAGGATCGTAATTATAGAATTTCCTAATAAAGAACTTGCTATGAAATTTTATAAATCTAAAGAGTATAAGCCTTTACTGGAACTCAGAGTAAAATCTGGTATTTCTAACGCAGTAATTGTCGAAGGTGCATAAAAATTTATTGTGAGGTTTTAAATGTATTTTCTATGCTTGGAAATTTTTTTTCTCTAACATCAGAAGCATATTGTTTAATAGCTTGAGTTACATTTTTATCTAATTCAGCATATTTTTTTACAAACCTTGGAGTAAAATCCCCGAAAAGCCCAAGTATATCATGCGTAACTAAAATTTGACCATCACATGTTCTTCCGGCTCCTATTCCAATTGTAGGTACTGGTGATTTTTCTGTAATGATTTTAGATGTTTCTTCTGGTACAGCTTCGATTACCATGGAATAAACACCTGCATCAATAATTGCTTTAGCATCTTCTACTACTTGGTTAGAACTAGATTTAGTCTTCCCTTGTGTAATGAACCCCCCTAAAGTTTGAATTCTTTGTGGCATTAAACCTATATGTCCCATTACAGGTATTCCTCTTTGAGACAAAAAATAAATAGTTTCAGAGAATTCCTTCCCGCCTTCAAGTTTTACGGATTGAGCACCAGTATATTTCATTATTTTACTGGCTGTTCTGAATGCTTTTTCTGGAGATTCTTCATAACTACTAAAAGGGAGATCTACTACGATATGTGGTCTAGTAGTTGATGAAACAACAGCTTGTCCATGATTGATCATCATTTGCGGAGTAACAGAAAGAGTGTTTTCATGACCATAAATAGTCATTCCCATACTATCGCCAACTAGAATAATATCTACATGATCATTCATTAACCGAGCTAGTTGGGCTGTATAACATACCAGACTAACAATAGGTTCTGGGTTATCTAAAGTTTTATGATTTTTAATTTTTCTAACCGAAAGTCTTTTTTCCATGATTCTATCTCCATTGATTTTTCTACTTTAAATAAGAAATTATTACAATTTTAATTTGTATTTTTTGTATTTTTTTATTTTTTTTACGTAATGAGACTGACTTTCATTATCAATAGTATTGACTTTCATTACTAATTGTATTGTAATATATTAATTGAAGGGGAAGGTAAAATGTATGTGTGTTTATGTAATGCATTAACTACCAGGGATGTTGAAAAGGTTAAAGAAAGAGGTGTATGCAATCCGACTCAAGTTTACAAGAGTTTAGGGTGTAAAATGCAGTGTGGTAAGTGTTTAGAAACGATAAATAATATTTTGCAAGATGGAAATTCACCCCTTACAAAAAAATCCATAAAATATTTGAAAAATACATCTATCCAAGTTCAAGTTTAGTAATTAATTTTTAAATTAAGTTATTTATAAAGCGGGCAATTCTCATTTACATGAGAATGAGAACGATACTCAACCTCTTGTATTTAAACGTTTTTATTGATTTTATGATAAAATCATGTAATATTTATCTATATATTTAATTTGGAGAATATCATGAAAGGCGATAGTGGAGTCATAAAGCATTTAAATGCAGTATTAACTAATGAATTAACAGCTATAAATCAATATTTTCTTCATTCACGTATGTTTAAAGATTGGGGATATGGGAAGCTTGGAAAAAAGGAATATGAAGAATCGATTGATGAGATGAAGCATGCTGATTCAATAATAGAAAGGGTTTTATTTCTAGAAGGAATCCCCAATGTTCAGGACATGCACAAAATTATGATAGGAGAGGAGCCAGTGGAATGTCTAGCCTGTGACTTAAAATTAGAGGAAAAAGCTATCCCAGATTTAAAGAAAGCAATAGAACATTGTGAAAAGGTTTCAGATTTTGTTAGTAGAAACTTGTTTAGAGAAATATTAAATTCTGAGGAAGAACATTATGATTGGCTGGATACCCAATTGGAACTGGTAAATAAAGTAGGAAGAGAGAATTGGTTGCAGTCTCAGATGGGAGAATAATTTAGGTATTTTTATACTTGACTAATATATTATATAAGCTCTAAGTCATATAATTAATCATTAATTTTGTACTGAATTTAATTAGGAGCTTTATATTATATGAAAGAAACATTTTCTGGAACTGACACATATATCTCAACGCAAGCACTGTCTGTAGCTGTAAATGCTGCAATTACATTGGAGAGGCCACTTTTAATTAAGGGGGAACCAGGGACAGGAAAAACTATGTTAGCAGAGGAGGTTTCGAAGTCTTTAGGAAAAAACCTAATAAGGTGGCATATAAAATCTACAACCAAGGCACAACAAGGTTTGTATGAGTATGATGCTGTGTCTAGATTAAGAGATTCTCAACTAGGAGATTCACGTGTAAAAGATATTAAAAATTATATTCATAAAGGGGTTCTCTGGGAGGCATTTGCTTCGAAAGAAAAACCTGTTCTATTAATAGATGAAATAGATAAAGCTGATATTGAGTTTCCAAATGATTTGTTATTAGAACTAGATCGTATGGAGTTTCATGTATATGAGACTAAAGAAGATATTAAGGCTGTAAATAGACCGATAGTAATTATTACATCTAACAACGAGAAAGATTTGCCGGACGCATTTTTGCGCCGTTGTTTTTTTCATTATATAAATTTTCCAGATCAAGAGACTATGAAACAAATAGTTGAAGTTCATTTTCCTAAAATCAAAAAAATATTAGTAGATTCTGCTTTATCAACGTTTTTTGAAGTACGAGATACTCCAGGGCTTAAGAAAAAACCATCTACTTCAGAATTATTAGATTGGATTAAGTTAATACTAGCAGAGGATTTAAATCCTGAAGAATTGAGTAATAAAAATACTCAATCAGCATTACCCCCATTATACGGAGCAATCCTTAAGAATGAATCTGACGTACATATGTTTGAGAAACTAGCTTTTATGGCTAGGCAGAATAATCAATAATATTGGAGTTTAATATGAAGTTTATAATATATATTTTTTCAGTATTTTTAATATTAATTACAACTGGGTATTCAAAAGAAGTATGTATAACTAATTATGGTAAAGATCCTGTTGCTCTCATTCTATCTCATTCTATGCAGTGGGTGGAAAGACGGAGGGGTAGATGTCTTAATACAGATGACACTAAAGCGCTTATTCAAAATAGTGAAGTAAAGGAAGATTGCTCTTTTGAAGAAAAAACGACAGAGGTGGACTTAGTAAATTATGCATGTTTTAGAGTTAAAGGCGAAAAAGGTATTTGTAAGGCAGAAATAGAATCTTGGGAATTTCCCGAAGATTGCGAAAAGAGAGTAAAACGTACAAATTAAATTTTTAGGGGCAATAATTGTTTGCAGGATTTTTTCATAAACTTAAAAAAATTGGCGTCCCTGTTTCTATAAGGGAATACTTAGATTTTATTTCAGGTATTGCAAAGGGAATTCCCAGCTTCGATACTAATCTATTTTATTATTTTGCCAGATCTTCCCTAGTCAAAGATGAAAGACATTTTGATAGATTCGATAAAGTGTTTTCTGAATTTTTTGAGGGGGCTCTCAATAAAGGTGAAAAAATACTAGCTGATATACCGGAAGAATGGTTGAAGGATGCTCTTCAAAAACATTTGTCTGAGGAGGAAAAAAATAAAATAGAATCTCTAGGGGGTTGGGATAAATTGTTAGAAACTTTAAAAGAAAGACTAAAAAAACAAAAAAAGAGACATCAGGGAGGTAATAAATGGATTGGAACTGGAGGTACTTCCCCATTCGGATCAGGAGGATATAATCCAGAGGGAATTAGAATAGGAAATGAGGGACGCAGGCAAGGTAGAGCTGTAAAAGTATGGGAACAGAGGATTTGGTCTGATCTTGACGATACTAAAACACTTGGAATTAGAGATATTAGAGTAGCAATAAGAAGATTAAGAAAATTTGCTAGAGAGGGTTTTCCTGAGGAATTTGACATAGAGGAAACGATAAATTCTACCGCAAAAAATGCGGGTTATTTGGATGTCAAATTACGTCCAGAAAGAAAGAATCGTGTAAAATTATTATTATTTTTAGATGTAGGAGGTTCTATGGATCCCCATGTAGAGGCTTGTGAAGAACTTTTCTCTGCAACTAGGAGTGAGTTTAAAAATTTAGAGTATTTTTATTTTCACAATTGTGTTTATGAAACTTTATGGAAAACTAATCCTCGTTCATCAAAAGATGAAATTTCCACGCATGATATTATTAGAAAATTTGGTAGCGATTACAAAATAATATTTGTAGGAGATGCCTCTATGAGTCCTTATGAAATTACTTATCCTGGGGGCTCAATTGAGCATTGGAATGAAGAAGCAGGAATAGTTTGGCTTGATAGAATTTCTTCACATTTTACTTCTATAGCATGGCTCAATCCGGAACCCAAAAAATTTTGGAACTCTTCCCAATCAAATAAAATTATATATGATATATTTGAGGGGAATATGTATCAATTAAATTTGAAAGGTATAGAAGAAGCTATGAAATCTTTGACTAGATAAATTATACTGCTAAATATCTATTCATCGTTTTTTTTTCTTTTTTTAATTGTCTTATAGTTCCTTTCCAAACACTTCTTCCTCTATCTATAATAATTGCTTGTTCTGCTATTTTCATACAAAAATGCATGTTTTGTTCTGCAAGTAATATAGTCGCCCCTGTTTTTTTTAAGTCTAATAGAATTTTAGAAATGTCTTGAATAATTATGGGTGCTAATCCCTCGGATGGTTCATCCAAAAGAAGTATGGAAGGATTTCCAACTAAAGTTCTAGCAATAGATAACATTTGTTGTTCTCCTCCAGAAAGTTGTCCAGCAAGTCTTCTTTTAAGTTTTGATAAGATAGGGAAAGTATCCCATATTTTCTCTTTTCCCCATATGTTGTTTCCATTTTTATTAGTTTTTTTTCCAAGATCGATGTTTTCTTCTACCGTATGTTCTGGAAAAACTTCTCTTTCTTCTGGACTTAGCTCGACTGAAGATTTATCTGGTCGTTCTACCGTAAGGGTCGGCAATTGTTCTAGCGGTAATAGTTTTTCCGGCACCAGATTTGGAATTAATAAAGATAAAACTAATTTATCTCCGGCTTGTAGTTTGCTTC
>CAZUXH010000062.1:0-9236 GCA_964624655.1 uncultured Rhodospirillaceae bacterium | reverse complement strand
CATTAGAATTATTCTTGTCAAGACAACTAGAAATAAGAGAAAGATTAGCAAAAGTAGAATCTAAACAAGATACTCTAATAAATTTATTATCAGAGTCTAAGCAATAATAAAGTGCTTGTAATCTGAGAATTGGAATGGTGTTAATAGAGTAATTATGAAAATTAAACCTTTTAAAAAAAATAGTGATTTTGTGTGTTTTGTAGAAAATATTGATTTATCTAAAAGTATTTCTAACATCAGTGCAAACAAACTTGATCAATTGATTAATAAATATGCTGTATTAGTATTTAGAGGCCAGAATATAAATGATGAACAGCAAATTAAATTTACTGAATTATTTGGAAAAATTGAAGAACCAGGTAATAACTCAACTGTTGCAAAAATAAAAGACAGAAGACTTTCTAATAAGTTGGCTGACGTCTCAAATATAGATAAAAATTCGAGAGTTTTTAAAAAAAATGATCCAATTAGACTTTTTAATTTAGGAAACCGCTTATGGCATTCAGACAGTTCTTATAAAAAAATACCAGCAAAATATTCACTTTTATCATCAAGGTCTGTATCAAAAGAAGGAGGTAATACAGAATTTGCAGATATGCGAGCAGCGTATGATAACTTAAATAGAAAATTAAAATCAAAAATTAAAGATATAGTTTGTGAACATTCACTTATCTATTCAAGACAAAGGTTGGGTTTTGATATGAATAAAGAACTAAATTCAGAAGAAATAAAAAATTTTACCCCAGTTAAACAACCATTAGTCAGAAAAATTCCTATGACTAAAAGAAAATTAATTTATTTGTCTAGTCACATTGGAAAAATAAGAGGCTGGGTAAGAGCTGATTCAATGTGTTTTATAAATGATTTAATAGAATATGCTACTAAATCTAAGTTTGTCTATGTGCATAAATGGAAAAAAAATGATTTAGTAATCTGGGATAATAGACAAACTATGCACAGAGTTAGGCATTTTGATGATACAAGAGAATATAGAGATATGAGAAGAACAACTGTGTTAGGAGAAGAAAAGCTTATTTGATAATCTACAATTAAAATAAAGATATATTTTTGTTATGTATATTTTTTGATTTTTAAATTGTATTCAAATATATTTTCTTTGCATTAATTTTTATTTATTACTTTGTTAGGGTTTGCGTTGGATTACTTTAAGAAATCACAAAATTGGTTTGCTTTAATTTTATTGATTGCTTTTTTTCTGCCTTGGTGGATAGGACCTACAGTATATCCTGTTTCTGTATCGGGTTATGGATATTATGATTTTTTAAAAAATTTGATTAAATCAGTAGGAATTGGTTCTTCAGTTCCACTAAAAGCATATGCTCTTTATATGTATCCGGTACTTACTATTTTAATTTTATTTTTAAGTTTAATAAAAATTAATACTAAAATAATTTCTATTTTTACTGGAATACTATCTCTTTTATATGTTACGTGGGCTATGCTTAAAATAGAGGGAATGTTTGGTTTTGGCTATGGTATCTATTTAAATATAATAGCTTCTGTTGGGTTAATAATAGGGGCTTTGTTCATTGATAAAAAAGCTAAATCAGAGAAAGCTAAAAATTAAAAATTCAGTTGTTCCTAGTTGGTAAAGGAGTTGTAGATTTAATTTGTGATAGGAAAAGTGTATGAAATTTAAATCTAATAACAAAACTCATTTAAAGGATGAATTGACGCAGAAGATTGGCGTATTAATGCGGAGAGAGACTGAAGTCCGAATACTGATACCTTTTTTACAGGATCTGTTTAAAGAGTTTGGTAAAGAAACAATTTTAAACATTCTTGAGAAGACGATAAAGGAGATTTCGAAGACACAAGGAGAAGAGTTGTCTAAGGAGTATGGTAATAATGTAGACGCTTTTCTAGAAACGCTTAAGTTTTGGACAAAAGATGATGCGCTAGAAATAGATGTATTAGAAAAATCAGACTCTAAATTGCATTTTAATGTTACACGTTGTAAATATGCTGAGATGTACAGAGCATTGGGAGTTTCTGATTTAGGGGCTGTTCTATCATGTAATAGAGATGCTGCTCTGATTGAGGGGTTTAATTCAAAAGCATCCTTAGGTAGAAAAGAGACTATTATGAGTGGTGATAATTGTTGTACCTTTAGATACACTTTTAAAAAGAAATAAATTCGTAAAATAATTCCCTGTAATCTATAAATTAAGTATTAATTATGTGACCGATGTAGTTGTTTGATCACTTTGATTAAATAGTCTAAATTCTTTGTATGAAAAAAATAATACTGATATTTCTTTTTATTATTAAACCATGTTTTTCCCAGGACATTGTAGATACAAATTTAGTTGTTAAGAACGAAATTTATTATAATATTTTTACAAATAAACCAGCTACTGGAAAAGTAATTAATAAATTCTCCTCAGGGAAAGTATTTATTATTAAAAACTATAAACAAGGAAAATTGCATGGTCCTTATGAAAGATATGCTGAAAGTGGTCAGTTAGAGGAAAAAGGGACTTATAAAGATGGAAAACTAGAAGGTATATTTGAATCTCATTGGGATAAAGATGAACCGATGCACCCTAGAGAAGATAGTATTAATAGAATACCTAATATTCCCATAATAAAAAAAGATTCCTATTGGCACGATGCCCTACTGAGGGAAAAAGGACGACTCAAATCTATAGAAACTTATAAAAATGGCATTTTAGACGGTCCATATGAATCATATCATGCAAATGGGCAGTTATTAGAAAAAGGTTTTTATAAAAATGGAAAAGAAGAAGGTCTATATGTATCGTATTGGAACAATAGTCAGTTAAGGGCAAAAGAGCATTATAAGAATGGACTGATAGAGGATGGTACTTATGAATGGTATTGGAAGAATGGTCAATTACAGCTTAGAAGATCATATAAGAATGGAAAATTAGATGGAATATATGAAGCATATTATAAACATGGTCAGTTAAAGAGAAATGGTATTTACAAAAATGGAAATAAACATGGTTTACATGAGTCTTTTTGGTTTAATGGCCAATTAAGAGCAAAAGAAATATATAATTATGGTTTAAGGGAAGATGGACCTTATGAGTCATATTGGTATAACGGGAATATACTAGAAAAAGGAATATATAAATTTGGTGAATTGGATGGTTCTTACGAGATATTTTATAGAAATGGAAAGTTGGAGTTAAAAAGAACTTATAAAAATGGAGAATTGGCAGGTCCTTATGAAGAATATGATGAAAAAGGATATCTATTGAAAAAGGGAGATTATATAAATGGAGTTAGAACTCCTTTAGAAAGATTATAGATTTTTATTTTTTATTATCCTTTGATTTTCAAATATTGACCCTTGAAAAACTGCTGGTGGCAAAGGTATTCGAACTGGAACATTTTCCAATCTTGGTGTATTAATTGATTTCCCAGTAATTATTTTTTTGTTAAAACTTTCGTATCCATCAAAACCCATTAATGGCCAAGCGTCAGTAGCTGCAAATTCCCATAATAAAAATCTTCTCATTGTATTTGAGTGATTAGGTTTTGAAGCATGGACAAGTCTAGCATGATGAATTGTAATAGATCCTGCTTTACCTGTGACTTTTATAGCTGCATTTGTATCAATATTTTCTTTATTAACATCTATTGCTCCCGCAAAAAAACCATCCTTATGGTGATTATATATTTCTTTTTTGTGGGATTCTGGGATAAATAATACTGTACCATTATCTAAAGTCATGTCGTCTAACATTACACCAACTGCTAAAACATTATCATTAGTATGAGGGTAAAAAGCCCAATCTTGATGCCAATCTACCGGATCTCCTGCAGAAGGAGATTTAAGGTTTATTTTGCCTCCATGCAGTCTTATATTTTTTCCTATTAATGATGATACTTTATCAATAATTTGTTTATTTTTTAAAAAATATTTAAATTTACTATTTATATTTTGTGGTTGTTTTATTCTTCTTACTTTAAGATTTTTTTTAGAATGACTTTCTGCCAAGTCATAAATATGATCAGATTTTTTTATATTACGAGATTCTTCCACTAACTTATTTATTTCATTTTTTAATTTATCAATAACTGTAGGTTCAATTACATTATTTATAACGAGGTATCCGTTTTTATTATATTCTGAGATTTGTTTTTTATTTAAACTAAAATTCATATCTAGATCCATATATTTTATGACTTAATGTTACCTTATAAAATGAAGTTTATTTTTATTTTAATCTATATTATTGTATAAAAATCGTAAATAGGAGATTAAGCATGCCTGATAACAAACAAAAATTTAGTGTTAGTGTTGCTAAAAAATCCTCTTACAAAAATGGATTAAGAGATTTCTTAGAGTATAGAGATTTAGGAATAAAATCGGCTACTAATGGAGAGTATCACGCACATATTTTACGAGTGAAAAAAGAGTACAAGGGCGATCAAGAATTACATACTACAGGATTCCACAAACACATGGTTGCTTTTCAAATGTATTATGTTCTTAATGGATGGGTTAAATTTATTTATAAAGGCCATGGAGAACAAACTTTTAAAAAAGGAGATTGTGTATTGGCTCCAGCAGCAATAGAACATAACGAATTGTCCTGCTCTGATGATTTTGAAGCATTAGAAATACTTTCGCCGGGAAATCATGAGACAGTTAAAGTATAAATCTAATTAAGAGTTCAGATATTTATAAATACATTCAAAAAAAACTGTATAATATTTAATTAAAAATATTATGGATTTCATATTTTATTAAAGAAAGTAGTTATGAAAAATAATATTCTAATAAAAAAGTTTGTTAAATCTCGTAAAAAAAGTATTCAAATATGTAAAAATATTGAGTTAGAAGATTATTCTCTGCAACCTCATGAAGATATTAGTCCACCAAAATGGCATTTAGCACATACTTCATGGTTTTATGAAGAAGTTATTATAATTAAAAATAAAAAAAATAAAAAGAGGTATAATGATAAATATAAATTGTTATTTAATTCATATTATAAATATGCTGGTAGTCATTGGGAACAAAATAGACGAGGACTTTTGTCCAGACCGACGGTAAAGGAGATAATTAAGTATAGAAATTATGTGGACAAAGAGATCATTAAATTTATAAAAAATTCAGAAGAAAATTTTAAACAAAAGTATTTGATTGAAATAGGTATACATCATGAAGAACAGCACCAAGAATTATTACTTATGGATATAAAGTATATATTAGGGGTGAATCCTGATTATCCTATATATAAAAAAAAATTACTTTCAAACGCGAAAAATATTCAGGTCAAAGGCTGGAAGAAGTATAAAGAGGGTATTTATGAAATAGGCCATAAAGGTAATAAGTTTGCCTATGATAATGAAAAACCAAATCATAAAAAATATATGTATTCTTATAAAATAAATAAGAATTTTGTATCGAACGCGGAGTTTAAGAATTTTATAGAAGCCGATGCATATAAAAAGCCTAAATATTGGTTGAGTAAAGGTTGGGACTGGATAACTGAAAATAAAATTCAATCCCCTTTATACTGGCACTTTATAAATAATAAATGGTATGAGTTCACTTTATATGGTTTAAAAAAAATAGATTTAAATCTGCCAGTTTCTCATATCAGTTATTATGAAGCCTCTGCTTATGCAAGATGGGCTAATTGCAGATTGCCTACAGAAGAAGAATCCGAAATACTATTAAAAGATGATGACAATGATCAAAATAGTCGAGATACATTACTCCATGCAAAAGATTTAAATAAAATAGAAAATAATTTATGGTGGTGGACTAATAGTCATTATTCTCCTTATCCTGGATACACGCCTTATAGAGGAATACTTGGGGAATATAATGAGAAATTTATGTGTAGCCAATTTGTTTTAAAAGGTGGTGCTGTTATTACTCCTATTGGTCATCATAGATTTACTTATAGAAACTTTTTTGAACCACACCAGAGGTGGATGTTTTCTGGTATACGTCTTGCAAAAGATTTAAAATGAAAATAACTAATTTATTAAATAAAAAAATAAACAAAAAATCTTTATCTAAAGAAATGTTTGCAAGAGATGTTCTTAAAGGTTTATTAGCTGAGAATAAGAATATATCTTCAAAATATTTTTATGACGACTTGGGGAGTAAAATTTTTCAAAAAATTACACGGCATAAAGATTATTATCCAACAAGAAAAGAAATAGAAATTTTAAGTAAAAACATACCTGCTTTGCCTAGAATTATTAATGATGACAAAATAGATATTATAGAATTGGGACCAGGAGATGGCAGTAAAAGTAAGATAATAATCGAATCTTTTATATCTTCGGATTATAAAGTTAATTATTATCCAATAGATATTTCAAAGAAAGCCTTAAACTTAATTAGCAAAAAAATAAAACCTAACAATAAACTATTTATTCACGGCATAAATGGGGAATATTTATCCGGTTTAAAATTTATAAAAAACAAATCAAAAAATTTAAAATTAGTATTATTTTTAGGTTCCAATATTGGCAATCTAAGAAAACAGCAAAGTGAAGTATTTATAAAAAATATTAAAAAGAACCTATATAAAGGTGATTATGTTTTATTAGGATTTGATCTTAAAAAAGACATAAAAATATTAAACAAAGCCTATAATGATTCCAGCAATCTAACAAAAAAGTTTAATCTTAATCTTCTTAAAAGAATTAACAATGAATTAAATGGTGATTTTAAAATTAATAAGTTTGAGCATGTTGGTTTATATAATCCCAAATTAGGAGCAATGGAAAGTTATATAGTTTCAAAAGTAAATCAGAAGGTAAAGATTAAAAACTTATCTCAAACATTTGATTTTAAAGTTTATGAGCCAATTCATCTTGAATATTCATTTAAATATTCTATTGATGATATACAACATTTATGTATAAAAACAGGGTTTGCATCTGTAAAAAGTTTTTATGATTCTAAAAAATATTTTACAGATGTTTTGTGGCGTAATGATTGATAGATAAATTATTATTGGGAAAATTAGCTAATTATACCTAAGGAATTATTATTTTTTATTGATCTTAATATTAATTAATTACGTAAAAATAATGTAACAAGAAAATAAGGATATTTAACCATGTTTTTAACGGTATTATTTTTTATTTCTGTTACCTCTGTTTTTGTTTATGGGGATATTTTATTTGCACAACAAGTCGAGCTTATAAAAGTTGGTAACTATTCTGATACAAAAATAACTTTAGTAAGAAAGCAATATTCTTATTGGGATGAATAAATGTATAATCCTCCCTTAAAACATTTCATCCCTTTTATAATATGGGGAGCATGTATATTCCTCAGCAGCTCCTCATATTCAGGATTATAAAACCACATAAAAGAAATAATTTTTAAAATTAAATCTTAAGTAAATTTAGAAGCCAACCCTTAAGTCCAGTAAATATTAGATTGCCTTCATATACAAGCAAGCAAATACAACCTGTATCATCTGCTATAGGTATATGAGCACGGTCGTTTTCATTTTGTGTAGAAACATCTCCAGGACCGTATGATCCTTTTTCGTCGCTAAATCCTCCTTCTAAAACTAAAATTTGCTCTATTCCGGAATGTTTATGTTCAGGAATTTTTTGGTTAGGAGTCATAGATAGCATAAGAGCTTTAATATCTTTGCCACTACTAGAAATTGCAATTTTATAATATTTAAACCCGAAAAAGTTTTTCCAGTTTTCATATAGTATATTATTGGCTTTTGGTAAGTATTTTCTTAGTGGTGAGGGAATTTTTTTAAAGCAATCATTCAATGTTATTTCTTTATTAGGTAAATTTTCTTTGTCATCATCTAATTTATTTAAAACATTTTCTAAAGATTGTGGACTTACTTCAATGTTTTGTTGATCAAGTAATATTTGACCTCCAATTTCTTCATAAGCTTCTATTTTTTTTCTACATTTAAGACAAAGTGCAGAATGTGTTGCTATTAAGAGGCTATTAGTATTATCCAATTTGCCTGAGGAGTAAGAAATTAACATTTCTTCAACTACATGATGAGTTATCATAAATCTTCCTTTTCAAGACTTTTTTTAAGTTTAGCTATCCCAAGTCTTAGACTTGATTTAACTGTTCCTAAAGGAATATTCAGTTCCTCAGATATTTCTGATTGAGTTTTATCTTCAAAAAAGTATTTTTTAATCAAATTATTCTGTTTTTCAGGTAAACTTTCAATTTGTTTTAATAATATTTCCGATGTTTCCTTATGTTCTAGGCTAATATCAGGTGTATCAAGATTGTCAGATGCCAAAACAGGATCGTAAGAATCTATTTCAGGTCTACTCTCTTTTCTTAAAAAGTCTATCCTCTTATTTCTGGCTATAGTAAAAAGCCAAGTTGTTGGCGATGCTTTAGTTTTGTCAAAATAGCTAGCTTTTTTCCATACAGCCAACATAGTTTCCTGTAAAATTTCTTCAGCCAATATATCGGTTGATCCTAATCTCATCAAGAACCCTTTAATTTTCGGACTTATCTCAGAAAATAAACTTGCAAATGCATTTTTGTCAGAATTTGCTATTTTCTCTAATAAGTTCGAGTAATACTCTCTTTTATCGTCATATTTTATAACTTTAAGCATATCATCTCATAATGATTGATCGCCATACTATATATATATAAAAATAGAACAATACAACCTTATTACGGATAAATTCATATGATGGTTTTAAATTTATTATTTTAATCCTAATTATTTATTTTTGCGTAAGTAAATAGTAAATAAATGAGGAAGAAATAATGATTAAAAAAACTTATACTTTAGTTATGGATTCTGATTATAACCCTTTATCCGGACTACCTAAAACAGTTAGATTTCAAATAATGAATACATTAGCCTTTATGTGGTCTGCTGTATTTAGTTTGTGGATAGGTTCAATTTTATATTTTGGTCCATTAGCTGTTTTACATTTAATTTTGCTTATTGGTGTTTTTTTTACTGGTTATATATTTAAAAAAGCTAAAGATAAAAATAAAAACAAGTAGAGATATATATTTTTTTATAATTTTATGATTTTCAATGGCTATGGATTTTAAACCAATGTTTTCTCCTCTAGAAATGCTTAAAAAAGGCATTTTTGGTGGAGAATACTTCTATAATTATAAATTTAATAGAGACTTGCCTAAAAATTATTTTACAGGAATAGAAAAAAGTTATTATTTTTCTAGCATATATGATCAATTAAAAAATTATTTTAAGGTAATGTCTGGTCAAACTAGGGAAGATTGG
>CAZUXH010000061.1:0-9620 GCA_964624655.1 uncultured Rhodospirillaceae bacterium | reverse complement strand
AGTATTTGAGATAGTAATGAAAATATTTATATATTTACCATTTATTTTTATATTTTTACTAAGTATTGAAATATCTCATTCAGCTTCTTTAGAGAGAATAGTTCAAAGAGGTTCTCTCAAAATATGTGCTCTGGCAGATAGATTGCCATTTTCATCTAGAAGTTCTAATCCTCCTGGAATACAAATAGAATTGGCAAGAAATATTTCTAAGGAATTAGGAGTAGAATTAGAAATAACCTGGGTGAGATATCGATTCCATGCTAGGAAAGCAGGTTGCGACATGGTGATGGAAGCTGTTTCAAGAAAAGGTGATGAAGATAAGAGAGACATAGAAGGAGCTAGACCTTTAACGCGAGCTGGAAGTTCTGATAGAAGCGGGAAAAAATCTCTTCCTCCACAAGTTTCTATTCCAATAGTTAAAGTAGAAACCTATCTAGTAGGATTTAAAAAGAATATTCAAAATAAAACATCAGTCGAAAATTTATCAGAAATGAGCATAGGGGTTATGAATAGATCTTGGTCACATATGCTGCTCCAAAAAAATGGTATAAATTATCGCACTAAATTTATAACCGAATCTGAATTAGTTCAAGGAGTAGTCGATAAAGAAATAGATGCAGCATTCGTATCTTCATTTCAATATTGGTGGTATTTAAAAAACAATCCTGATGTAGAATTAGATGCTATAAGAGAATTTGATTTTCAAAGAGATGTTTCTTTAAATGTTGGAATACTTATGAGAGGGGCAGATTCGGAGACTGTTGATAAGATTAATAGCCTTCTAGAAATTATGTTGGAAAAGGAAATCATACAAAATATTTATGCTTCTTATGGTATTAAATATGTTTCGCCAAATTAAAGTTTTACCTTTATTATTTATTTTCATTTTTTTTCTATCTAAAAGCACACTGGCTGAAGACATAATATCTAGTAATTCTGGAGGCAAGGTAATACATTGGACTTTACAGAATGCTCCTAATATAGCTTATAATTTGATTGACGATGATAAAACTAATTATTGGTCATCAGGTGAATTGGTATTTCCGCAAGTAATTACCTTCTCTATGCCCATAAATAAACGTTTTGAAGGCTTCTCAGTTACTGCAAAAAATGAAAAAAATTCTTCAACTTGGGCAAAGAAAATAAGAATATCTTCTGCTGATCCTTTTCCACATATGGGAGGATGGGTTGAATTAATTGAGCTAGAATTACCTGCAAACGGTGAAGAATATTTTATTAAGGTAAATCCTTACAGAGGACGATATTTTAGACTAGAGATATTTTCTACTCATGGAATACATGCTAAAGAGGTATCTTTAAAAAATTTTTCGGTTTACGATGTAGTACAGTAACTTTAAGTTTATTCGTTTCCTTCTTCTGCTTCTTCTTCTATTTCTCCATACGATTCTTGTTCAGCATCCGGGTCAAAATCTGTCACAGGAAGTTGTTCCCTACCTTTAGTTGGAAGAGGCTTTGCGGGAGTTGTATAAATTAATCTTTCTCTATCCTCTTCATCGGCATTAAAAAAAGGATTTCCTATTCTAACTTTTTCGTCTTTCTCTTCTCCTTCTTCAATAGCCTGTTCAAATTTTTCTGCTTCTTCTCTACTCCAAGGAAGAATATAAAGTCTGGGTTCTTCTACTCCTGGTATTTCAACTAAAATATAAATAGCTTTTTCCTCCACCCAAGACGCATGGAGAAGTATCACCTCAGGAATATTTTTATAAAAAAGTTCCATATGTGCAGGTTTTGGTCGACTTAATAATTCCAAAATTGAACCATATAATAATGCAATCAATCCTGCCCCTATGATAAAGCCACTTATTCGCCATCTGTAAGGTCTTCTAGACCATATTGTTATAGAAATCAAAATTGTTGCAAGGAGGGTTAATACAATATAGATCGCGTTTAAAATATTCATAATAAACTCTTTTTATCTTCTTAATAAACTACGTTTTAAACTATGTACACTGTTAGGAGCTAGCTTTCCATCTGAAGAAAGAGTCCATCTCGCAACTGTTATTTCCTGTCCAAATTTTTTTAAAATTACTGTCTTTTTTATAATAGGTGTCCTGGCCCTTTGTTCAGGTTCTACAACACTTACTATTAATTTCACCTCTATTGGAGGTCCTCCATCAGATTCGTACAAGTGTACGTTGGCTTGATAATCGCCCGAGGCAATTCCTCTTGTGTAGCTTATTTCATAATTTATTGGAGTTCTGTCAAATTTATTTCCACGATCATCTCTTAATAAGTTAAAGTAATAACCTGCCATGTTAGAATATCCTACTGCTGTATCACTTGGGGATTTTACCCATAAATCAACATCAACATTTCTATCATCTTCCCAGAAAGCTTCTACTATTACACTTCCTGCAGGTTCTTTTGTAGCTTCGTCCTGAGCTTTAATATTAAGCCAGGGTAGCAAGAGAAGAACTATTATTATAAATCCGGAGAGTGCTAACATGGTCATGTCACGAAAGACTGTGTTCCCCCCTGTAACATCATCATCTCCATTCATTAAATTTTCAAAAGGATCAGTCATTTTTTGGTTTCAGCTAGCTCTATTATTTTTGAAACTAAATTTGAAGTACCAGTAGCCAACATTTGGTATATTAATCCAAGCCAGACGCTCAATATAGATCCAACTAAAGTTGTATACAAAGCAACGGACATTCCCTCAATTAACTGGGTAACCATAGGGCTAATTGCGCTAGGGTTTGATGCAACATCAGGGTCAACTCCTGATAAAGCTATAATAAACCCTAAAACTGTGCCTATTAATCCTAAAATAGTTAAGGAACTGGCTATGTATCTAATATGAATTATTCTTGAAAAAAGTTTTAATCTTAAAGCTTGCGCCAAATTTGCTCTTGTTGCGGCATCTTTTCCTTTGGCTTTATTTAAAAAATCTCCTGCACGTGATCTATTTTTAGGGTCAAAGTCGTAAGCAGCATTTAATTGTTTGCTAACTTTCCATACTCTATAACCTGATAGAATTAAGCCAACAATAAATACGACAGTTATCAATATTACCATATTTGTAATATCAGAATTAATTACCTTAGCTACTAGTCCTTGTGCCCATGCGGCACCCAGTAAAGCAAAAGCAACAATATTAATTAGTCCGAATCTCATCAGAAGTAAATATTTTAGGCCCATTGATAAATTGCTCCGAATTTTTTCACATTAATAATTTTCTTTGGATTTTTGTTGTATTTGATTTAAATTTCATTGAACACTATACTGCTATTAAAAAACTCGCAAGCTTTTTTGATTCAAAATGTACAACTTTTTAAGACATATAATTTTTACTATATTTTTTTTATTTACATTACTTTTTAATACTTTTTTACTTGCTTCAGAGTTGAGAGTTATAAAGGTACATTTAGTTTATGATTCATTTCTAGATAAAAATATTGAGTGGCATAAAAATATTAGAGAAAGATTTGATGAAATAAACAAATTCTATACTGAAAGATTTGATATACATTGGGAATTATCAAGAAAGACAAAATTTAATTTTGAAAGACCTTTTAATACTATTTCAGATGTTTTTTCTAAATATAAAGATAAAATTACAGCTCTTAACGTAAATAACGAGGGGGTAGTGATTTGCATATTATCGGAAGATCTACCGGGAAAGGGAATAGCAGGGGTTTTTTCTAATTTGGTGATGATATCTGATTCGTCTTATTTGAAAAGCAAGAACTCTGGAGTAATAATAGCACACGAGCTTGGTCATCTTTTTGGTGCATGGCATACCAGACGCAAAGATGATTTAATGTATATAAGAGGAGCACGCAATTATAAAGCAGGAACTGAAACCAATTCTATTATAAAATTAATGAGAAATTATGACTTTAAAGAATCTACTTTATTGAAAAACCGGGATCTTTTAAAAAGAATTTCAAAATTATATAAAAGATTTCATGCCAGAAGCGAAGCCGATCCTACCGTGAGACGTTATAGCCTTAATGAAGTGAATCCTGTAGCTAGATTATATACAGATCAAGGAATATCATTTTTAAAATATAATCAATACAATCAAGCGATAGAGTTTTTAGAAGATTCTACAAAGTTTGATGCGGGTTGGGGAAGGACTAGAATGTATTTAGCTAAAGCATATTTTGGTAAGAATAGGTATCAAGAATCTTTTACAGAACTTACAAGAGCAGTTTTTTTTGGTGCAAATCCAGACAAAATATTTGAAGAAAAACTGAAAAAAAAATTTGAAGAATTAAAAAAAATTGATCCTGAAGTGATAAATCCATTTATAGAAAAATACTAAAAAATCTACTTGCTGCCTGACCTAAGTTGAACAAATTCATTACTGATATTTTTTTCGTCGAGATTTCCATTTTTGTCGAGAGAGAATCTAAAAACCGTAGATTCTTTTCCTATTTCATCAAGCAAAACACTTGATTCAAGAATTTGTCGTCTTATCTTTGTCTCAGGGTCGACCACTGTTACAACTACTTTTACATCGAAGGGTTGAAATGATGTTCCATCCTCTCGATATAAATGTAAATTTACTATATGTTCTCCGGGATTAATTCCTCGACTATAAGATACTTCGTAATTTATAGGAGTGGGATCTTTGTATATACCTAAATCATCTCTTAGTAAATTAAAAAATATTCCACCCCTATTAGAATAACCTACAGGAATATCATCAGGAGCTTTAACCCAGAGATCTACATCTACATCTCTATCTTCTGGCCAAAAAGCTTCAATTATTACATTGCCAGGTGGCTCAGACTTTGTGGATTCAGTTTTTGATGGAGGGTTAATGAAAGGAATTAATAAAATCACTAGGGAAACAAAACCTGCTAAAGCTAGCATTATTACATCTCTAAAGACTATGCCAGATTGATTTTCTTCATTTTCAAAAATATCTTCAATCATTTATTTTTTTTGCCAAAGATTAAAAATCTATTAATAAATTTTTATATTAAATAAAAATACTGTTATAACTTTATTAGCAAGAAGTAAAGTAATTGAGGTTAATAATATGAAATTATTAGAAGTGGCTGAGACATTGTTTAATGATTGTAAAAATTTGATTCCTTTTTCTGAGTCTGAGGTGGTCAAGATTAATTCTAGAGAAGAAGGATATCAAGTTCAGGATTATTTTCTAGAGCAGAAAGAAAAAAACAAGGCTGGAAATATAGCTGGTTGGAAAGTAGCATTAACAAATATTGAAATGCAGAAGTTGACAGGAATAAATGAGCCTGCAGAAGGAGCTATTTTTGAGCCTTTGATCTATAATGACAATGCAAAAATTAAATTAGATAATTATGTTCATTTGGGAGCTGAGGCAGAGATAGCGATTAGAATAGGCAAAAATATATCAATTGATTCACGAGGATTTTCTAATATAGATGAAATGGTCCCTTATGTTTCTGAGGTAATGTCTGCTTTAGAAATAGTTGATGATAGATATTATGGGAGGGAGGCTAGCCTCGGAATCTTATTAGGTCAAAATTCTATGAATTATGGATGTGTTTTAGGAGAACCTACATATATGGATCCGATGAAAATTGATATTTTAAAGGGAAGTTTACTAGTAAATGGAGAAGTATTTGGAATTGGATCTGGAAAAAATGTTTTGGGTCATCCATTAAAAGCATTAATGTGGCTTGCTAATAGTCTTCTTAAAAGAGGAAGAACTCTAAATACTGGTGATATAGTTATGACTGGTTCTATTGCTACTACTTGCTGGCCAACTAAAGGAGATGCAGTGGTTGCTAATATAGAGGGATTGAAACCTGCAAGTTTAGAAGTGCTTTAAATATGAAAAATCAAATTAGTAATTCAATAGTGTGGATAGATGGAAAATGGTATGATGGGGATCAACCTGTAATGTCAGCTATGAGCCAATCTTATATGCATGGAAGTACTGTTTTTGACGGTGCAAGAGCATATAACAATTGTGTTCCTGATCTAGATAAACATTGCGCTAGATTATTAGATTCAGCTCGTTTTATGGGATTAAAAATAAATTATACTAATAAACAATTAGCAGATTTGTGCATAGAAGGTGTGAAATCTTTTGAAAAAGGAGCGGAATTGTATATAAGACCAAGTATTTTTGCAAATAGTGGATTCTTAGTTCCAGATCCAGATTCTTCAAAATTAGTGATAACACTTTTTAGAGCTGCCATGCCTCTTAAAGTTGGTTTTACTGCCATGATTAGTACATTAAGAAGACCTAACCCAGATATGGCTCCTACTTTGGCAAAAGCTTCTTGCTTGTATGCAAATACTTCAAGAGCTCTTAAAGAAGCTAATAAAAAAGGATTTGATAATGTTGTAATGAGAGATGGTGAAGGAAATGTTGTAGAATTTGGAAGTGCAAACTTATTTGCTGTTTATAAGGGAAAATTATTAACGCCGGTTTGGAATAAAACTTTTTTGAATGGTATTACAAAAAAAAGACTAATTTCCTTGTTCGATAGAGAGGGAATAGAAGTTGAAGAAACTTTTTTATCAGTTAAAAAACTTCTTGCTTGTGATGAAGTTTTTAGTACTGGTAATTTTGGTAAAGTTTTACCTGTAATAAGAATTAATGATAAAAAATATGAAATCGGAAAAAATTGCATTAGAGCTATGGAGTTATATAGCGAATTTGCTGCTAAGTCGATTATAAATTAGTTAATAACTAATATTAAACCCTATACTAATTGTCCGCCCATAAGTTCCTGCAGTATCGGATAAATGATAGCTCTGATCCAATAAGTTTTCTATTTTTAAAAACAAATCAATTTTTTTATTTAAGTTATAATTTAAATTAGAGTGTATCAGAGCATACCCAGAAAGATGACCACCTGTAAAAGCATCATCTCTTGCTTTAGAATAATATTCAATACTAGAATTAAGAACTAATTTAGGCATTTCATTAATTGTCCATTTAACAGAGGTTTTGCCACTATGCTTTCTTCTTCTTTGAAGTGATTTTCCATTATTACTAGAATTTAAAAAATTATAACTTAATTTCATGAACAAATTCTTTTGAAAAAAATAATCCAAAAACAATTCTAATCCCTTAGTTCTTGCACTACCTTGGTTTTCAAATAAATAATCGGGGGCTGGCCCATAACCAATCAGGTCATCAATTTGAGTAGCAAAAAGTGTTACATCAAAAACAATAATTTTATCCGAAGATATATATTCTAAACCAATATCTCTACTTCTACTTCTTTCTTCCTTAATGGAGCTATTTCCATAGGCACCATAAATTTCATCTAAAGTAGGTGCCCTATATCCTGTTCCAAAACTTGAGTGCATCCTGAGGTTATAATTTGGAATTAGATATGAATTTGCTATCCTATATGTTGCAGAACTTCCAAAAGCATCATGAGAATTTGTTCTTAAGCTTGCGTCAAAAAAAAGATTTTTAAAATAATTATTAGTATAAGAAAAGTGTTTGGAAGTAGAAGATACTTTAAAATCATAATCATTATATTCTGTTCTTTGTTCCATGTGAGAGCGTTCCGTTTCTAGTCCTAACACTATATTTTCAAAAGAACAAAGAGGAAAAAGTAAATTAATTTTTCCTGATTTTAAATCACCTATATACCTTCTAAGTTTACTATTCTCTTTTAGCTGATACCTTCTGGATTTTGCAATATATGTTGAAATATCAAGAGTAAATATATCAATATCTTTGATTAGAGAAATTCCAGATTGCCAATCTAATAAATTTGTTTGCATCTCTTCATCATATAAAGGTCCTAAAGGGGCATCATCTTCCTCTATTTTAGATGTAAAAATTCTGGAATTTAATGAAATTTCTGTATTTTTGTCTAAATCATGGTCTAATGTAAAAAATATACTATTTATTTTATAACTATCATTTTCGCTATAACCTAATGATTTTTCAGCGGCCGAGATCCCAGGTCCTTGACTATGACTAAAATTAGTACTGAAATAAGTATTTTTTATATTACCATTAAATCCTGTATGAATATGTTTGTCTAGCCTAGACGAACCTTCAATGTTTATATATCTTTTTTGTTCTTCGCCACCTCTTTCTATAACTATATTTATTACACCTCCTATTGCTTCTGAACCGTATAATGCACTTTGAGAACCCCTGAGAACCTCTATCCTTTCTATTCCTGGCAACATAATTCTTTCTAGGTCTACGGATCCGCTACCTGTCGCTGGATCTACAAGCTTCATTCCATTTACTAGCACCAAAGTATGGTCAGTTTCATTACCCCTTATAAATGATCTACTTAAAGTATGGGGTCCTCCGGATCGATATAACTGAAAACCGGCAGTACCGGATAGTATTTCAGAAAGAAATTTTTTTCCACTTTCTTTAATTTCCTTTTTATCAATTATTGTTACCGAAGCCCCTGTTTCTTTGATCTTTTTAGGAAATAAATTTCCTGTAACGGTTATAGGATCAAGCATATTTATTTCGTTTGAAAATAAATTTTTTGAAGTCATTAAAAAAGTAAAAGAAATAATTAGATTTATAAAAATGTTGTTTCTTATAAGCAAAATAAGTCTCCAGAAAATCTTAAAAAACTTTAAGATTCTTGTTTTCAATTCAATAAAATTGCTTATAGAAATATTATAATCTATTAAGCAATGGTAGTTCGCACCATCACTAAATTCTCAGTTCTATTAAACATCCCCGTTTAATAGATTGATAGTACTATTCAGGCAGGTCTCCTGGCTCATGAGTCTTCAATTATCCTGCCTTCCCAGATTAAAAAAAAAGGTGGCTATAGGACTTTCTCGTCATAACAGTTGCGGGGACAGCTGCGGCAAACATATTTAGTAGTTATCGCATTCCCTTTTCATCAACAAAAGTTGACACCTGAACAAGCCCAGTAAAATAAATTTATTTTACTATGTCAATAATTTATAGATAAATTTTTATTTTTTATGCATTATATATATATGTTTATTAGATCATTAATAAAATATGCTTTCAGGAGGGCGGCTTCTAATCCAAAAGTTAGAGCTAAAGCTGCTAAAGTTGCAAGAAATGTAGCAAAAGAGGCGGGGGAGGTTGCAAGAGATTCAAACCCAGCTAGAAGACTTGGTCGCGCCGCAGGTAGGATTAAAAATAAAATTAAACAAAGAAATTTCTGAATCTTTATTTTGTCTCATAAAATTTAGCACCATTAATCGCGCAATTATTTATTAATTCTGCCCTTTGTTTGCCTGTGCCACCATACTTGGGATCAGGCAGCTTGTAGAAATTTTTAATAAAATTGGAAGCTGCGCTTAAAATTTTTACTGCTTCCGGATCCTTGCTTTGACTTAATTCATTAGCAGTCCAACAGTCAACTTCCAGTTCATTTCCGCTATTTAAGAATATGTGTCCATATTCATGTAGTATGAAAAAATTGGCAGCTCCCGGATAATTATTTTCAATAAAAGCCATTCTTTGAGCACAATAATAAATAAATCCATCAGGGTCTGCTGTTGCAATTGACCCATTAGTTTTTCCACAGTTAGCTATTAATTCAACTTCTATTTTATCCTTTGAAAAAGAATCATCGCTTATAAATATAGTGATTATGTAGATTATTAAAAAATAATAGGGTGTTTTTTTATTCATAGTAATTACTTATAATTTTGTTTATGTTTTGCAT
>CAZUXH010000060.1:0-9798 GCA_964624655.1 uncultured Rhodospirillaceae bacterium | reverse complement strand
AACAATCTATAAAAGAAAGCTTTTCCTTAAGAAGATCAGCAATAACATATGGGATACCTTATTATACTACTGTTGCTGGATGTAAAGCAGCTGCAGAGGCTATAAGTTCATTAAAAAGAAAGCAACTTGAGGTTGCATCAATTCAATCAAACTAGTTATACTATTAAAAAGCACTTTCCTTTATAAAGACATATTTTTAATCTTGAAAAAATAAAAAAATATAACTGGAGGCCTTTTGGAAAAGATACCAATGACTATTAAGGGTTATAAATCCTTAGAAGATGAACATAAAAAACTTAAAAATAACGATAGGCCAAACGTTATCAAGGCAATTGCAGAGGCAAGAGAACATGGTGATCTTTCTGAAAATGCTGAGTATCATGCTGCTAAAGAGCTACAATCTTTTATAGAAGGCAGAATAAAAGAATTAGAATATAAGATTGCTAGAGCAGAAGTTATTGATATCTCACAGATTAAAAGTGATAAAATTGTTTTTGGAGCAAGTGTTTTATTATATGACGAAAACTCCGACAAAGAATATACTTATAAAATAGTAGGAATAGATGAAGCGGACGTAGAAAAAAGTCTTATTTCAATAAATTCTCCTGTTGCACGAGCTCTATTGGGTAAAGAAGTGGGAGAGGTAGTTAGTGTGAAAACCCCTATAGGAAATACTTCTTATGAAATTTTAAACATAGAATATGTCTAGATGATTAAACAAGTTATCAAGTCTAAAAATATATGGCTTTTACTAGATGGAAGAGCAGGAAATATAACACAGGTTTTGGGCGTTGGAAAAGCTCTTAATATTCAATACAAAGAAATTCATTATGAATATAATGGATTTTCTAATATTCCTAATTGGCTTCTACAAAATACAATTATTCATGTGGATTCTTCTTATAGAGATCATTTCAAACCTCCTTGGCCAAAAATAGTAATCGGTTGCGGAAGACGCTCTGCGCCTGTTGGTTTATGGATAAAAAGAAAAAGCAATTACCAAACCAGCTATATCCAAATTCTTTGGCCTGGCTATCCTTTTAAAAGCATAGATATGATCGCTGTTCCAAAACATGACAAAATAAGCTCAAAAAAGAATACAATTGAATTTTTAACTTCACCACATATATTTGATCCGAAATATCTAAGTTCTTCTAAAAAATTATGGTCAAATAAATTAAATTCTTTGCCTTCTCCTAGAATAGCCGTATCTATAGGTGGTGATACTAAAAAATACAAATTTTTACCTAGTCATTCAAAGCTTATGATTAAATTTTTATTAAAATTAATAGGAACATCAGGATCTCTGATGATTACAACGAGTAGAAGAACCTCTCAAGAGACTTATGAGATAATAAAAAATGAACTTAAATTTCTTGGTAATAGATTAAAAATATGGAATACAGGTTATAGAACTAAAAATCCATATTCTGGCTTCTTATCTCATGCCGATGCAGTGGCCGTTACGGGAGACTCAATTTCCCTTTGTTCTGAAGCTTGCTCAACAGGAAAACCTGTATTAATTTTTGCTCCTAGAAATATTACCACTGAAAAACAAAAATATTTTCACGAATGCTTAATAAAGAAAGGAATAGCCATGTATTTAGAAAAAGCTGATATAAATAAACTACACATGATTAACTATAAACCAATAAATGAATCCAATAAAATAGCCAAAGAAATAAAAAAAAGATTTTTGAACTAAAAATAATTCAGTAAGTTATAAAATTATGAGCGATAAACATTTTAAAGTTATAATTCTTGGCTCTGGCCCCGCAGGTTGCACTGCTGCCATTTATGCGTCTAGATCTGGTTTAGACCCTTTATTAGTTAGGGGTATAGAACCTGGTGGACAACTAACAATAACAACAGATGTAGAAAACTATCCGGGTTTTGAAAAAAGCGTTCAAGGACCATGGCTCATGGAACAAATGGAAAAACAAGCAATAGCTGTTGGCACAAAAATTGCTAATTGTACAATTATCAAATGTGAATTGAATTCTAGGCCTTTCAAATTTATTACAGATAATGGAGAAACTTACACATCAGAATCAGCAATTATTGCAACAGGTGCTACTGCAAAATGGCTAAATATTCCCTCTGAAAACAAATTCAAAGGGTTTGGTGTTAGTGCTTGTGCTACTTGTGACGGTTTTTTCTTTAAAGATAAGATTGTAGCTGTAATCGGAGGTGGTAATACTGCCGTAGAAGAAGCTTTATTTTTGACCAAGTTTGCTTCAAAAGTGATTATTATTCACAGAAGAAATAAATTAAGGGCTGAAAAAATTCTCCAAGATAGATTATTTATTAATAAAAAAATAGAAGTAATTTGGGATCATAATCTAGAAGAAATTAAAGGAGAAGACACCAATAAGGCTGTCAAATCTATTATTATAAAGTCTACTAAGAAAGAAACTAAAAGAGAAATAAGACTAGATGGAGTTTTTATTGCTATAGGTCATAAACCTAATACTGAATTATTTAAAAATCAGCTTAACATGGATGGGGAAGGCTATATAATCACTCAGGGGAGTTCTATGAAAACAAATATAGCTGGAATTTTTGCTGCAGGTGATGTTCAAGATAAAATATACAGACAAGCGGTAACTGCAGCAGGTCAAGGCTGTATGGCTGCAATAGAATCTGAAAAGTTTATTACTCAATATTTAGAATAAATATTTTTTGGAGATAAAAATGGATTGGGAAAAAGTTAAAATCTTTAGATATGTTGCTCAATCTAAAAGCTTTACTCATGCAGGGAATAAGCTAAATTTAAGTCAGTCTGCTATTAGTAGACAAATAAAAAAATTAGAGGAAGAACTAAAAGTTATACTATTTCACCGTCACGCGAGAGGACTCCTATTAACAGAACAGGGAGAGACTCTGCTGCAATATGCTAATGATATTTTTGATAAAATATCTAGTGCTGAAAACAATTTAGCGGCAAATAAAGAAAAACCTCAAGGAGAACTCAAAGTTACAACTACCATAGGTTTTGGATCCGTCTGGCTAACAACACATATTGGAGAGTTTTTAAAAAAATACCCAGAAATATCATTAAGTCTAATAGTTGGAGACTATGAATTAGATTTAAGTATGCGTGAAGCCGATGTTGCAATTAGATTGTCTCCTCCAACTCAACCTGATTTAATACAAAGACACCTTTTTACGGGTCACATGGGTATATTTGCAGCTCCATCTTATTTAAAAAAATATGGATCTCCTAATAATATAAATGATCTTCTAAAACATACAATTGTTTCATATGGCGAATCTTCTAATCTTCCATTTCCTGGTATAAATTGGCTAAATTTAATGCTAACAAGGATTGATAGCTCGTTTAGACCTGGTTTAGAAATTAATAATGTAGTTGGGATGGTAAGAGCAGTTGAAAGCGGAGTAGGTATAGCAGCTTTACCTACCATAATGGTCAGAGAATTAGGAGAATGTGAACAAATTCTTAGTGACCTTGAAGGACCTCCAATAGAAGCTTTTTTTGTATATCCTGAAGAACTAAGAGCTACTAGAAGAGTTACTGTTTTTAGAGATTTTTTATTGGAAAAAGTTAAAAATTTTCAATTTTAAAACTATCTGTATAAACTTATATTATCTTTTTGATCCTTATACAAATGTGATACCCATTCAGAATATCCATTAAATATTTCTGTATCTCGATACCTGCCAGTCCCTATATCCTTTTCTCTTGACTGCTTCCAACGAGGATGTTCTACACTTGGATTAACATTAGCCCAGAAACCATATTCCTTAGGCTGTATTTCTTCCCAAAAGGTTTTAGGCCTGTCAGATTCAAAAGAAAAAGCAACTATAGACTTGATTGACTTAAAACCATATTTCCATGGTACTACTAACCTAAGAGGAGCACCATTTTGATTAGGAAGCTCTTTTCCATATATTCCAACAGCGATAAGAGAAAGATCATTATAAGCTTCTTCTAAAGTTAAAACTTCGGTGTATGGCCATGGATACCAGGATTGCCTCTGTATAGGGGCTATTTCAGGATCAAAAAAGGTTTTCATCACTAAATATTTTGCTGATGACTTGGGTTCCGCAAGTTTTAAAAGAGCTTTAAGAGGAAAACCTATCCAAGGAACAAGCATTGACCAAGCTTCTACGCAACGCAATCTGTAAATTCTTTCTTCTAATTTTACCTTAAGTAATAAATCATCATAATCAAGCTCTAAACTGTTTGAAACCAACCCATTAATTGTTATTCTCCAAGGAGAAGTAGATAATTTTTCAGCCTTTCTTTTAATATTCTTAGTAGTACCAAATTCATAAAAATTATTATGGCTAGTAACTTTGTCTTCTTCGGTTGGCAATCTTTCAGGATCTATAAAATAACTGTTGTTACCTTTATAAACTAAAGTAGGATTTTCTTTTGCCAATAAAGAGCTGTTTATAAAATTTGATGCAATTCCTAGAAAACCCAAATTTCTGAGTATTGCTCTTCTATTTAAATATATGCTCTCAGGAGCAATAGTATTACTGCCTGAATTCAATTTTGATGAAATTTTAATTAACAAATTATATCCTCACTTAATAGGTTTTATCCATACAGCAGTATCATGAAATGCAGCACCACCATTTGGAGGAACAGGATCGGAGCCAACCAAAGTATTAATTCCATTAGAACCTATAAAAGCCTCGTTGGGCCATATTCCTTCAACTATAATTACTCCTTGTTGTATCCCATTAAATTCTTCAATATGAATAGTTACTTCTCCTCTTTTATTTCCTATAATTACTATTTCATTATTCTTAACCCCTATTTTTATAGCATCATTAGGATGAATTTTAACTTGCGGTTTACTTTCTTTTTTCTTTGAGGAATTAGTCTCTGTAAAAGAAGAGTTTAAATAGTTGTGAGCAGGTGCCGTAACAAGTCTATAAGGGAACTCATCCGAGACATTTTCTATTGTATTCATAAAGTCTGGATAAACAGGCATTTTTTTATGATAAGGTCCTAATTTTGACCAATCAGGTTTAAAATGAAATTTTTTATCTTCATGTCCAAAACCATTAATAAAATGTGAAGTATCAAAATCTGGTTGAACATCTAGCCAACCCTTTTCTTCTAAACTGGAGAGATCACCATAATTAGAAGCTTGTAAGGTCCAATCAATAATTTGTTTTTCTGTCATATTAAAACCTTTATGTTCAACACCTAACCTTTTAGACAACTCTACCAAAACTTCATGATTTGATCGAGAAAGACCTATAGGATCTATAAGTTTGGGACCAAATGTAATATGTTGATGCCCTCCAGCGACATAAATATCATCATGTTCCACAAATGTAGTTGCTGGTAATATAATATCTGCATATTTTGCTGTTTCTGTCATAAATTGTTCATGAACACATACAAAAAGATCTTCTCTTGAAAAACCTTTTCTTACTAGTAAACTTTCTGGAGCAACCACTAGGGGATTTGTGTTTTGAATTAGCATAGAATATACATCTTCTCCACCCATTAAAGAACTCTTATCTCCTGTTAAAATACTTCCTATTCTTGATTGATCTAGAAGTCGTACACTAGAATCAATTTTATCTAGCCCCTCAATTAAAGATCTATCTAAATTATATATATCTCCATTGCCATAGAAAGCCCCTCCTCCTTCAAACTTCCATTTTCCACATACCGCTGACAATGATGCCACAGAATGCATTGCAGAAGCACCATTTCTTTGCCTCGCAAAGCCATAACCAACTCTTGTGTAAACTCTATCAGTAGAACCATAAATTCTTGCAAACTCTTCAATTTTTTCAATTGAAATTCCAGTTATTTCTGAAGCCCATTCAGGTGTGTGTTTATTTAAATGCTTCTCAAACCCTTCCGGATCATCAGTATATTTATTCATATATTCCTTATCAGCATATCCATCTCTAAACATTATATGCATCAAAGAACATGCTAAAGCCGCATCTGTTCCTGGTTTTATTGTGTAATGTATGTCAGATACTTTAGCAGTCCTATTTCTATAAGGATCAACCACAATAAGTTTTGCATTTCTATTTTTTCTAGCCTTTTGAATATGTTTCATAACATTTACTTGAGTGGAGGCAGCATTACACCCCCAAACCACGATAACATCTGATAATGCCATTTCTCTCGGATCTGGTCCTCTAATTACTCCTACTCCCGCATTCCAACCGCTCGCAGTAATCGTATTACAAATAGTTGAATGCTGGCCCGAATATTTCATCGAATGCCTCAATCTATTAATACCATCTCTTTGGACTAGGCCCATAGTGCCAGCATAAAAATATGGCCAAATAGATTCGGTTCCATGTTTTTGAGCCGTAACTATAAAGTTTTCCGATACTAAATCCAAAGCATCGTCCCAATCTATTTTTTTAAAATTATTAAGACCTTTTTCACCAACCCTCATAAGTGGTTGAAGGAGTCTATCTGGATGGTGTGTTCTTTCAGAATAGCGTGCCGTTTTTGCACATACTACTCCAGAAGTATAGGAATTCTCTGATGCGCCCTTTACTTCATAAATATGTTTTCTATCGTGCAAAATCTCCAATGCACATGTACTAGGACAGTCATGAGGACAGGCACTTATTGAAACTTTTGATTCCATACTTCAATTTATCCAAAAATCAGATCTAAAGAATACAATATAAAATTTAAGACAAAAAACTACAAGCTTCTTTTATTCTAATTAAAGCATCTTCTAAAATTTTTTCGGATGTAGCATAAGATATTCTAAAAAAACCTTCACATCCAAAAGCACTTCCAGGAACTATAGCAAGACCTTTGATTTCCAAAAGATAAGAAGAAAAATCTATTGAATTATTTATAAATTTTCCATTTGGAGTTCTTAATCCTATTATATCTTGGCAAGAAGGAAATACATAGAAAGCTCCATGAGGCATATTACAACTTATTCCCTCACAATCATTTAATCTAGATACGACCATATCCCTTCTTAATTTAAATTTACTATTTCTCTCAATTAAAAAATCTTCACTACCTTCTAAAGCTTGTAATGCAGCAGCTTGACTTATAGAGGAAGCATTTGAGGTTGATTGTGACTGGAGCTTACCCATGGCTTTAATTAATTCTGAAGGACCTCCTGCATAGCCAATACGCCAACCAGTCATTGAATATGCTTTAGAAACACCATTCACCGTAATTGTTCTATTTCTTAATTCTGGAACCAGCTGAACTATATTAAAAAATACTTTATCATCATAAATTATCTTTTCGTATATATCGTCTGTAATTACACCTACATGTTCATATTTTTTTAATACCTCTCCTATATCAATCAATTCCTGCTTCGAATAAACCGTTCCAGTGGGATTTGAGGGAGAATTAATAATTAACCATTTAGTTTTTTTTGAAATTTTTTCTTCCAACTGATGAGGAAGAATCTTAAAATGATTTTCAGGTTTGCCTTCTACTATTACTGGATTACCTCCTGATAAAAGCACCATGTCCGGATAGGACACCCAATAAGGTGATGGAATTATTACTTCATCTTCAGGATTTAAAGAAGATAATAAGGCATTAAAAAGAACATGTTTGCCTCCCACAGAAATAATAATCTCCTCAGTGTTGTAGTCCAAATCATTATCTTTTTTAAATTTTTTAGAAACAGCAATTTTTAGCTCAGGTGTTCCATCAACAGGGGTATACTTTGTCTTACCCTCATTTATAGCCTGAATTGCAGCTTCTTTAATATGATTAGGGGTATCAAAATCGGGTTCACCTGCACCTAGTCCTATAACATTTTTACCTTCTGCCTTCATTTCAGCCGCAAGTTTGGTAATTGCCATTGTAGGTGAAGGTTTTATCAAAGAAATACGTTTTGATATCCTAGTGTTATTTTCATCACTCATTCTGAATTATCCAAAAAGTTTAAACATAATTAACAATTTGTGTAATTTAAAAAAATTAAAATATATTATAGCACATTTGTTATAATGTATTTAGTCTTTGTATAAAGAAATATCAAAGGAAAAAATTTTGAACAAATTAAAAATATCGGAAAATATAAATAATCTAGGAACAGAAAATGCATTTGTAGTTCTTGCTAGATCTGCAGAGCTTCTTCGTGAAGGACATGATGTAATTAACTTAGGAATAGGACAACCCGATTTTAGAACAGCTGAATACATAATTGAAGCGGCTGTTAAAGCACTTAAAGACGGCCACCATGGATATACTCCAGGAAATGGAATTTTAGAACTTAGAGAAGCTGTCTCTGAAGATATACTAAAAAGACATCAAGTCGAAATTTCTCCTGAACAAGTAGTAATAGTTCCTGGAGGGAAAGTGACAATGTGGCATTGCATATTAATGTTTGGAGGAAAAGGAAAAGAAATTTTATTTCCAAATCCTGGCTTTCCAATTTATGAGAGTGCTATCAACTTTTCAGGAGCCAAGCCTGTTCCTATTCCTCTATTAGAAAACAAAGGATTTTCCTTTGACACTGAAGAACTAATTGAATTAATTAACAAAAATACAAGTTTAATAATAATTAATTCACCTGCTAACCCGACCGGTGGAGTTATAAGTTATGAAACACTCCGAAAATTAGTAAAAAAATTAGAGGAATTTCCTGATATATGTGTTCTTTCCGATGAAATATACTCTCAAATACTTTACGATCAAAAATTTTATTCTATGCTTCAATTTGAAGCATTAAGGGATAGACTAGTAGTACTTGACGGTTGGTCTAAGACTTATGCAATGACTGGATGGAGAATTGGATATGGCATATGGCCTAAAAAACTAGTAGATAAAGCTACAAGACTGAATGTTAATTCTGTATCATGTACTAATGCTGCAACCCAATATGCTGCCATAGCGGCTTTAAAAGGCCCGCAAGATCAGGTAAAACAAATGGTAAATGAATTTTATTCAAGAAAAAATATCATAGTAAGAGAGACGAATCAAATTCCAGGCATTTCTTGCTCTATGCCCGAAGGAGCCTTCTACACAATGCCTAATATTAGAGAGACTGGCCTGGATTCAAAAAAAATGGAGAATGTTCTTCTTGAGAAATTAAAAATAGCAACAGTTGCAGGAACTAGTTTTGGTTCATTTGGAGAAGGCTATATTAGACTTTCATATGCTAATTCTCAAAAAAATATTATAAGAGCATTGAAAAGAATTAAAGCACATGCTTTTGAAAATAATTGGGGCTCTTAAATAAGAAATAGTGAAAAATATGAAATCTAATAATAAATTTAAAGTAGTATCAAATTATAATCCTTCAGGAGATCAACCAAAAGCTATAGATTCAATTTGCAAAGGACTAAAAAGCAATTCCTTAAATCAAGTTCTTATGGGCATAACCGGCTCTGGTAAAACTTATACAATGGCTAAAACTATTGAAATGACACAAAGGCCGGCACTTATCTTAGCACCCAATAAAACTTTAGCAGCTCAACTATATGGGGAAATGAAAATATTATTTCCTAATAATGCAGTAGAGTATTTCGTATCCTACTATGACTATTATCAACCAGAAGCTTATGTAGCTAGAACCAACACATATATTGAAAAAGATGCTTCATTAAATGAGCAAATTGATAGATTAAGACACTCTACTACTAGGTCACTATTTGAGAGAAACGATGTAATAATAGTTGCCAGCGTTTCATGCATTTATGGAATAGGCCCTGTAGAAAATTACTCTAAAATGGTTATAGAATTACACCTAAACCAAGAAATAGAAAGATCTGTAATAATTAAACAACTTGTTGAATTGCATTACAAAAGAAATGAACATAATTTTTACAGGGGTACTTTTAGAGTTA
>CAZUXH010000059.1:0-10375 GCA_964624655.1 uncultured Rhodospirillaceae bacterium | reverse complement strand
TAGATTTTATCACTTCTGTGGGAAATAAATTGTTGCTTACGGCACAAGCAGAATCGCGTGCAAAAACTGGCCATGATGTTTTTTCTTTACCAACATGGTTTAGTTCTATGTTTAAGAGAAGGTTGGAACCAATTGATGACGTCGTGGAGGATATTATAAATAAGCATGGACCTTTATTAGATTCAGCAAAATTTTATGCTTATTTAGATGGACATTGGAGGGGTGCGCCAGCACCTACCGGTTCATTTTTTGATTCCATGGTTTCACGTTTAGATCTTTTTAAAGAGCATGCGAACATGGATTTAAAAGATATTTTTCCTGATAGTAGTCTTAGAGATCAATCTTTAGTCGACGCATGGACCTATGATGCTTTTTTAATCGCTGCTGAAAAATTACACCTAGCGGGTAAATCATTTGGAGGTACTATTGGAGCTACGCCAGATAGCCGATGGCTTAGTGCAATGTTTACATCTTTTGGAGCAGAATTAGTTAACAAAGAAGGAGAGATTACTGTTGATTCTGATGAAGTTCGAGAAGTTTTAGAATATTTAATTAAATTTACTAAATTTATGCCAGATAGTGTTTATGCCTGGGATGATGCTAGTAATAACCGCTGGCTAATTTCAGGAGAAGGGTCTTCTATAATAAATCCTGCAAGTGCCTGGGCTGTAGCTAAAAGAGACAATCCTGAAATAGCAAAACAATTATGGCATCATGACCTTCCACGGGGCCCTAAAGGTAGATATAGACCTGATAATTCTCAGTTTTGGGGAATATGGAGTTTTGCAAATAATAAATCTGCTGCAAAGGATTTATTGAGATATATGTCTGAAAGGTCTGTAGTAGACGAATGTGTAAGAGCTTCACAAGGATATGATATCCCTTTAGTAATTTCACATTTTAAGGGTAATAAAACATGGGAAGATGCAAATCCTCCTGATGGAACTTTATATAATTATCCTATGAGAGGTGATGAAATACCAGTGGCACCAGGTTATCCAGCTCCTCCAGAAATTGCGTCGCAAATAACAACACAGTATATAATTTCTAATCTCATAGCTCGTATAACTTCAAAAGGCGATTCTATTAACAAAGGGATTAAGTGGGCAGAAAATGAACTAGAAGGTGTTATGCGAGGATAATGAAATTAAATAATTTATATCTTTGGATTAGACAAAAACCTCGTATAGCTTTTTTGATGTGCCTCCCATTAATTTTAATGGTTGCTTGTCTAATAATCTATCCCTTCTTTTACTCAATATTTTTAGCAACTCTCAATAAAGCAGAAACTAAATTTGTAGGAATAGCTAATTTTTTGTTTTTATTTAAAAGAGAGACTTTTTGGTTAGTAGTACAGCAATCTATAATATTTGCTTTAGTAGCTGTTTTATTTAAGGCCTTAATAGGTTTTGTTGCAGCACATTCCATTAATGAACTTCCAAGTAAAGGACAAAGAAAATGGCGTGGAATGCTATTAATTCCATGGGTCATACCACCTGCTTTGTCTACCCTAGGTTGGTGGTGGTTGTTTGAACCTACTTATAGTGCATTAAATTGGATTCTTGATAAATTATCAATAGATGCAATTCCATGGTTAAGTGAAACTTTTTGGGCAAGATTTTCCATTATTCTCGTAAATATATGGGTAGGAGCTCCATTTTTTTTAATAATGTACTTAGCAGCCTTAAAATCTATTCCTGAAGATTTATATGAAGCCTCAGCAATTGATGGAGCTAATTACTGGCAGAAATTATTTTATATAACTCTTCCAATGATGAAAAATATTATCTCTATTACAATTCTATTTTCCATTATAGTTACATTTGCGAATTTTGATATAGTAAGAGTACTAACTAGAGGAGGTCCTATTGATACTACTCATCTTTTTGCAACTTATGCTTTTAGAGTAGGGATCGAATCAGGAGATATTCCCCTTGGCGCGGCAGTTTCCTTATTTATGTTTCCAGTATTAGCTGTTTTATCATTTATAATTTTGAGAAATGTAAGAAAAAGGTCAAATGAGGTATAGATGAAAATTTTTTCTTATAGAAAAAGCATTAATTCTAATCGAAAGTGGGCTTTATTACTTGCGTATGCATTCTTATTACTTTTTGTAGTTTTTTTCTTATTTCCACCTTACTACATGCTTATTACATCTCTAAAGTCTAATAAGGAAATAGCAGAAATTTCGACGAATCCTTGGATAATAGAGCAGGGTATAACTTTAAGTCATTATATTTATTTATTTACTGAAACTTCTTTTCTAACTTTTTTCAAAAATTCTATTATTGTTACTATATCTGTTGTAGTCATATCTATGGTTATTAGTGTATTTGCTGCATATTCATTATCTAGATTAAAGTTTTGGGGTTCTGGTATTCTCGCTACAGGAATTTTTTTAACTTACTTAGTTCCTGATACGCTTTTATTTATTCCTTTATTTAAGATAGTAGGTTGGTTGGGTCTGCTAAATAGTTATTGGGTTCTAGTACTAGTGTATCCAACTTTAAGTGTTCCTTTTTGTACGTGGCTTATGATCGGCTATTTTTCTTCTATACCTAAAGAACTTGATGAAGCAGCCCTTATAGATGGTGCAAATCATTTTCAGATGCTTTTTAAAGTATTTATCCCTGTTGCTATGCCTGGTCTTATTGCTGCTACTATATTTGCTTTCACCGTATCTTGGGCAGGTTTTTTATATCCCTTAGCGTTCATTTATAGCGAAAGTGAAATGGTGCTAACAGTCGGAACGGTTACGACCCTGATTAAAGGAGATGTTTTTCATTGGGGAGGATTAATGGCAGGAGCCTTGTTAGCTGCTGCTCCACCAGTTATAATATATGCATTTTTGATGGACTATTATATTGCTGGTTTAACTTCGGGTGCTACTAAAGGATAAAAAAAATGGCTGCTGTTTCTTTAAATAATTTGCATAAGACTTTTGATAGAACAGAAGCAGTAAGGGGAGTAGATTTAGAAATAGCTAAGAATGAATTTTTAGTTTTAGTAGGTCCTTCAGGTTGTGGTAAAAGCACAATTTTAAGGATGATTGCAGGTTTAGAAGATATTACTGAAGGTAATATAAAGATAGAGGGGAAAATAGTTAATGATATCCCTCCTAAAGATAGAGATATAGCTATGGTATTTCAAAGCTATGCATTGTATCCGCATATGACTGTTCATGAAAACATGTCATTTGGACTTAGATTAAGAAAATATTCAAAAGATGAAATTAATAAAAGGGTATTAGATGCTGCAAAAATATTAAGTATTTCTGAGTTGTTAAATAGAAAACCGAGACAGTTATCTGGTGGCCAGAGGCAAAGAGTTGCTATGGGAAGGGCAATAGTAAGAGATCCTCAAGTTTTTTTATTTGATGAACCTCTAAGTAATTTAGATGCTAAAATGAGAGGGCAGATGAGAACTGAAATCAAAAAATTACATCAGCATCTAAAAACTACAATAGTTTATGTTACTCATGACCAAGTAGAAGCCATGACATTAGCGGATAGGATAGTGGTGATGAATAATGGAAAAATTGAACAGGTGGGAACACCAGATGAAATGTATAATTCTCCTAAAACACTGTTTGTTGCAAGTTTTATAGGTTCTCCTGCTATGAATTTGATACCTTGTAAAATTTTGAAAAATAATAATGGTTTCAACCTAAAAATAGATAATATTTTACTTTCTATTCCTGATGATCGTATAAATAGATATAAGGTTTTGGAGAATAAGGAAGCTTTACTGGGAATAAGACCAGAGCACTTAACAAATAAAAAACAGAATTCACATGGTCTGTCAGAAAATTTTAAAGCAAAAGTTAAAGTAATAGAGCCTATGGGAATGGATACTATGGTCTATTTTGATTTGGCCGCAACGGAAATATGTGCGAGGTGTGAACCTAAGTCAGTTCAAGAAATTGATACTAATATGGATTTTACCATAGATAAAAGCCATATGCATTTAATAGATCCAAAAACTAATAAGATTCTTTAGCTAATCAGGAACAGGATCGTGACCAGATTTTCCCCAAGGGTGACATTTGCTAATACGTTTTATCGACAGAAACATTCCTTTTGTTACACCATGTTTGTCTATAGCTTCTAAAGCATAATTTGAGCATGAAGGTAAGTATCTACATCTCGGTCCAATTATAGGCGAAATAGTATATTGATATAATTTTATTATTATTTTTAAAGAAAACTTAATCATATTTTATAATTTAGTAGTTTTTGGATATTGAGTCTCTTTTAACAATGTTTTTAAAGATTTTTCAAGATCTAAAGTTTCTGTTTTTTCGCTGCCAAGTCTTCTTATAGAAACACTCTTTTCTTTCATTTCATTATTTCCTATTATAAATAAAATAGGAATCTTTGCATTACTGTGTTCTCTAATTTTATATCCAATTTTTTCATTTCTTAAGTCTAATTCAACTCTAAAATTATTTCTTTTGTATATGTTATAGACTTCCTTAGCATAATGTTCTGAATCGGAAGTAATATTGGATATAACAATTTGTAGAGGTGCAAGCCATAAGGGTAGTTTTCCAGCATGATGTTCTAATAGGATGCCTATAAATCTTTCCAGCGACCCAAATAAGGCTCTGTGTAGCATTACAGGATAGTGTTTGTTTCCGTCTTCACCAATATAGTGAGCAGAAAGTCTTTCAGGTAAATTTAGGTCAACTTGCAAGGTTCCACATTGCCAATCTCTTCCGATAGCGTCCCTTAATACAAATTCTAATTTAGGACCATAAAAAGCACCTTCGCCAGGGTTGTAAGTGTAAGAAAGTCCAGATGCATCTACAGCTTTCTTTAAAGCCTTTTCTGATTGATCCCAAATCTTATCTGATCCTACTCTCTTTAGGGGTCTATCTGAAAATTTTATAGATATATCTTCAAATCCAAAATCTTTATAAATACTTATAATAAGATCACATACCGAAATACATTCTTCAGTAATTTGTTTTTCTGTACAGAATATATGGGCATCATCTTGAGTAAAAGCTCTAACTCTCATAAGTCCATGAAGTGCCCCTGAGGGCTCGTATCTATGAACTTTACCAAACTCTGCCATTTTTAAGGGTAAATCTCTATAGCTTTTTATGCCTTGTTTGTATACTTGTATCCCACCAGGACAATTCATGGGTTTTAATGCATAGATTTTTTCTTCTTTTGCCTCGGTAGTAAACATGTTTTCTCCAAATTTTTCCCAATGCCCTGACAACTCCCAAAGTGATTTATCCATTATATCTGGTGTATTTACCTCTTCATATCCTGCATTGTCTTGTCTTTTTTGCATATAATTAATTAGTATTTGAAATAATTTCCAACCCTTATTATGCCAAAATACAGCTCCAGGAGCTTCTTCTTGAAAATGAAACAAATCCATTTGTCTTCCCAGTTTTCTATGATCTCTTTTTTCTGCTTCTTCCAATTGTTTTAAATATTTTTCTAATTCTTTTTCATTTCTCCAAACAGTACCGTAAATTCTGGTCAACATTTCATTGGACGAATTTCCTCTCCAATATGCTCCTGCTACTTTCATTAATTTAAAGGCTTTCCCTATAAATTTAGTGCTTGGAAGATGAGGTCCTCTGCAGAGATCCATCCACTCACCTTGAGAATATATGGATATTTCCTCTCTTTCAGGTAAATCTTTTATTAATTCTGCTTTATATTTTTCCCCCTTACTTTCAAAAAATTTTATTGCTTTATTTTTGCTCCAAACTTCTCTTGAAAATTTAAAATTATTATCAATAATTTGAATCATTTTTTTTTCAATTATTTTAAAATCTTCTGTAGTGAAAGGTCTTTCATAGGCAAAATCGTAATAAAAACCATTTTCTATAGCTGGTCCTATAGTGACTTGACTACCTGGAAATAAATCCTGCACTGCTTCTGCCATAATATGTGCACAATCATGGCGGATAAGTTCAAGGGCAATATCGTCATTTCTTTTTATTATTTTTATATTAGAACTATTTTGAATTTTTGTTGATAGGTCTTTTAAACTTCCATCTATTTCTATAGCAGCTGCTTCTTTAGCGAGAGATTTAGAAATAGATTCTGCTATTTCATAGCCTGTAACCCCTTTGGTATAAGTAGTATTTTTCCCATCAGGGAAGGTGATAACAATGTTGTCTTGAGAGGGAGTAGTCATATTCTAAATCTTTCTCCATGTAGTACTTGATTTTGAGTCTTCTATTTCAATTCCCATATTATTCAATTTTAGACGAATACTATCTGCCAATGCAAAGTCTTTATTTTTTCGTGCTTTTATACGCTCTTGTATTAAATTTTCAATTAAAGAAATATCTATTTTTTTATTATTTTTTTCATATCCTAGCCATCTGGAAGGAGATTCTTGAAGTATACCAAGAATTTTTCCTCCATCAAGCAATAGAGATTTTACGACGTCTGCTGGTTTTTTTTCTTTGTTATCCAATATTTTACTAAGTTCTGCTAATGCTAATGAGGAATTAAGGTCGTCGCTTAGAGCTAGTAAAACCGTATTTTCATTTATATGAGGGTTTTTTTCATTTATCTTAATATCTCTATTTTCATATAAATATCTATAATATCTATCCAAAGTTTTTTTAGACTGGGCTATGATTGATTCTGTCCAGTTTAAAGGTTGTCTATAGTGAGTTGATAAAAGAGCTAATCTTAATACTTCACCTGGGAATGACTTTATCAGATCATTTACCAAAAAAATATTTCCGGTAGATTTAGACATTTTTTCGTCCTCAAGTGTAACAAATCCATTATGAAACCAATATTTAGCATAATCCATGGGGTTATTAAAATTATGTGCACCACAAGTTTGTGCAATTTCGTTTTCATGATGAGGAAAAATTAAATCTTGGCCTCCTGCATGAATATCAAATGGTAGCCCTAAAGTTTTTTCTGCCATAGCGGAGCATTCTATGTGCCATCCAGGTCTTCCTTTGCCCCAAGGAGAACTCCAGCTTGGCTGATCATCCGTGCTAGGTTTCCAGAGTATAAAATCACCTGGGTTTTTTTTAAATGATTGAACTTTGACCCTGCTTCCTGGTATTTGGTCCTCTTGTGTTCTTCCTGATAATTTTCCATAATTATGATATTTTTTTATATTAAAAAGAACATGTTTGTTTGTAAAATATGCATAATCATTTTTTAATAATTTAGAAATAAGATTTATTATTTCGTCTATATAGTCCGTGGCTTTTGGTTGCATATCAGGTAGGTGAACCCCTAAAGCTTTCATATCCTGATTATATATTTGAGAAAATTTATTTGTTAATTCTTTTATTGTAATTTTATTCTCTATAGCTGAGTCTATTATTTTATCATCTATGTCTGTAATATTCGAAACATAAGTGACCGTGGGATAAATTTCTTTCAACACTCTAACGAGTAAGTCACATACTACTGCCATTCTTGCATTTCCAATATGAGCATAATTGTAAACAGTAGGGCCACAAGCATATATACGGACATTCTTTTTATCTTTAGGAATGAATAACTCTTTTTTATTACCCATTGTATTGTGAATTTGAAGTTTGATCATTTTTTTATAAACGTAATTAAATTTTGTTAATATTTATTAATATATTTTAGTGTTTAATTATAAGTCTTTCTGATTATATAGAATATATATTATGCTTTTTTAATACATTTAAAAGGGGAATTAAAGGTAATCCCTGAATTGTATCATTTGATCCTTCAATTTTAGAGAATAAATGAAACCCAAATGACTCGAATTTATAAGATCCGCAACTATTATATGGTTTATCAATTTTGACATAATTTATAATTTCTTTTTTTGTTAATTTTCGCATTTTTAGAGTAGCTATCTCAATTTTAGACCATAAGATTTTTCTTTGATGAAAAATACAGACTGCTGTGTATTGTTTATGGGTCTTCCCAGATAGTTTTGTTAGTTGATAAATTGCATTTTCAAAATTTTCAGGTTTATCAAATAATTTATTCTCTAAACTACAAATCTGATCTGCTCCGATAACATATGAGTCAGGGTATTGCTGACTTATTTTCAAGGCCTTTGCTTGGGCTAGTTTTTTGGCGATTATATCTAAACTTTTTCCTCTTAATTTATCTTTTATTTCAGATTCATTTACATTAGATGGCTTTACAGAAAATTTAATTCTTGATTTTTGTAATATTTTTTTTCTCGCTTCTGTTTGAGATGCTAAAATTAAGGGCTTTTTAGGCTTAATTTCTATAATTCGAGTTTTTTTACTCAAAATTAAATTAGCTTATATTTTTGATGAAGAAATTAAATTCATAAATTCAGAACGAGTGCGTTCATCTGTGCGAAATATTCCAAGCATTCTGCTGGTGACAGTTGACGTTTCAGATTTGTGTACACCTCTCGTGGTCATACACTGATGTGCAGCATCTATGACTACTGCAACTCCTTTAGGTTCCAAAACTCTCTGAATAGTATCTGCTATTTGTGCAGTCATTGTTTCCTGAGTTTGAAGTCTTTTCCCATAAACATCAACGACTCTGGCTAATTTACTTATACCTACTACTCTTTTATGAGGAATATAAGCAACATGGGCTTTTCCCAAAATAGGAACCATATGATGTTCACAATGAGATTCTAGTCTAACATCTTTTATTATTACCATTTCATCGTATCCGGCTACTTCTTCAAAGGTCTTACTCAAAATATGATCGGGATTCATATCATATCCTGCAAAAAATTCTTCATAAGCACTTACCACTCTTTCAGGAGTTTCTAATAGACCTTCTCTGTCAGGATTATCTCCCGCCCATGCAAGCATAGTCTTAACTGCTTGTTTAGCTTCTTCTCTAGTAGGCTTACTTTTACTAGTAGATATTTTTTTTGTTGCAATATTATTTTTCATAACTAAATCCGCATTCTAAGTATAATCATCATATAATAAAGTATTTTGTAAAAAATATATATATATTTTTTTATTAATAAATTAAAGATTAATTTCTTTTAATTGACTATATGATGTAGGGTATAACCATTATTTATGGATAATATAGTATGAAAAATATTGAGTTTGTAAAAAGAACTTCGGTAGAGCAAGTAGAAGAAAGTAAGGATTTAGCTCCTAAATTTGATGAATATGGAGTAATTCCTTGTGTAACGCTTCATTTTGATACGAAGGAAGTGCTCATGTTTGCTTATATGAATGAAGAGGCACTAAAACTTACAATTTCTTCTCAGTTGGCACATTATTGGTCTAGGTCTAGAAATAAAATCTGGAAAAAAGGAGAAACTTCTGGAATGTCTCAAAGAGTTAAAAGAATGCTTATAGATGATGATCAAGATTGTATTGTAATAGAAGTCCTTCTCTCTGAACCAGATAAAGGAGGCAAGGAAGCTTCTTGCCATGTGGGATATAGAAGTTGTTTTTATAGAGAAATTCCTTTAGGAGAGCTTAATTCTAAGAATAGAAATTTAAAGTTTATTGAGAATAAAAAATCTTTCGATCCTGAAAAGGTTTATAAAGATATTCCTAATCCAACCAAAATATAAATATTTAGGATAAATTATATTATAAAAATATTGTTATTGTAATTGTTATCCTGGTTATATTTTAAGGTATATATTTCCATTTATGTCTTTTTGACTGTATTTTGGTGATTATATATTTTATTATATAAGCCAAGTTTTTTTGATTAAATATTTTTGTAAGGAGGGAAATGAAAAGCTTTTTTTGCAAAGTTTTATTGTTTTATATGTCTAAAAAACTACTAAACTATTCTGAAGATATAAAAATAATCTTTAGATACAAGAATGTTAGTCAGTCCATTGGAAATGGAAGTAAAATTCATGATATAACGTTTGAAAGGTTTAGAGATGTTTTTCTTCTAATTTTTTATTCGGCAAGTTTAAGTTTTGGAGAAGCTTATTTCAAAGGCTATATTAAAATAAGTGGAAGCTTAGATGAATTTGTTTTTGCGGTAGATCAAAATTTTGAAAATAAAGTGCGCTTTTCATTAATTGCAAATTTGCTTTATTTAGTTAATCGTATTTTTATAAAGTCTAGGAAAAATTCACTAGAAAAATCTATAAATAATGTTAGAGCCCATTACGATCAAGATCCTGAGTTTTATAAATTATTCTTAGATAAAAGTATGCAATATTCATGCGCATATTTTCCAGCCAATGTTGAGGGTATTAGTATCGATGAAGCACAGAATTATAAAAAAGAATTAATCTCACAAAAATTATTATTATCAAATAATCTTAAAGTACTTGATATTGGATGTGGTTGGGGAGGCTTATCTTTACATTTAGCAAAAAATTATGGATGTATGGTCAGAGGAATAACCTTGTCCGAAGAGCAGTTAAATTTAGCAGTTAGTAATTCAAAAACTTCAGGTTT
>CAZUXH010000058.1:0-10440 GCA_964624655.1 uncultured Rhodospirillaceae bacterium | reverse complement strand
GAAGCTGGAATAAAAATAGAAAATATAAAATACCAATATTCTCAGCCTTGGCCTTTTCCTTCATCTATTATGCTAGGTTATAGAGCTGAATCTAAAAACAAAAAATTAAATATTAATTTTGACGAATTAGAAAAGGCAGATTGGTATAGCAAAGAGTTTTTAAGGTCTAGTCCGGAAAACAATTCCTTTCGTATGCCAGGAAGAATTTCTATAGCTAGAAGGCTGATAGAAGAGTGGCTAAAGGAAAGTTAATCCATCTTACGTTTATTATCTGCTAAATAAACTCCTAATATTTTTACTTCTCTAGTAAAAAAACCTAACTCTTCAAGAGCTAATCTAACCTTATCATCACTAGGATGACCTGCTATATCTAAATAAAATTGTGTAGATGTAAAGTTTCCCTCAATCATATAACTCTCTAATTTTAAGAGGTTTACCCTGTTTGTAGCAAAACCTCCTAGAGCCTTATATAAAGCTGCAGGGATATTACGAACTTTAAAAATACAACTAGTAATCACTTTTTTCTTAGGATCCGGATCTACTGCATTTTTACTTAAAATAACAAAACGAGTAACATTGTTTTCGGAATCTTCTATATCATGAGATAATACTTTCAGTTTATAAATATCTGCTGCCAATTTAGAAGCTATAGCAGATGCACTTGGATCATTATTTTTTGCAATTTCTGCTGCAGCCCCAGCTGTATCTCCTACCAATATAGGCTGTAAGTTTTTATTATTTATAAAATTTCTACATTGAGATACGGCTTGTGCGTGACTAGACACTGTTCTAATTTTATCTAATGTAGTCCCAGAAACGCCTAAAAGTTGATGTCTGACTCTTTGAAAATGTTCTCCAACAATATTCAGAGTAGAATTTGCAAGTAAATTATGAATATCTGCAACCCTTCCTGCTTGAGAATTTTCTATAGGTATCATAGCTAATTGAGCATTCCCTTCCATAACCGCACCAAATACATCTTCAAACGTCTCACATGGAAGAGTTTCCATTTTAGGAAATGAAGAATTACAAGCAGCCTCAGAATAGGCTCCACGCTGACCTTGAAAAGCAATTTTATTATTTTGACTACTCATTATACTCTTATTTACCTTTATTTATAATACCTTTTATTAGACTTCTTGCTTTAACTAAATCTGATTGAGTATCTACTCCTATAGGAACATCGTCAATAACCTTAACATTTATAGTTAGACCTCCCTCAAGAGCCCTAAGTTGTTCTAATTTTTCCCTTTTCTCTAAAGTACTAGGTTTCATATTAACAAACTCATATAAGGCGTCTTTTTTAAAGGCATAAATTCCTATGTGATGATACACAGGGCCATCTCCAAAGGGAACACACTGTCTAGAAAAATATAAGGCTTTCCCTTCAGACTTTGAATTAGCTATAACAACTTTTACTACGTTTGAATCTGTTAATTCTCTTTTATCAGTTATCTCACTAGCTAAAGTACCAATATCTTCTGAAGACTTTTCTAATGAAGACAATAAGTCTTTTATAGATTTAGGATTAATAGTGGGCATATCTCCTTGTAGATTTATAATTATTTTTATATTCTTAAATGAATTAATTTTCTGCAAAGCTTGATAAACTCTATCAGAGCCAGAAGGTAAATTTGGATCTGTCATAATTGCATTTATTTTATATTTTTTAACAACTTCAAATACTTCTTTTTCACAACATGCCACTGCAACCTGACCAACTTGAGATTTAATTGCTTGTTGAGCAACACGAATTACCATAGGTATTCCTTCTAAATCAATCAAAGGTTTTCCTGGAAGTCTTATTGAAGACATTCTTGCAGGAATAATAATAAGATTTTTTTCTTTATCTTTAATCTAGATATCTCCATAAAAATGTATTAAGAATAAAATAAAATTTTCAAGTTAATTATAGCTCCTAATATAGAATGCTAATAAAATAATATAAAGGAACAATATAATATCATGTCGAGTTTTGAATTAAATAAAATAATGGGATCAATACTAGCTATAACTCTCTTTGTTCTTGTAATAAGTAACATTACTGATCTGTTATTCGAAGATAAAAAAACTGAAAAACTTTTGGAAAACAATATTATTGTTAAAGAAGATAATCAGGGTAGTATTTTAGACGCCAACCAACCAAAAGAAGAATTTAAAAATATAGAAGAAAGGCTTGTTTTAGCAGATATAGAAAAGGGTAGAAAATTTACTAAAAAATGTATTGCATGCCATTCCTTCGAGAATGATGATAAAAACAAAATAGGGCCAAACTTATTTAGTATATTTAATAGAAAAATAGCATCCATCGAAAGTTTTACTTATTCCAAAATTCTTGAAAATATGGATAATGAATGGGACGCATTTAACTTAGATGGTTTTTTAACTGATCCAAAAAAATGGGCACCAGGGACAAAAATGATTTTTGTTGGAATTAAAGATAGCCAAGATAGAGCTAATGTAATTAAATATATGCAAACTTTAAAATAAAAATTATTAGAATGTATAAATTAAAACATCTTTTATTAATCCTTTTCACGATTACATTAGTAAATTCCCATATTTCTATTGCTGAAGAATTTGCAATTAATCATGCTTTATCCGTTTTTGGAGATATTAAATACAATAAAAATTTTAAACATTTTGATTACGTTAATCCTAATGCACCAATAGGAGGGAAAGTAAAATTAGCGGAAAGAGGGACTTTTGATTCCCTTAACCAATTTATTTTAAAAGGATTGCCTGCCTCTGGTTTAGAAAATATTTATCAAAGTCTTCTAAAAACATCCCTAGATGAACCTTTTACTGCTTATGGACTACTAGCAAAAGAAGTAAGTATTCCTGAAAATAAATTATCCGTAATATTCCATTTGCACCCTAGTGCTAAATGGAGTGATGGAAAACAAGTCACTGCAGAAGATGTTAAGTGGACATTTGAAACCTTAATAGATAAAGGTCATCCCTATTACAAATCATATTATGCTGATATAAAAAATGTTGAAATTATTAATAAAAATTCTGTAAAATTTAATTTTCTCAGCTCTACTAACCGAGAATTACCCTTAATTATTGGTCAAATGCAAATATTGCCCAAACATTTTTGGTATGACAAAAAATTTACTTCTTCTGGGCTGATTATACCAATAGGATCAGGTCCCTATAAAATAGAAAAGCTAGATCCAGGAAAAATGATTCTATACAAAAGAGTAGAAAATCATTGGGCAGAAAATTTGCCTGTCAACAAGGGCTATTACAACTTTGACTCCATACAATATGATTATTATAGGGATGCTTATGTAATGATAGAAGCTTTAAAAGCAAAACAATACGATTTTAGGCATGAAAATATATCAAAAGAATGGGCAACCTCCTATATTAAAACGTTAGAAGAAAACCCTTCATTTATTAAAGAAGAAATTGCTCATGAATTGCCTCAAGGGATGCAAGCATTTATTTTTAATATTCGAAAAGAAATATTTCAGGATATTAATTTGAGAAAAGCAATTAATTTAGCATTTGATTTTGAATGGACAAATAAGACTTTATTTCACAACCAATATAAAAGAAGTAAATCATATTTTTCAAATTCTATACTTGCATCTGATGAGCTTCCCAAAGAACGGGAATTAGAAATTTTAAAAAAATATGCAGATTATTTACCATCTGAAATATTTATTAAACCTTATTCTGTAAGCGTCACAGATGGATCAGGAAACAATAGAAAGAATCTTAGAACTGCTCAAAAAATTTTAGAAAAAGCAAATTACACTATAAAAAACAATATTTTAACAAATTCTCAAAATAAAAATATTGAATTTGAAATACTACTCTTGTCTCCTGCTTTTGAAAGAATAGTATCACCTTTCATTAATAATCTTCTCAAGCTAGGAATAAAATGTACTCAAAGAATAGTAGACACTGCTCAATATAAAAACAGGTTAGATAATTTTGATTTTGATATGATAGTTATGGCTAGAGGCCAAAGTTTATCCCCAGGAAACGAACAGAGAAATTATTGGACAAGTAAAATGGCTAATATAAAAGGAAGTTCTAATTGGATAGGTATTGAAAATAAAATTGTAGATGATTTAGTAGAAATAGTAATCAAAGCTCCAAACAAAGAAGAATTAATTAATAGCACTAAGGCATTAGATAGAGTTTTGCTTTTCAACCATTATTTAGTCCCTCATTGGCACATTAAAAAATGGAGACTTATATACTGGAATAATATTAAAAGACCTCATAATTTACCTAAATATGGATTAGGTTTTCCAAATATATGGTGGCACAATGAATATAATTAGCGTTAATTAAATATGACAACCTATCTCCTAAAAAGAATTGCTCTTTTAGTTCCAACTCTTTTAGGCATTATATTACTTAATTTTATAATAGTTCAATTTGCTCCTGGAGGCCCAGTAGAGAATACTATAGCTAAATTACAGGGAATTTCTGTGTCTTCTACTGAAAGAATTTCAGGCAGTAATATTGATGGCACACAGCTCCAAATTGAGAACGTTTCTAATGAAAATATTTATGTAGGAGCACAAGGTCTTGACCCTGAAATAGTTAGAGAAATAGAAAAAATGTATGGTTTTGATAAACCTGCTCATATTCGTTTTGCAAAGATGTTAAAAAACTATCTACTTTTTGATTTTGGAGAATCTTTTTTTCAAGATAGAAAAGTTATTGATTTAATCAAAGATAAATTGCCTGTATCCATTTCTTTAGGATTATGGACTACTTTATTGGTATACCTAATATCAATACCTTTAGGGATTTCAAAAGCAGTAAGAGATGGAGAAAAACTTGATATATGGTCTAGTGTAGCCGTCGTTATTGGTAATGCTATACCCTCTTTTTTATTTGCTATTTTACTGATAATCATTTTTGCCGGAGGTCGTTATTTAGATTGGTTTCCTCTAAGAGGAATTGTATCAGAAAACTGGGAAGATTATTCTTCTTTAGAAAAAATATTTGATTACTTATGGCATATTACTTTACCAGTGCTTTCATTGGTCATAGGAGGATTTGCCGGATTAACTATGTTAACAAAAAATTCTTTCCTAGATCAAATCAATCAGCAATATGTAACTACTGCTAGGGCAAAGGGTGTAAAAGAAAAGAAAATTTTGTATGGTCATGTCTTTAGAAACGCTATGTTAATAGTAATAGCAGGATTTCCTAATGCTTTTATAGGAATTCTCTTTACTGGAGCATTGTTAACAGAGGTAATATTTTCTCTAGATGGACTGGGATTATTAGGTTTTGAAGCTGCTATAAATAGAGATTATCCTGTTATGTTTGCTACTCTTTACATTTTTACTTTATTTGGGCTTTTAATGAATATCGTAGGTGATTTGGTCATGACATTAGTAGATCCTAGAATAGATTTTGGAGTAAGGTAATGTTTGGAAATTTTAAAAAAAATAAAATGACCCAAAGAAAGTTCTATAATTTCAAAAAAAATAAAAGAGGTTTGCTATCTTTTTATATATTAATTTTATTACTTTTCTTTACTCTGCCTGCAGAATTTATCGCTAATGATAAACCAATTATAGTTAAGCAAAATAATGAATATTTTTTTCCTATTTTTGTAGACTATGCAGAAATTGAATTTGGAGGAGAATTTCAAACATCTGCTGATTATAGAGATCCTTTCGTAAAAGACCTCATTGAAAAAAATGGCTGGATGTTATGGCCAATTATTCCATTTAGTTATGACACAGTAAATTATAACTTAAATATACCTGCTCCCGCTCCTCCAAGCATGGAAAACTGGTTAGGAACTGATGATCAAGCAAGAGATGTATTAGCAAGACTAATATATGGATTTAGAATTTCTATTATTTTTGGGTTCATTCTAACAATATTTTCTTCAATAGTTGGTATATTAGCAGGAGCATTACAAGGATTTTTTGGAGGAATAATAGACCTTATAGGCCAAAGATTAATGGAAATATGGTCTGGAATTCCAGTTCTATATTTAATTATTATAATAGGATCAATCATTACACCAAGCTTTTGGTCATTACTATTATTGCTATTATTATTCAGTTGGATGAGTCTGGTGGGATTAGTGAGAGCAGAATTTTTAAGAGCAAGAAATTTTGAATACGTAAAAGCTGCAAGATGTTTAGGAATGTCGAATACAAGAATAATATTTAAGCATATTCTGCCAAATGCTATGGTATCTACTATAACTTTTCTACCTTTTATTCTAGCAGCTTCAATTACTACTTTAACTAGCCTTGATTTTTTAGGTTTTGGATTGCCACCTGGAAGTCCTTCTTTGGGGGAGCTATTAAATCAAGGAAAAAACAACCTTCAAGCACCATGGCTTGGAATAACAGGTTTTATTACTATTAGCATGATGTTAACCTTACTTGTATTTATTGGAGAAGCAATAAGAGATGCTTTTGACCCAAGAAAGTTAAACCTATGAACAATAAAAGAAATTCTTTAATAACTCCTATAATTTTAGCTGGTGGCTCAGGAATGCGACTATGGCCCTTATCTAGATCCGAAAAACCTAAACAATTTCTTAATTTGATTAACGAATCCTCTTTATTGCAATTAACTTTAAAAAGACTTAAAAATAAGATTTTTTCAGACCCTATTATCATTACAGGAGAAACACATCGTTTCACATTACTAGAACAACTCAAGAAAATAGGCTTAAAAGATAAATGCAAAATAATTTTAGAGCCAATTCCAAAAAATACTACTGCTGCAGTAGCCTTAGGAGCTATTTATTCACAGAAATATAATTTTCCTTCTAACCTGTTAGTACTTTCCGCCGACCATTATATTGAAAATAAAAAAAAATTTTTGGATTCTATTAAAATAGCTTTAAAACATTTAAACTTTGATAATTTGGTCTGTTTAGGTGTTTTACCACAATATCCTTCCACTAAATTTGGATATATTCTTTGTGATAATTCAAATTCCAATACAAATATTGTAGAAAAAATAAAAGTCTTTTATGAAAAACCATCTCTTAAAAAAGCCAAAGAATTAATAAAAAAAGATGCTTACTGGAATGCTGGCATATTTGTCTTTAATAATGAATCAATATTGAATGAAATAGAAAAATTTGAACCCAATATTTTAAAACTTGTTAAAGATTCATTAAATAAATCTAAAAAAGATAAAGATTTTTTGAGATTAAATGCTACTCCATTTAATAAAGTTAAATCTATTTCCATAGATAATTCTGTTTTTGAAAAAACTAACAAAGCTGTATTAGTAAAAACTAAGTTTTCTTGGAATGATATAGGTACATTTAATGCATTATGGGATATAGATAAAAAGGATAAGAATTTTAATGTAATTAAAGGTGATATTATTACCAATAAGGTTAGAAATTCTTATATTTATTCAGATAAGAATTTAGTTGGAGTATCTAATTTGGAAAATATTCTATTAATTTCTACTAGAGATACAGTTTTTGCAACAAAATTGAGCGAAGCTGAAGATATAAAAAATTTAACCAATTTACTAAAAAGACAAAACAGGCCAGAGCTTATAGAACAACCTATTGCAGAAAGGCCTTGGGGGTATTTTGAAAATATAATTTCAGAAAAGAATTTTAAAGTTAAAAAATTATACATTTCTCCAGGTAAAAAGCTTTCTTTACAACAACACAAAAAAAGGGCTGAACATTGGATTGTAATATCAGGTAAGGCAAAAGTTACCAAAAATAAGGAAGTTTTTTATTTAACTTCAAATCAATCTACATTTATTCCTAAGACAACCATTCATAGATTAGAAAATGATACCAATAGACCTTTAATTATTATAGAAGTACAAACTGGAACATATTTTGGAGAAGATGATATTAAAAGGTTTAAAGATATTTATGGAAGAATATAGATAGAATGAATTCTTCCGCTCTATCAATTAAAAACTTAGATATTTCTTTTAAAACTTCCGATAAAATTATAGATATTGTCGAAAATTTATCAATGGAATTAGAAAAAGGAGAAATTACTGCCATTGTTGGAGAGAGTGGATCAGGAAAATCTCTTACAGCTTTATCTATACTATCTCTACTACAATACCCAATCGCATTTCATAGAAATGGAAGCATCAAATTTCATAATAAAGAAATTTTACAAAATACAGAGAAAGCTTTAACAAGCGTTAGAGGTAATAAAATTTCTATGATATTTCAAGAACCAATGACATCACTTAACCCCGTACATACAATAAAAAGACAAGTAACAGAATCAATTTCAATCCATCAAAACTTTTCAAAAGAAAAAATGGATAAAGAAGTTATAAAATTACTTAATTTAGTAAAGCTTGATAATCCTGAAGAGAAAATTAATATTTACCCACATCAGTTATCTGGAGGTCAAAGGCAGCGTGTAATGATAGCAATGGCTATAGCAAATAAACCTGAAATCTTGATTGCGGATGAGCCAACAACAGCTTTAGACGTTACTATTCAAAGTAAAATACTAGAATTAATAGTTAATCTTCAAAAAAGCTTAAACATGTCTGTTTTACTGATTACACATGACCTGAACATAGTTAAAAATATGGCCAAAAATGTTTATATAATGCACGAAGGAAAAATAGTAGAAAAAGGATTAGTAAAAGAAGTTTTTAAAAATCCTAAAAACAAATACACCATAAACTTAATAAAAACTAAATTTAATAAGGTCTTTTTTAAACCAAAAAAGAATTCTAAAATCAAACCAATTTTAGAAGTAAAAAACTTAAAAGTTTATTTCCCCATACAAAAGGGAATTTTAAAAAGAACTGTGGGTTACGTCAAAGCTGTAGATGATATATCCTTTATGTTAAAATATGGAGAAACTCTAGGAATTGTTGGCGAATCAGGATCAGGAAAAACTTCACTAGGTCAATCATTAGTTAAATTACTACCATCTTTGGGTATTATAAATTTTATGGAGAATAATATTAATAATTTTTCTCAAAAAGAAATGCGCCCTTTAAGAAAGCACATTCAATTTGTGTTTCAAGACCCCTTCTCATCACTGAGTCCCAGGTTATCCTTATATTCCATAATAGCCGAAGGATTAGAAATTCACAAAATAGGAAAAAATATTGAAGAGAAAAGAAAAATGGTGGCAGAAACTTTAGAAAATGTAGGATTAGCTTCAACAGATATAGACAAATTTCCTCATGAGTTTTCTGGAGGCCAGAGGCAAAGAATTGCTATAGCTAGGGCAATAATTGTTGATCCAAAACTAATAATATTAGATGAACCCACATCAGCTTTAGATATGAATATCCAATTACAAATTATTAATTTACTTATTAAGCTTCAAAAAAAGAAAACTTTATCATATATATTTATAAGTCATGACTTAAAAGTTATACATTCAATATCCAATAAATTAATAGTAATGCAACAAGGAACAATAGTAGAATCAGGAAACACTGAAAATATTTTTAAAAATCCACAAAAAAGCTATACAAGGAAACTGATTAAATCAGCTTTTTTATAAAAAATAAGGATGAATTTTGAAAAAAAATAAAACTATAAATGTTGCTTATTATTCTGAATGGGATGATATAAGACCATGGAAGGAAAAATTAAAACTAAAAAATATTAATTTACTCCAATGGCCAAACGAAGTAATCAAACCTGATGAGATTGAATTAGCTCTAGTTTGGGATGCTCCAAAAGATTTCTGGAAAGATCTTAAAAATTTAAAATTAGTACATTCCCTGGGAGCTGGTGTAGATCACATAAATTATGATATTTTAGATAAGAATATAAAAATTAGTAGATTAGTAGATCCTGACTTGAGTGCTCAAATGGCTGAATATGCAATAATGAGTGTTTTAATTTGTCAAAGAAATCTATTTAATTACTTCAAACAAAATAAACTCAAAATATGGAAACAGCTTGGTTCTCCCTCGAAGAAAGACTTTCCCATAACTATCCTTGGTTATGGAAAAATTGGACATTTTATAAATAAACAATTAAATGCATTAGGTTTCAACACTAGAGTTTGGACCAGAACAAAGCACAAAAATAATAATAAAAATTTTTATTTTGGAAATAAGCAATTACTTAAGTGTATTAAAGGTACAAAATGTCTAATTTCTTTACTGCCTCTAACTAAAGAAACAAGAAATTTAATAGCATTAAATGAGTTTAAAGCTCTTGGAAATGATTCTTATTTTGTAAATATAGGCAGAGGGAAAACTATAAAGGAAAAAGACCTTATTTACGCACTTAAGAACAAAATAATAAAAGGAGCTATTGTAGATGTATTTGAAAAAGAACCACTAAAACAAAATCACCCTTACTGGAATATGGAAAATATTATTATAACGCCTCACATTGCTGCGGCAACCAGAGTTACAAATTATGCTGTTGAAGATTTTGCAAAAAATATACGTCTCCTTTATAAAGGAAAAAAACTAAATAATCTTATATCTAGACAAAAAGGATAT
>CAZUXH010000057.1:0-10444 GCA_964624655.1 uncultured Rhodospirillaceae bacterium | reverse complement strand
CCATACTTAGTGATACCCATATTAGGGCCTTCTTCATCAAGAGATCTTTTAGGAAAAGTAGGAGATTTTATGATTGATCCTGTTGGTCTTTATTTAATTAGGGAAGATAAAGAAGATATCTTATTTGGCACTAAAATTATTCAAGCAATAGATACACGTTCGGAATTAGATGCGGTAATAGAGGGAACTAGAAAAAGTTCTCTTGATCCTTATGCTATAATTAGAACCATGTATTTACAAAGAAGAGCAAGACAGATAGCGAATGAAGATACGGAAATTTTTTTCGGAACTAATGTGCTTGAAGAAACATCCATTTTTGATATTGAAATTAATGGAGAGGACTATGAGGACTATTAAATTTTTTTAATTTATTAAACGGAAAAAAAATGATTCTAATTAAAAATTCACTAAAATTACCTATATGTATTCTTTTTTTAAATTTATCAGTTCCTTTTGCCTTAGCCATAGAAGAAAAAGAAGCAATCTCCTATATAGAGCAAATTGGACAACAGGCAATAGATATTCTTAAAACTCCTATAGAGGATATTTCTACTAGAGAGATCTTATTTGAAAATATGTGGAATAGCAGATTTGATAAGAAATTAATTCATAGAGCTGTTTTAGGAAAAGCTGTAAGGGGTGCAACTGAATCGGAATTAATAAGGTTTGGAAAAGCTTTTGATGAGCATATTATTAAGATATATGCTTCTCAATTGGGAGTTTATTCAGATCAATTATTTATTGTAGACAAGGCAATGAAGAGAGATAACAGAGATATTATTGTTCTATCTCATATAGAACATGCTACCGCTCCCCCACTTAGAATAGATTGGAGACTAAGAGATAGAGGTGAAGGTCCAAGAGTAATAGATATTGCAATTGAGGGAGTAAGCTTATTAGCTACCAAAAGAGCTGATTTTTCCTCGACTATTAAAAATGGTGGTCTTCATTCTCTTATATTTGATTTAGAAGAAAAGAATGCACAAACAGATTAGTTAATTGATTTATATTTAATTCTTTTCGGTTGAGAATCTTCACCAAGACGTTTTTTTCTACTTGTTTCATAGGCTTCATAATTACCTAAAGACCATTCTACCTGACTGTCTCCTTCAAACGCAAGAATGTGAGTACAAATTCTATCCAAAAAATACCTGTCATGACTTGTTACCATAACACATCCAGGGAAAGAGACTATTGCATCTTCTAATGCCCTTAGCGTTTCCACATCTAAATCATTAGTAGGCTCGTCCAATAAAAGTACATTTGCTCCACTTTTTAGCATTTTAGCAAGATGCACCCTATTCCTCTCTCCACCTGACAAATTACTTACTAACTTTTGCTGATCAGAACCTTTAAAATTAAACCAAGAAACATAAGCTCTACTCTGAATCGTAATTTTACCCAAAAAAACTTCTTCTTCGCCAGATGAAATTTCTTGCCAAACGGTGTTGCTATTATTTAAAGAATCTCTATTTTGATCAATGTATCCTAAATTCACTGTATCGCCGATAATCAATTCTCCAGCATCCAACTCCTCTTTTTTTGTAATAAGATTAAAAAAAGTAGTTTTTCCAGCCCCATTAGGTCCAATTATTCCTACTATAGATCCAGGAGGGACATTAAAAGATAAATTTTCAATTAATAATTTTTTTTCAAAAGATTTTTTTATATTTTTCACATTAATGACTATATTGCCAAGTCGTTCCCCAATAGGAATAGTTATCTGTTGAGGAGGAGGGCCTTTTTCCTTAGACATAGCTTCCGACAAAAGATTTTCGTATGCATTTATTCTGGCTTGCGATTTAGTTTGTCTACCCTTAGGATTCAATCTTACCCATTCCAGTTCTCGATCTAGAGTTCTTTTAATACTTGCTTCTTCTTTAGATTCTTGCTTCATCCTAGTACTTTTATATTCTAACCAGCTACTATAGTTCCCTTCAAATGGAATAAGATTTCCCCTATCAATTTCTAATATCCAGCTTGCAACATTATCTAAAAAATATCTATCATGCGTAATTGCAACCACTGTTCCCTTAAAATCAGCCAGAGTTTTTTCCAACCAAGATACAGATTCTGCATCTAAATGATTTGTAGGTTCATCCAATAAAAGAATATCAGGTTTTGATAAAAGCAAGCGACATAACGCAATTCTCCTCTTTTCTCCTCCAGATAAATTTGTAACTTTACTATTAGATGGAGGGCATCTTAAAGCATCCATTGCAATTTCCACATGTCTATCAATATCCCATCCGTCATTTGCATCAATTTTAGCTTGTATTTGTGATTGTTTTTCTAGCAAATTTTCCATTTCTTCATCTGAAGATATTTCAGAAAATTTTAAACTAATTTCTTCAAAGTCTTTTAGTAAATCGGTAATATGTGATAAGGATATTTTTATATTTTCCAGCACATTTAAGTCATTTTCTAATATAGGTTCTTGAGGTAAATAACCGATTCTTATGCCATCTGCAGCCCAGGCTTCACCCGAGAACTCTTGGTCTAGACCAGCCATAATTTTTAATAATGTAGATTTGCCTGCTCCATTTATCCCCAACACTCCTATTTTAGCTCCATCTATGAAAGATAATGATGCATTTTTTATAACTTGTTTACCTCCACTCCAACTTTTGCTAAGGTCTTTCATTACATATACATATTTAGGATTCATTTTAATCTCCATTTAAAACTTTAAACATAATTGTTCTCAATGAAAATAAAATCAATCATAAAAAATAATAAATATTTAGGATTAACTTTAGGCCTAGTATTTATGCTTATAAATCTTCTATACACACCAGATTCATTAAACATAATTGCCTGGAGAACTTTAGGTGTAGCTATTTTAATGGCAACTTGGTGGCTAACAGAAGCATTGCCTTTGCCAGCAACCAGCTTACTTCCAATATTGTTGTTTCCCATCTTAGGAATCAATACAATCAAAGAAACTGCCTTTAACTACGCTCATCCAATAATTTTCCTTTTTTTAGGAGGATTCATTTTGGGTTTAGCAATGCAATATACAAATTTACACAAAAGAATTGCTTTTTTTATTATTTCTAACTTCAAAGCTGGTCCTAATTTTATAGTATTAGGATTTATGATATCGACTGCCTTTTTATCGATGTGGATAAGCAATACAGCCACCACAATAATGATGCTACCAATTGCTATATCAATAATTTCAGTAATAAATAAAGGTAATATAAAAAATCAAAGTGAAAAGAATTTTGCAATTTCGCTTATTTTGAGTATAGCATTTTCCGCCACAATAGGAGGAATGGCTACTTTAATTGGCACTCCGCCCAATGCAGTAATGGCGGGCATGCTTTCTAAAATTTATAATTATCAAATAAATTTTTTAGATTGGTTTTTAATTGGTTTACCAGCTAGTTTGTTACTTTTACCAATTACATGGTTTATTTTAACAAAAATATGTTTTCCAACTAATAAACTAAAGAATTTAGATGGTAAACTAATTTTGAAAGAACAAAATAAATTAGGGAAAATTACAATTGATGAAATAATAGTTTGTTGTATTTTTTCTTTTACAGCATTTCTCTGGATTACTAGAAAATGGTTAACCAATCTCTTTGAAGGAACTCTACCTCATGGTGCAATAACAGATGCTAATATTGCTATAGGTGCTGCAATTTTACTCTTTATTATGCCATCTTTCCAGAATGATAAAAAAAGACTTATTAATTGGGAAGTTACAAAAGACCTTCCTTGGGGTGCTCTAATACTAATTGGTGGAGGACTAACATTGGCATCTGCTATAAATAGTTCTGGTCTTGCTAGTTGGATAGGATCTATGACAGGAGGCTTAGAAAACACGCCCATAATAATGATAACTATTATTAGCATAATTAGTATAATAATTCTCACAGAATTAACATCGAATACTGCTACAGCCTCCACATTCATTCCTATACTTGGTGCAACAGCTATAGGACTTGGAGAAAACCCCTTAATTCTGATTATTCCTGCAACTCTGGCTGCAAGTTGTGCTTTTATGATGCCGGTAGCTACTCCTCCTAATGCTATAGCATATGCTTCTGGCTACCTAAATATAAAAGACATGATAAAGGCAGGTGTTTGGATAAATTTAATTTCTTTCTTAATTATATTACTCATCGTTTATACAATTTTGGGACCAGTTTTCGATGTAAAAATTGGAGAAATTCCTGATTGGGTTAAAAGCTAAAAAAAATATAATTGAAATCATTATGATTTAATGTCATATCATTCAACTCTAAAAAGATTAATTATAAAAATATTGAGATTTACTATGGAAATAGCAATACCAAAAGAAAACAAAGCTCTTGAAAACCGAGTAGCGGCCACCCCAGAAACGGTGAAAAAGTTTTTATCTTTAGGTGCAAAAATAAAAATAGAAAAAGGTGCTGGAATCAAATCCAATATATTGGACTCGGATTTTGAAAATGCAGGAGCAAAAATAGTTTCTGACACCGAAGAATTGATTGGGAATGCAGACATAGTCTTAAAAGTAAACACAATATCAAACATCGGGTCTGGTGCAGATAATATTGATATTTATAAAAAAGGTACAAACCTTATTGGCTTTTTAAGGCCTCTGCAAGAAAAGGAAAACATAAAAAGAATTTCAGAAAAAGGAATTAATGCTTTTTCCATGGAATTAATCCCGAGAATTTCAAGAGCACAATCTATGGATGCATTATCATCGCAATCTAACTTAGCTGGTTATAAAGCCGTTATAAATGCAGTTAATATATTAGCTAAAGCTACTCCAATGATGATGACAGCAGCGGGAACAATTGCTCCCGCAAAAGTTTTAGTATTAGGAGCAGGAGTAGCAGGTTTACAAGCAATTGCTACCGCTAAAAGATTAGGCGCAGTTGTTTCTGCATTTGATGTGCGTTCAGCAACTAGAGAACAAGTTGAAAGCCTAGGAGGGAAATTCATTGAAGTAAGCGAAACCTCAAATAATAATACTCCAAATGAAGACAGCAAAGGCTACGCAAAAACCATGTCCCAAGAATATCAAAAAAAGCAGAGAGAAGTCCTTCATGAAATCATAAAAAGTCAGAACATAGTTATCAGTACCGCTCTTATTCCTGGAAAGGAAGCGCCTGAACTTATTACTTCGGAAATGGTCAAAGATATGCAAAATGGTTCAATAATAATTGACTTGGCAGCTGAAGCAGGAGGTAATTGTAAATTAACAAAAATGGATCATGAAAAGGTAATTGAAGGTGTCAAAATATTTGGACCTTCTAATCTTCCTAGTGAGGTTTCTCAAGACTCAAGTAATTTATATTCTAAAAATTTGTTAAACTTCGTATCTCTAATGATTAAAGACAAGAATATAAATATTGATTTTCAAGATGAGATATTAAAAACGTCATGTGTATGCTATGAGGGTAAATTAAATGAATATTAAAATTGGAAAAAAATTATGACGGATCCATTTATTATTGACTTTACTATATTTATTTTAGCAATCTTTGTCGGCTACTTTGTGATTTGGTCAGTCACGCCCGCACTACATACTCCACTTATGTCTGTAACTAATGCAATTTCAGGTATTATTATCGTAGGTGCCATAATATCAGTAGGATCATCATCTGATTTATCAGAGGTCTTTGAAAATAGTTTAACTAAATGGTTAGGATTTGTTGCAATTATAATAGCTTCAATAAATATATTCGGAGGGTTTGTTGTTACATGGAGAATGCTTGCTATGTTTAAAAAAAAACAAAGAGAAAATAAATGAATATAGAAAATTTTTCTGCTATAGCATACATTTTAGCCTCCATATTATTTATTTTATCCCTTAAAGGTTTATCTGGACCTGAAAGTTCCAGAAAAGGCAATTTTTTTGGAATATTAGCTATGGCAATAGCAATAATTACTACTATATTACAGCCTAATACTTCTAATATTTATTTAATATTTTTTGGAATTTTTATAGGTGGAATTATAGGTAGTTCTATTGCTTTAAAAATTGAAATGACAGCTATGCCTCAACTTGTAGCAGCATTTCATAGTTTAGTAGGTATTGCTGCAGTACTAGTTGCATACACGGCGCTCATAGAACCAAATTCTTATGGTATAGGAAGCGTAGGTTCAATAAAAATTGCTAGTAAAATAGAAATGTCCCTAGGAGGTGCTATAGGTGCGGTAACATTTACTGGATCTATAATTGCTTTTGGTAAATTACAAGGAATAATATCCGGAACACCTGTTGTTTTTAAAGGACAACATTTAATAAATTTGCTGATAGGTATAGCACTATTTGTTCAAATATTTTTATTTGTACAGTCTGAAAATCATCTTTATTTCCATTTGATAATACTATTAGCACTATTACTAGGTGTTCTCCTAATTATTCCAATTGGTGGTGCTGATATGCCCGTAGTAGTTTCTATGCTTAATTCATATTCTGGCTGGGCTGCCGCAGGAATAGGATTTACTTTACAAAATACTGCTTTAATAATAGTAGGAGCTCTGGTAGGAGCTTCAGGAGCTATACTTTCTTATATTATGTGCCGAGCAATGAATAGATCATTTGTTAATGTTATTTTAGGAGGGTTTGGAGCCCAGGTAGATACAAACATTTCAGATAGTACAAACAAAAATGTTAAGCCTGGAAGTGCCGAAGATGCAGCATTTATAATGAAAAATGCAGAAAATGTAATTATAGTTCCAGGTTATGGAATGGCAGTCGCTCAAGCTCAACACATATTAAGAGAAATGACTGATATACTTAAAAATGCAGGAGTAAATGTAAAATATGCTATTCATCCCGTTGCGGGAAGAATGCCAGGACACATGAATGTTTTACTAGCAGAGGCTAACGTCCCCTATGATGAAGTTTTTGAATTAGAAGACATAAATAGTGATTTTTCATCTGCTGATGTCGCTTTTGTTATTGGAGCTAATGATGTGACTAACCCTGCTGCTAAAACAGATCCAACCAGTCCTATTGCAGGAATGCCTATACTAGAGGTAGAAAAATCAAAAACGGTATTATTTGTTAAAAGATCATTATCTCCAGGATATGCAGGAATTGATAATAAAGTATTTTATAATGATAATACAATGATGCTATTTGATGACGCAAAAAAAATGCTGGATAAGATAGTTAATGCACTTAACTAATAAAAATATTTTATTTCCTAGTTAATAAAAATCTATCTAATTTATCTATTTCTAAAGTATTCATAGCTATTGAAATCGCTTCTTTAAGATTTTCTACATCCTGTTCCAGTATATTTTTTGAAATTAGTGGACTTACTAAAGTATTAAAAACTTTACTATACTTTTCCTTTCCTCTGATCCAAGTATCTCCATAACCTTTAAGTAAATGAGGAAGATTTGAAAGCTGATCAGCAAATTTAGTAGATTTTTCCAGAGAATATTTCATAGCTTCTAACCAAAGATCTATTTCTTTAGATTCTTGAATATATCTATATGAATACGGTCTTATTTTTCTAATTGAGGACAAAATTCTCATCAAAAAATATCCCGATATGCTTAGCACATTAATTTTTATTCCTTTTCCAACAAAAGGAAAAAGTTTAAATAATTTTTTATTATTTGAAAGCCATTTTCCTAATCTATTAGGCATGATAGCAATAATTTCATCCACCCCGGGTTTAAAATAATCCTTAACTATCAAAAGCTGATCATTTTTTAAATTGACCTCCTTTTTAATCTTTTCTACTCTATTTTTTGAAATTTTTAATTGAGCAACCCTAGAAATATCTTCGTAGACCATCCATAAACATAACCTCCTTGCCGAATTTTCTATTATAGATAAAGAGTTTTTATTTTTTTTATCAATCTTATTAATTAACTCACATATTCTATTTAAAAAAAGATTTGCATATTCCATATTTTGGTATTCTTTACAACGCTCCATACTCAAATAAATAATTTTTTTTAAGGATTCCGGCACGTCTATACTAATACTTATTTTATCTGCTTTATTACTTTCTTTATCTATTCCTTTATTTTCTAAGATAACATTCTTATTACTTATTTTATCAAATGCTAATCTAAAGCCTTCTAGGCTATTCTTTCCAAATTCATTTGCATCAAATACTGATTCAGATATTTCCTTCTCCCAAGGAAGAATTTTTGTTGCAGCAATTGCTCCAAACATAGGAGAAGAAATTATTGTAGACGCCTTTTCAGCAATATCTTGTAAATCAAGAAAAATTGAATTTTTTGACATTTTAGTTCCAGTTTCTATTATTTTATTGGAAGCAAACATTCCATCATAGAGATCAGATTTTTCTGTGTTAGTTAATTTTCTAGAATTAGAAGACACTAGAGTAGTTCTATCAGGATGAACAAAACCTCTTTCCATTACCCTAGCAGTTTCTAATAACTCACTAGATACTACTAAATCTACCATGCCTGCGATAGGATACATCGATAAGACTGGCTCTTTACCAACTTCATAATTTGATTCACATATCTCAATATAATAACTTGTACTTCCTGTCCTTTGGGCCACTCCAGGAACTGAAGTGCCTTGAACAAAAAGATCCTGTTTTCTGGCACAATCTAGAATCCAATTCATTAGAGTTCCTCCACCCTCTCCGCCTAAAGCAGTAATTAAGATAGAAATTTTTTTAGGCATATCTTGCAAACAACCTTAATAATTTTGTTCTAAACCAATTTAGAAAAACATCCCATTTATTTGGATTAGTAATTATTTCTGCTCTCCAAAAAGAAGGACATAATGTGGCTTCTAATGCATTTTCCCCACATAATCCACATCCAACACAATCATCAGTAACATGAGCTACAGGATCTATTTTTAAGGGATCATTAGATGGTTTTACAGTTAAAGTGGGGCACCCAGATAATCGAATGCAGGAGTGATCCCCTGTACAAGTTTCTTCATCAACACCAAACCTAATTCTCTTGAATCTTTTTTTCTTTTTAAGTTGCTCCGCTTTATATGGGCGCATCCTTCTTTGACGCTCTAACTGACATTCCCCTTCTGCAACTATTACTTTTAAGCCCATGAAAGAACTATTTAAAGCATCAGATATGGTCTTTTTTACTTTTCCAACATCATATGTATGTACAGTCTTTAGCCATTTCACTCCTAGACCTTTTAGAGCATCTTGAATAGTTTGATCTCCTTCAGTTGAACTTTTTGAATTTGCAAGCTTCCTATAATTCGAATTTGGAGTAGATATTAAATCTTGCGTTCCTGTCGCCGAAGTATATCCATTCTGTAATATTACTAATATACCATCACTATTGTTTAAAAGTCTTGAAGCAACTCCACTTAACAAACCATTGTGCCAAAATCCACCATCCCCCATAATAGCGATAGGTCTTTTTTCTGAAAAACTTTGCACTCCCGCACTCGCCGAAAGACTCATTCCATACCCTAATATTGATTGGCCAAAGGAAAATGGAGCAAAGGTTGCGAATGAATGACAACCTATATCTGTAGAAATATGTATTTTTCCCGAATCTTTTTCTATCATTTTTAATGCTGAAAAAAATGGTCTTTCTGGACAACCTGTACAAAAACCAGGAGGGCGCGCGGGAATGCTGGCATCCAATAAAGATTTTACTTCTTCTTTCAGATCTGAGATCTCAGATATATAATCTATATTCTTTCTATTTTTAAAATCAGCATTATATTCCAATAAAAAATCTTGAACCCCTTTATAAATTACTTCAGAAGTATATTCACCTGCCATCGGCAAATACCCTTTACCTGCCACTTGTGTAGAAATATTATTTTGGTGAAAAAGTAAACCTATCTCTTGTTCCAGATAAGCAGGCTGACCTTCTTCTATAATTAATAGAGCTTTAAAATTTTTTGCAAATGAGATTATTTGTGATGGAATTATTGGATGAACTACATTTAAGACTAATATAGAAATTTTTGATTCTCCAAATGAATTGGATAAACCCATTTCTTCTAAAGAACAAATTAAATTATTAAATAGTCCTCCCTGGATTATTATACCTGTATCAAGGGTTTCTCCTACAATAATTTCATTGATATTTTTATCTAAAATAAATTCTTTTGCTCTCTTAATGCGCTCATCATATTTAAGTTTTTCTTGTAAATACGTACTAGGAGGGTGAGCTATTAAATCATAATTATGATCAGCAATTTGATCAGTTTTATTTACAGAAGAAATAAAAGGACTCACATTATCTTTAGTTCTGAATCTTCCTTGTAAATGACAAGTTCTTATTCTCATCTGCATCATTACGGGAACACTGGATAATTCTGATAATTCAAAACCATGCTTTACACAATTTACTATGTTTTCTAAACTAGGCTTGGGATCAAAAAGCCAGATGGTTGATTTTAATGCTACACTATGAGTTCTTTCTTGAATAATACTTGAACCTTCCCCATAATCTTCTCCTATTATAATTAACGCTCCACCTTTCACTCCTACAGATGATAAGT
>CAZUXH010000056.1:0-10543 GCA_964624655.1 uncultured Rhodospirillaceae bacterium | reverse complement strand
ATATGCATTAATAATTCAATAGCAGTAGATGAACAAAAATTCGCATTGTGGAAAACTGAACTTATAAATGATGCTAAATTAGTAGGTATTAGTGAAGAAACTCTTGATAAAGCATTCAAAGATGTAAAAATTATAGCTAAAGTAATAGAATTAGATCGAAAACAACCAGAAAAAACTATTTCCTTCGAAGAATATAATAAGAGGGTAAACTCTAAAAATAGAATTAATTCTGGTAAAGATATGTTTGTAATTCATAAAGACAAACTAGATAAGATTTCACAGGAATATAATGTTCAGCCCAGATTTATAGTTGCTATATGGGGCATAGAGACTAGTTACGGAGGATATATAGGAAATTTTCCTATTATATCATCTCTGGTATCTTTAGCTTTTGAAGGGAGAAGAGCAAATTTTTTTAGAAAAGAGTTATTGAATGCACTTAAGATAATGGAAAATGAAGGAATAGATCTTCACATATTGAAAGGATCATGGGCTGGAGCTATGGGTCAGAGTCAATTTATGCCTTCTTCATTCATACAATATGCACAGGATTTCAATAAAGATGGATTTAAAAATATATGGGAAAATCATGAAGATATATTTGCCTCTATAGCACACTATTTACATTCTCACGGATGGAATAAAAATAGAACTTGGGGTAGGGAAGTTATTATTGATAGTAAAAATATCAACAATATAAATTTAAATGATTTATATGACAAACCACTTGCTCATTGGAAATCAATTGGATTTAAAAAAATTGACGGCAAAAATTTACCAAAAGTAGATATTGATGCAAGTCTTCTAATGCCAGATGGAATAAATGGAAAAAAATTTTTAGTTTATAGTAATTTTAAAACTATAAAAAAATACAATAATTCTAATTATTATGCCCTTTCTGTTGGTATTTTATCTGATGGAGTTAAACATTGAAAAGATATATTATTGTATTTCTATATATTTATTCATTTGCCTTTATTATATCATGTTCTCAAACTCAACTAGCTACTCATATAACAAAACAAGTGATTAGAAATACAGAAACTACTGATGTGGAAAAAAATACAAATACACAATCCAGAAAACCTATTTATAAAGTTGGCAACCCTTATTACATAAATGGTATTAAATATATTCCTAAAGAATTAAATAGATATTATGAAATAGGAATTGCTTCATGGTATGGACCTAACTTTCACGGAAAAGCGACGGCTAATGGAGAAGTATTTAATCAATATGATATCACTGCAGCTCATAAAATTTTACCTTTACCAAGCCTAGTTAAAGTCATTAATTTAGAAAACAGTCGTGAATTAATAGTTAGAATCAATGATAGGGGACCATTTATAGAAAATAGAATTATTGATTTATCTCTTAAGTCTGCTCAATTACTAGGAATGCAAGACCAAGGTACAGCAAAAGTAAGTGTAGAATTACTAGATTATGGACCACACTTATTAGTATCAAACAATAAAGATATAAATACAATTGAAGTAAATGAAAATAAATCTTATTTTATTCAAGTTGGCGTTTTCAGCAATGCTACTAATGCTGATAACTTTGCGAGAGAATTAAGAAATGAAAATTATATTTTGTACAAAGTAAGTGTTCTAACTATTAATAGAGACAACAAGCTGCTTTACATAGTAAGAATAGGGCCTTTAGAAGACAAGGAAGATCTAATGTATGTTAAAAGAAACTTGGAAAGAAATAATATTGATTCTAAAATTGTTTTAGAACCGAGTTGAAAGTAAATGGGAAATAAAATGATTAAATTATTGAAAAATTTTTTGTTGATAGTTGCCGTAATAATGTTTTCAAGCAATCTGTACGCAGCTAGGGTAATAAGCACTAACGCTAAACAGGCTCTACTCATAGATTTTGAAACTAATAGAATTTTACTAAATAAAAACGCGGATGTTCCTATGGCACCTGCATCAATGAGTAAATTAATGACAATTTATTTGGCCTTTGAAGCTTTAGAACAAAAACGTATATCTTTGGATACAGAATTAATAGTTAGTGAAAAAGCATGGTTAAAAAAAGATAGTAAAGGAAAATCTTTACCTCCTAGTGGCTCACGTATGTTCTTAGAGCCTGATACCAGAGTAAAATTTGAAGATTTGTTAAGAGGAATAATAATCCAATCTGGTAATGATGCTTGTATAGTAGTAGCAGAAGGACTATCTGGAACAGAAGAGCAATTTGTAGAAGAAATGAATAAGAAAGCTGAGAAAATTGGACTTACTAATAGTAATTTTCAAAATTCTACAGGCTGGCCTCATCCTGACCATTATATGAGTTCTATAGACTTAGCCAAATTATCAAAAATTCTATATATAGAATTTCCAGAATATATGTACTATTTTGCAGAAAAAAAATTCGAGTATAATGGAATTCCTCAACCTAATAGAAACCCAGTATTGCATTCTGATCTAGGGGTTGATGGCCTTAAAACTGGTTATACTAAAAATAGTGGTTACGGAGTTGTAGTTTCCGCTATAAAAGACGGCAAAAGATTAATACTAGTTTTAAATGGGATAGACACAATAAAGAATAGGAAAGCTGAAGCAGAAAGAATTTTAAGTTGGGGATTTAGAGAATTTAAAAATATACAGTTATTTAATTCAAATGATGCTGTGGCAACAGTTCCAGTTTGGCTAGGTAATACACCTAATACTGATTTGATTGTAAAAGAAAATATTACCTTAACTGTAGCTAAAGGAGCGGATGGGGAGGATTTGAAGGCTACTTACAAGTATTCCTCACCTTTGAAAGCTCCAATTTCCGCAAATCAAATAGTTGGAAAAGTGTTAATTAAAGATAAAAATGGCAATAAAATTAAAGAGTATAATCTTTACCCTCTAGAAAATATTGAAAAGGCAGGACCAATTAGTAGATTATTTAGTTCCTTATCTTACATTATTTGGGGAGAGAGTAGTGTCCGGTGATAGAAATAAAAAAGGAAAGTTTATAGTTTTTGAAGGAGGTGAGGGAACAGGCAAAAGCACACAAGCAAAGTTACTCTACAAATATCTTAAAGAACAAAAAATTTCTACAATTATTACCAGAGAGCCAGGTGGCACAAACACATCGGAAGAAATTCGGAAATTGCTAGTTAATGGTCAAATTGATAAGTGGGATGGGATTTCAGAAACTCTCCTTCATTATGCTGCTAGAAGAGAACATATAAATAATGTTATTCTTCCTGCTTTAACAGTTGGAACTTGGGTAATATGTGACAGATTTTATCTTTCTACTAGCGCATATCAAGGTGCGGGGCACGGGGTGAATCAAAAACTTTTAGAAACTTTGAAAAAATATGTTTGTGAAGATTTAATGCCGAATTTAACTTTTATACTTGATATAAAACTTGAAGAGGCAATTAAAAGAATTTCAAAACGAGGTAAAAAAAATAGATATGAAAGCTTCGAAAAAAATTTTCATAATAGAGTAAGAAATTATTTTAAAAATATTAACTGCAAACAAGATAATACCCACCTTTTGATTGATGCTGATCAATCTATAAAAATTATTAACAAAATAATTATATCTTCTATAAACAAAAGCTTTTTAAAAAATTCATGAGTATTAAGTAAATGTCAGAAAAATATATACCTCAATTATCAAAATTTTTAATTGGACATCATAAACAAATAAATACATTTAAATTGGCATTCAAAAATAATAAATTACATCATTAGTGGATGTTAACAGGGGATTACGGGATAGGTAAGGCCACATTTGCATATTCTGTAGCAATGTCACTTCTAAATAACAATAATTTAGATATTAAATTAAATAATAATCAACTCGAAAGTAAAGATGACTATAAAACGAATCAGGAAATAATTTTACATCCTGATTTAAAAATAATTAATAGCATTTCCGATGATTCATTAAATAATTCTAATAATATAATTCCTGTTTCCAAAGTAAGAGAAATTGATGAATTTTATTCGAAAAAATCCACCTTTAATACTTGGAGAATATCAATAATAGATAGTTTGGATAATCTAAATGTATTTGGTTTAAATGCTTTACTAAAAATATTAGAAGAACCTCCTCAAAAGAGTCTAATACTTCTAGTATCCAATAAAAACTCTAACGTATTATCTACTTTAAAATCTAGATGTAACATTTTAAAGTTTTATCCGCTAAAACAAAACGAATGTAAAAATATTCTAAAATATACATTTCCTGATATAACTGAAGAAACTATGGATAAGTTGCTAATACTATCCAACGGGAGCCCAGGAAAAGCAGTAAATATATATAATAACGAGGGATTAGAATTATATTCATACATTATAAAGCTTTTTTTACTCTTACCAAATATTTCATTTAAATCACTTGGAAATATTTATGAAAGATTATCCATAAGAAAAAATAATGATGGACTACAGAATTTTAAAATTTTACTTACAATATTTATTAGCAGGTCTATAAAATTTAATTTAGGAGGAATTTCTAATTTTATAAATGAAGAAGAAAGCAAAGCAATGAAAAATTGTTTAGAAAATATAAATCCGCCAGATTTATCAGAATTTTGGGAAATTGCATGTGAAATAATAAACGAAGCTAATATTTACAATTTGGATAAAAAGCAAGTTATACTAGAGATAGTAAATATTCTTAAAGAACATTTAAATAGTGATAAAGAAAGTTATACGTTGAATTAAATGGCTAGTTAATGAAAAATAATAAAAATTTTTATATTACAACACCTATATACTATGTAAATGATATACCGCATATCGGTCATGCATATACTACTCTGGTATGTGATACAATAGCTAGGTTTATGAGATGGAAAGGCAAAGAAGTAAGGTTTTTAACTGGCACAGATGAACATGGTCAAAAAGTTGAGAAATCTGCAATTGATTCTTCTTTGGAACCACAAGTATTTACGGATAGGGTGTCAAAAAGATTTAAAGAACTTACTACAGAATTTAATATCTCTAATGATGATTTTATTAGAACTACTGAAAAGAGACATAAAAAATCCGTTCAAAGTTTATGGGAAATATTGGTAAAAAATGGAAATATCTATTTAGACGAATATTCGGGTTGGTATTCAGTAAGAGATGAAGCTTTTTACTCAGAAGACGAAATATTAGAAAATGAAAAAGGTCAAAAAATTGCACCTAATGGGTCAATCTTGGAATGGATTAAAGAACCTTCATTTTTTTTCAAGTTATCATCTTGGGAAACCAAGCTGTTGAAATATTATAAAAAGAATCCAGAATTTATTTCTCCTAAAAGTCGTTATAACGAAGTTTTAAGTTTTGTTTCCAATGGACTAGCAGATTTGTCAATTTCTAGAACTTCATTTAAATGGGGAATACCTGTTCCAAATTCAGAGAATCATATTATATATGTTTGGCTAGATGCTCTTACGAACTACATTTCTGCCATTGAATTTCCAAATACAAATTCTAATTTATGGAAATTCTGGCCTGCTGATGTGCATATAGTAGGGAAAGATATATTAAGATTTCATGCTATTTATTGGCCAGCTTTTCTGATGGCTGCTGGACTAGAGCCTCCTAAAAAAGTTTTCGCTCATGGATGGTGGACTATAAATGGAGAAAAAATGTCCAAATCTACAGGAAATGTTATTGATCCTATAAAAGTAAAAAAAGAATTTGGTTTGGATCAATTTAGATATTTTTTATTAAGAGAAATGCGATTTGGAAAGGATGGAGATTTTTCTAATAATGCCTTAATTTCTAGGATAAATGCAGACTTATCAAATGATTTCGGAAACCTTATTCAAAGAGTTTTATCTTTTGTATACAAAAATTGTGATAAGAAAATTCCTAAACCAGTAGACCTTATGGAAATAGACAAGAAAATTGAAAATGAAATGGATATTACTAAAAATAATATAGTCAAATTAATGGATGATTATTTGCTTACAGATTCTTTAGAAGAAATATGGAAAATGGTAAAAAAATGCAATAGTTATATTGACAGTCAGGCTCCATGGGAATTGAAAAAAACTAACTTAAATCGAATGAACACCGTCTTGTATGTCCTCATATCCCTCATTAAAAAAATTAGTTTTTTAACACAAAGCTTTATTCCTGAAGGCTCGAATAAAATTTTAAATATATTATCCATACCCGATAAAGAAAGGGGTCATGACTTTTATGATAAACAAATAAAACCAGGACAAATTATTTTAGAACCTAAACCAATATATCCAAGAATAGATCAGGAAAAAAGATAATAATGCACATTATAGATAGTCATTGTCATTTAGATTTTGAAGAATTTGATCAAGATTTTGATGAGGTAATAAATAGAGCTAGGGAAAATAATATTAAAGGCATGCAAACCATTTGTACAAAAATTTCTAATTTTAAAAAAATATTAGAAATAGCTAATAAACAAGAGAATATTTGGTGCTCCATAGGAAATCATCCTCATAATACAGAAGATGAAAAGATATCATTCGAAGATATTCATCATTTTTGCAATAGTGATAAAGTCATAGGAATAGGTGAAACTGGTTTAGATTATTATTATGAGAATAGTAATAGAGAATCCCAGAAAAAATCTTTCGTCGACCATATAAGAATAAGTAAGGAGACAAAACTACCATTAATAATTCATGCTAGAAAGGCAGACAATGAAATTATGGAATTACTTCAATCTCAAAACAATAATAAAGATATAAGGGGAGTAATCCACTGTTTTACCTCCAGCATGGAAATGGCAAAGCAAGCTTTAAAAATGGGTTTATATATATCATTTTCAGGAATCATTACATTTAAAAATGCAGAAGAAATTAGAGAATGCTGTAAAATGGTTCCTTCTGATAGAATACTTGTTGAAACTGATTCACCTTTTTTAGCTCCAGTGCCTAACAGAGGAAAGAGAAACGAGCCTTCCTTTATAATTGAAACACTTAAACAAATATCAGAAATTAAAAATGTTGATGTAAAAGAAATGGCAGAAATTACTACAAATAATTTTTTTAAATTATTTTCTAAGGCGAGTATTAATAATGACAAAAAATAATAATATAAAAGCTACTGTGCTTGGTTGTGGATCATCAGGAGGAGTTCCCTTAATTGGAAATATATGGGGCCCATGTGACCCTAATGAAAAAAAGAATTATAGATCTAGAGTCTCTATGCTAGTAAATATAGATAATAAATATAATGTTTTAATAGATACTAGTCCCGATTTAAGAAATCAAATGCTTAATGCTCATATTAAAAGTGTAGATTGTGTGCTATACACGCACGCTCATGCTGATCATGTCCATGGCATAGATGATCTTCGTGCCTTTTGCTGGCAAAGAAAAACTCCTTTACCAATTTATGGAGATAAATCAACTATAAATCAAATTACAAACCGTTTTGAATATGCTTTTAACAGTGATGGAAAACCGGCGTTGCCTAGTCTTAAAGCAAATATAATTGATTTAGGTGAAAATAAAATATTGGATAATATTAAATTTAAAGCTATTAAACAAATACATGGCAAGGGATACAGCATAGGCTATAGATTTAATAATTTTGCATATTCTACTGATTTAAATGAATTACCTGAAGAAAGTAAGGAAAATTTAGAAAATTTGGATATTTGGGTAGTTGATTGCGTAAGATACGAACCTCATTATAGCCATTCTCACCTAGAACAAACTTTAAACTGGATAAATGAATTAAAGCCCAAAAAGGCCTATTTAACTCATATGGGACATTGGTTAGACTATAATGAATTAAAAAATAAATTACCTAAAAACGTAGAACCAAGCTATGACGGTTTAACACTTATTTGTAGCTAAATGTTAGAATATTTAACTATACTCATATTTGGTTCAATAAAAGATCCCATTTTATGGATACTTGCTATAGGCATAGGTACAAATTTATTTGGTATTAAAAAAAAATATCTGTATTTAATTTTAGCAGGAACAATATGGGGACTAATAAGATATTATGTTTATAAATCACTAGGAGAAGACATTTCATTTGATTTATTACTTTTAATTGTAATCATATGTATTTGCCTAATGCTTATTATAGGCCTTTTAATAAAAGTTTTATTTAATTATATGAAACAATACTTTAAGTGGTAATATTAATAATAATTATTAACTAACTATTTCTGATAACATACATTATGCGCCTAATAAAATGAATAAAAATAATAAAATAAATAAATTAATAGATATAGTAAAAGCATTAAGAGATCCTAATGATGGATGCGATTGGGATAAAGAACAAACTTCATTAAGTCTTTTACCCTACTTAATAGAAGAAACTTATGAAACAATAGATGCAATAATTACTAATAACCAGGACGATATAAAAGAAGAATTAGGAGATCTGTTATTACAGATAGTATTGCACTCTGTTATTGCTGAGGAGAATTTAAAATTTACATTAAATGATATAATAGAAGCATTAAGTAATAAACTGATTAGAAGACATCCGCATGTTTTTAAACAAAAAAAGAAACTAACTAAAGAAGAATTAGTTATTCAATGGAATAAAATTAAAAGAGAAGAAAAAAAATATAAAAAAAATGATAACTTTACTATTCTAGATGAAAAAACAGAGAAATCTGCATTATTGCAAGCTCTTCACGTAAGCATAAAAGCTAGTAAATTAAATTTTGACTGGAATACCTATAAAGGACCTTTAAATAAAATTAATGAAGAATTAAAAGAAGTAGAAGATGAATTAAACAAAAAGAATATTAATAAAGAGCCACTTATGAATGAGATTGGTGACTTGTTGTTTTCTATAGTAAATTTATGTAGACATTTAGAAATTAGCCCAGAAATTTCATTGCTTATGTCAAATGATAAATTTAAAAAAAGGCTAAATCAGACTATTAGACAATTTAAAGACATTGATGATTTCAAAGAAAGCTCCAGCCATTTAAAAAATAAAGCTTGGAAAAAAGCTAAAAAGTCATAACAGTTTTATAAGTGATGATGTATCAAATCTATTATAACCTTGATCTATAAGCTTAACATAAAAGTCATCTATTAATTTTGTAATAGGCAAGTTTGCTCTATTTTTATTAGACTCTTCAATACAAATTTGCAAGTCTTTATGCATCAACTCTATTGCAAAACCAAAATCAAATTTATCTTTTGCCATTGTTTCTGCCCTATTCTGCATTTGCCAAGAACCCGCTGCTCCTTTTGAAATTACATCTACTACCTTCTTTATATCCAAACCTGACAACATTCCAAATCTTATACCTTCAGATAATCCTTGCAACAATCCAGCAATACAAATTTGGTTAACCATTTTAGTTAATTGACCTGAGCCAACTGGTCCCATCAAAGTAACCGCTTGTGAATAGGCATCCATAATACTTTTTACTTGTAAAAATACATTTTCTTCACCGCCTACCATCACCGAAAGTACTCCGTTTTCAGCGCCAGCTTGACCACCTGATACAGGAGCATCTAGAAAGCTTATAGAATACTTTTCTTTTCCTATTTTACTTAATTCTCTAGCCACATTTGCTGAAGCCGTTGTATGATCTACAAAAATAGATTCTTTTTCCATACCTTCAAAAGCTCCGTTAGGTTCTACACATACCTCTTTAATATCATTATCATTGCCAACGCATGCAAAAACTATATTACACCCTTTAACGGCCTCACTAGGGGTATTAAAGGCATTTCCTTTATAGTCTTTTATCCATAATTCTGATTTTTGCTTAGTTCTATTATACACGTTTACATCATATCCTGACTTAGATAAATGTCCTGCCATTGGATAACCCATTACTCCCAAACCTAAAAACGCAACTTTCATTTATTCAATCCTTTATTTTAATTTGTTTAAATAAAATATACTTTATTTTATTTATAGTTTCATCATATAAAAAGGGCTTGAAAAAAAATATTTCAAGCCCTTTATAAACATATCTAAAAAGATATAGGTAAACAACTAAGTAGCATAATTAGTTACATCATGCCGCCCATGCCTCCCATACCTCCCATTCCGCCCATTCCGCCCATTCCACCCATATCTGGTGCAGCAGGTGAACTATCCTTCTCTTCCACAGAATCAGCCACCATAGCTTCAGTGGTAATTAATAACCCGGATATAGATGCGGCATCTTGTAAAGCCGTTCTTACAACTTTAGTAGGATCAATAATTCCAGCTTTAATCATATCTACATATTTATTTGATTGAGCGTCAAATCCAAATGTTTTATCTTTAGAATCATTAATTTTTCCAACAACAATTGAACCATCATTGCCTGAATTAGCAGCTATTTGCCTTATAGGAGCTTCACATGCCTTTTTAACTATCTGAACTCCTACCTTTTGATCATTATTAGCAGTTTTAGCTTTATCAAGAGTCTTAGCTGCATTTACTAAAGCTCCTCCACCGCCAGAATCAATCCCCTCTTCTACAGCTGCCCTAGTAGCTTTCTTTGCATCTTCTACTCTATCCTTACGTTCTTTAACTTCAACTTCAGTGGCACCACCAACTCTAACAACTGCCACTCCACCAGCTAGTTTAGCTAACCTTTCTTGAAGTTTTTCTTTATC
>CAZUXH010000055.1:7870-10642 GCA_964624655.1 uncultured Rhodospirillaceae bacterium | reverse complement strand
TCAAAAGTAAGATTTTTTATATTTTCTTTTAATATTTTATCGTCATTCATATAAGTAAATTTTCTTGCTTGTATTTAATAGGTTATAATATAATTAGTTTATTTTATTGATAAAGAAATTCCTTGCATATGGCAATTTAACTCCAACTGAGTCAGCGTATTTACTAAGAAAAAAACCAGTTAATAATATACCCTTCATGAACTCTGTTTTTAAAATTTTATCATCTTTTTCTTTATTTATTAGAAATGATGGAAGAGGTAATAATTTATTAACCCATTTTCCTGCCGCAACTTTAGAAATAGCACGTCCCGTTTTGGGAGAAACATATAATAAGTCATTATTTTTCCCAGTCACTGCACATTTATTTAATGTTAATCCATATCCTAGTTGTTCTAAAAACCCTATTTCCCATCTAACATAGTCATATAACCAACTATCATTATCTATAGAAAGTTGCTCAATAAATTTTATGCTATTATTATATATATTTTTACATCTTTCTCTTTCTGGTAAAAAAACTTGTTCAAGAGAACAATGGGAAGTCAATGCTGCTAAGTGTGATGATTTTCCCATAACTTTAGAAGTGTATAATTTAATAGTATCACATCTAAATGAGCCCATATGTTCAGGAAGTCTGGCAGCCCAAGATATAGACAATAAATTTCCCGGTTCATATAAAAATTTTTGCTTTTTTGATAAACCAAATTTTACAAGTCCAGAGTACACACCGTGTTCTTCGGTTAAAAATCTAATTATAAGAGAGTGTTCTCCATATTTTTTAGATGATAAAACTATTCCTTTATCTTGCCACTGCATAAAATTTTTCACACATTATATTTTAAACCCAATTTTTTAAAGTACTCAGGTCTACTATCCCAATTCTTTTGAACTTTAACAAATATAAAAATATGAACCTTCTTATTTAACATTCGTGATAACTCCTTTCTAACCAAAATTCCCACCTTTTTTATATTTTCACCGCCTGATCCTACAACTATTTTTTTTTGTCCTGTTTTATTAACATATATTAAAATATCTATTCTTACCGACCTATCTTCTAAATCATTCCAATCCTCAGTCTCAACCATAATTTGATATGGCAGTTCTTTATGCAAAATATTCAATAGTTTTTCTCTCACTAATTCAGACGCTAAAAGTCGATAAGGAATATTTGTGATTTGATCTTCAGGAAATAACCACCTTCCTTCAGGGATATTTTTAGATAAATAAACCTTTAACTCTTTAACTCCATCACCCTTTAAAGCAGAAATAAAATAGAAATCCTGAAAGATAAAAAGTTTTTGTAGATCATGTGTTAATTCTAAAATAACAGTTTTTTTAACTAAATCTATTTTATTAATAATACAAATAACTTTTTTATCTTTAATAGAACTTATTTGCTTTAAGTGGTCAATTAGTGAGACGTTTCCCTCATTATCTTTATTAGCATCAATCATAAGCATTATTAAATCTGAATCATTTATAGAATCCCATGCATTATGCAACATTGCTCTATCTAGTCTGCGTTTTGGTTTAAAAATACCAGGTGTGTCTACTAAAACTACTTGTGATGAATTAAAACAAAAAATTCCTAAAATTTTCGATCTTGTAGTTTGTTGTTTTCTAGTGACGATTGAGACTTTATTACCTACTAATGCATTGACTAAAGTTGATTTTCCAACATTAGTAGCTCCTATTATAGTCACATATCCAAATTTAGGTTTAGTTGCATGCATTTGTTTTAATTAATATTCTTATATAAATTTTCAGCTGCTTTTGATTCAGCTATTTTTTTAGAATTACCTGTTCCTTCAGCTTCACCAATTTTTTCAATAAAAACTTTTACGGAAAATACTGGAGAATGATCAGGACCTTTTTTAATATAATCCCTATAAATAGGTAAATTATGATTATTTGACATAGACCATTCTTGTAATAACGACTTTGGATCTCTGGGTGGACTTTTATAATCTAATATTAATTTTTTCCACCTACCCAAAACGAATAATTCTGCTTCTTTAAATCCTCCATCTAAGTAAATAGCTCCTATGATGGCTTCTAGCGAATCTATCAAGATCTTATTATTTATAATATTTTCATCATTTACTAATTGAATAATATTCTCTAACATAATGTGTTTTGATACTTTTAATATAGTCTCTCCACTAACTAAAACAGAAAACCTTTGTGATAAATCTCCCTCTGATTCACTGGCAAAATTCTTAAATAAAAAATCAGCTATGATTAACCCTAAAACTCTATCACCTAAAAATTCTAAACGTTCATAATTTTTATTTTTTTCAGTATGATTAAAACTAGGGTGGATTAATGCCTGACTTAAAAGTGAAATAGAACTAAATTTATATTTTATTTGTTTTTGGACTTTTTGATAAATTTTAGATTTAAAATCCTTCAAATTAAATACCCTTACCAATTCTTCCAATTCTAATAGATTGCGGAAATAACCAAAATTTCAACATTGAATGCAACCTATCACGAGAGTAAAATATTATTTCAGCTCTACCAACCAGGTTTTCATAAGGAATAAAACCTAATCTACTTAAAATTCTACTATCAGATGATTGATCTCTATTATCACCTAAGGCAAAAATATGTCCATCAGGAACAATGTATATATCCGTATTGTCTAGCATGCCATTTGGAGTCGCATCTAAAATATTATAGGATATATTTTCAGAAATTTTTTCCTCATACAAATCATACGTATGAGAAACTTTATTTCTGTCTCTTGCAGTCCAATTATTTAAAAAA
>CAZUXH010000055.1:0-7770 GCA_964624655.1 uncultured Rhodospirillaceae bacterium | reverse complement strand
GATACAAATAGATAGTCTCCTTCTAATAAAGTGGGCTTCATTGATCCAGATGGAATACTAAAAGGTTCAAATAAAAATGTTCTAATTAATAAAGCTATAAATACAGCAATAAAAAAAGTTTTAATATTATCTTTCCAACTATTCTTTTTAGTACTTTTTACAGTCTTTTCTTCTATTTTTTTATTTTTAAATATTCCAAAAATCATATCATTACCTTTAAATCTTATTTCCATATATTATAACAATTGCTAATGCTAATTTTTTATCATCTGTTATACTTAGTTCAATGATAGGAGAAAAATCACCCGCACACAATTCATTCAATCGTGATAAAGCTCCACCATATAACTTTAAAGTGGGTTTACCGGAAGGCAAATTAATAATTTCCATATCTCTATAGAAAACTCCTTTTCTCAAACCAGTTCCAAGTGCTTTAGAGCATGCTTCTTTAGCTGCAAATCTTTTAGCATAACAATCAGTTCTATTCTTTCTTAATTCACATTTTTTTCTTTCTTCAGAAGTATATATACGATTTATAAAACGCGATCCAAATCTAGATAAAGTTGAATTTATTCTATTTACATCACAAATATCTTGGCCTATTCCAATTATCATCTTACTAAATCCATTTTTTTTCTCATTTTTCTTATAGTTTGTTCTAAGCCCATAAATATTGACTCTCCAATCAAAAAATGTCCTATATTTAACTCTGATATATATTTAATTTTTGAAATATTTTCTACCGTTTCAAAATTTATCCCATGTCCTGCATGTACTTCTATACCTAAATCATTGGCAAACTCCGCAGAATTCTCTAATTTTTTTAGTTCTTTTCCTTTACTTGTTTTTGCTAAACAGTAATTTCCTGTATGTAATTCTATAATTTTAACTCCTAAATTATTCACTGCTTTTATTTGTTCAAAATCTGGATCAATAAATATAGAAACATTTATATTATTTTCAGAACAATTTTTAATAATTTTTTTTATTAATAATTCGTTTTTCCCTTTAATTCCTTTTACAGCTAATCCTCCTTCAGTAGTTAGTTCTTGTCTTTTTTCAGGAACCAAACAAATTCTTTCCGGTCTCGATTCAATAGCTATAGAAAGCATTTCTTCAGTAGGAGCCATTTCTAAATTTAAAGGAATTTTTATTTGTTTTTTTAATATTTTAATATCCATATCCGAAATATGTCGCCTGTCTTCTCTAAGATGAGCGGTTATCCCATCTGCTCCAGAAGATTCAGCTATTTTTGCGGCTTTTATTGGATCAGGATGAGAAGCCCCTCTAGCATTCCTTATAGTTGCTACATGGTCAATATTTACTCCCAATCTAATATAATTATTTATTTTTATTTTTGATTTTTTTTTCAATTTTTAATTTTCTTCTATTTTGATAATCATTAACTAATTTCCTTGATAAAAAATAGGATAATATTCCTACAATAATTAATACAGGTATAGATCCAATTAGCATAGGAGGAATTAAATCTAAATTATTCAATGCATCCCATGCTTTGTAAAAATTACCATGAATAACTATTGATGTAATAGTTTGCCCTAATAAAGAAAGTTCATTGGAAATAGAAACTAAATTTACTGATTCTAAAGTATCGGAGGGTATAATAAAATATCCTATTTTATAAGTCACTGCCCAAATCACGGGAAAAGTCCAAGGATTACCTATAAATGTTCCTATAAGTGTTGAGGTCAAACTTCCACCAAAAATCCATGACAATAATAAAGCGAATACCAAATGAGCCCCTACTACAGGAGTCATGGACATAGCTACCCCAAATGCAAAACCCAGTGCTATTCCATGTGGCGTTCCAGGTAACCGTCTAATTCTTAGGGATAAATATTTTCCAGACCTTTTCCAGCCCTTTTTGGGCCACAAATATTTGTTTATTTTATTAGTAAAACTTTCTTTATATCTAGATTTGAATAACATTTTTAAATAGATCTGCTTCCAGGTTTAATAGCCTCAATTTGCTCTAACTCTTTTGGCAAAGAATTTGCTTCATAATTAGGAATATTTATACTTGCTAAACATATTAGAGGTACTCCTAAATCAACATCCCCACCTCTATTTATTAATGCCGCTTCTGCAACAACTTCTCCTCCAGATTCTTTTATACATTTAAAACATTCTAACGAAGATTTACCAGTAGTAACTATATCTTCAACAACTAATACTCTATTACCATTAGTAATTTTAAACCCCCTTCGTATATTAAAAACACCATCAACTCTTTCAACAAATATATTAGGTAAACCTGTCTGTCTTGATACCTCATAGCCTAGTAAAACTCCACCCATTGCAGGAGAAACTATATAATTAATCTCTTTTATATTTACTTTTTCTATTATTTTTTTTACAAGCTTCGAACAAATAATTTTTGCTATATCTGGTCTGGAGAAAATGAGTGCTGATTGAAGGTAAATTTTACTATGAAGTCCAGATGATAGAACAAAATGTCCTTCAAGCAAAGCTCCTACTGATCGATACAAATCTAATATTTCTTTTTCTTCGTTTTCTATCAATTTTTGCTCCATTATGATTTTTGAATCACGTATCTTTAACCCTTTTCACCTCAAATACATTAGTACTTGCCCTTATACCAGTTATAATTTGGTTAAGATGCTTAATATCCTCAACTTGTATATCAACAGATAATTCAAAAAAATCTTCTGATCTACGCTTAACTATTAGATTAGTAATGTTACCAGCAAATGTAGCAATTGTCTGAGTTAAGATGTTCAAACTACCAGTAGTATTTTTCAAAATAACGTTAATTCTACTAAAATTGTTATTATTCTTTATGTCATCCCATGCTAAATCAATCCATAGTTCAGGACTTTCTGAAAACCTCTCTAAAGTTAAACAATCAAGAGTATGAACAGTCACTCCTCTTCCCTCAGTCATAAGCCCCACTATTCTCTCACCATTGAGTGGGAAACAACACTCACCCATATGGACTGCAAGACCTGACTGTAAACCTTTTAATAAAATTTTGTTTTCTTTTTGCTTTCCCTGCTTATTTTTTTCTTCTTTTTTATTTTTACTAGGAAATAAGATATTAATTATTTCTTCACTATTAATTTTACCTTGGCCAATTGCTACAAACAATGATCTCCTACTTCTACAATTAAAAGTTTTTAAAATGGGATCCATTAATTTCTCATTATATTCTTGATTTTTAGATAAAAACCTACTTTCCAGTATAGATCTACCTAATTTTGAATATTCTTCTCGGTCATTTTGTCTAATATATTTATTTATATATGATCTTGCTTTACCTGTAACAACATAATTTAACCATGAAGATTGAGGCTTTTGAGCCTTAGATCTTAATATTTCTATTTGATCACCATTTGATAATAGAGTTTGAAGAGGAGCTGACCGGCCATTGATTTTTGCACCAACACAAGTCTCTCCTATTTTAGAGTGCACTGAAAATGCAAAATCTATAGGCGTTGCCCCTTTAACTAAAGAAATCACGTCCCCTTTGGGAGTGAAACAAAAAACTTGATCAGAATACATTTCCATTTTTGTATTGGTTAATAAATCTTCGGGAGCTAGAGAGTTTCCAAGTATTTCGTTCAATTCCTTGAACCATTTATTATTTTTTTTATCACTTTTTCTAGATTTCTTATTGCTGAATTTATAATCCCAATGTGCAGCAACTCCAAATTCCGCTATTTCATGCATTTCTTGAGTCTTTATCTGTATTTCTATAGCTCTTCCTATAGGACCAATAACAGTAGTATGAAGTGAAGAATATCCATTTGATTTTGGTGTAGAAATATAATCCTTAAATTTTCCTGGAATCATAGGCCAAATTCTATGGATAACTCCTAAAGTATTATAACAAGTGTCAATATCGCTACAAATAATTCTAAAAGCATAAATATCAGAAATTTTTTCAAAAGGAATAGCAGATTTATTCATTTTTCTCCAAATAGAATATATAGTTTTTTCTCTGCCATAGATATCAAGTATATTTTTGTTTGTTTCAAATTTGAATCGTATTTCATTTACAATATTTTTTAGTAATTTCCCATCTTCTTCCCTAAGAAATTCTATTCTTTTCGATAAAGACTTTTTGGCAGAAGGATTTAACTGAGAAAAAGCTATATCTTCTAATTCTTCTCTTATTTTTTGTACTCCTATTCTAGCCGCCAAAGGAGCATAAATATCAAGTGTTTCTCTAGAAATTCGGGATCTTCTCTCCTCTGAATGTATGAAATTGATTGTTCTCATGTTATGTAGTCTATCAGCAAGCTTTACTAATAAAACTCTTATATCTCTAGAAATAGCCAGCAAAAACTTTCTGAAATTTTCTGCTTCACGAATTTCAACATTGGGAGTTTCAATTCTAGAAAATTTAGTAACACCATCTACTAACCTTGCAATTTCTGCCCCGAATAATTTTCTAATTTCTGCTCTAGTTGCTACTTTATCTTCAACAGTATCATGTAATAAAGCTGTCGCTATACTCATCCAATCTAATTTATATTCCGTTAAAATACTAGCTACTGACAATGGATGAAAAAAGAAAGGTTCACCAGAATCTCTTTTTTGGGTTTTATGTCTAGATTGAGAGAATTCAAATGCGTTAAGTAAAGTTTCAGTTTCTAAAAGAGGATCATAGCTTTTAACTTTTTTGATCAACGAGTGCTGATCTCTAATTTCATCCGTTTGTGTTATATTAGGATTTACTGTTTGTAACCCCATTTAATAACAATTATCCCCTATATATCTTCATATTTTTCTTGAACTTGCATTCCAAATTTATCCGCATTTTTTTCTATATCATTTACTATATTCTCTTCAGTACCTGTATTAATTACCTCTTCTTCTTCACTCACATTTTCATCTTCCTCAACAATCTGTTTTTGCATGGAAGCTATTAAATTTTCTTTTATATCTTCTGTATCCACTGTTGATTCAGCTATTTCTCTCAGAGACACAACTGTATTCTTATCATTATCTCTTTCCACAGTAATCTCGTCACCAGCTGATATCTCTTTTCCTCTTTGGACTGCAAAAACAACTAAATCAAAACGATTTTGAACTTTTTTAATACAATCTTCTACAGTAACTCTGGCCATGTCATCCTCATAAATAAATGTTATTATTAGCTTATAAAACGAAAAATCTATACATGTAAATAGGAAATTGCATTCATTCTATAATTATTTACATTCCTTTTTAAATAATCCGACAATAATATCTTGATATTTTTATAACTATTCGGATCTTTCCACTTAGGATTTACATCAGATATTGGAAACAACACAAAATTTCTTTTATATATTTGTGGATGGGGAACAATTAATCTACTATCAACCTTTATAACTTCTCCCTTACAATCTAATAAATCTAAATCCAATACTCTTGGGCTGTTCCTCAATGCATTTCTTCTTCCAAATATTTTTTCTATTTTCTTTAATCTTTTTAAAATATCTAATCCACACAAATCAGTTTTTATCAAAACAACACAATTACAAAATGATGGCCCAAAGCCATTAGGGAAAGGTCTAGTAAAATAAATTTTTGAAAATCTTCTAACTCTCAAACCTTCTCGATTCAAATATTTAAAAACAATTTTTAAGTTTTTTTTAGGGATTGCCATATGTCCTCTTAAGTTAGACCCTATACCAACCAATATATTTCCTTTCTTTTTTGTATTATACATTTATTTTTTCTAGCCTAAACAGTTAAATAAATACAAAAGTCATGTTAACATTTATGTATATATATATGTAAATTATTTTTATGTAAAAAAGATAAAGCAGAAATAGAATGGAACCAAAAGCAAATTGTGATTTATGCCCCAGATTAAAAATTTTTAGAGAGGAGTGGAGAAAATTAAAACCAAATTGGTTTAATGGCCCAGTAAATTCATTTGGAAGTATAGATTCAAAGCTTTTAATAGTTGAGCTAGCCCCAGGTCTTAAGGGAGCTAATAAAACTGGAAGACCTTTTACTGGAGATCATGCTGGAAAATTATTATATCCTTCATTAATTAAATTTAAATTTGCAAATGGAAGATATCTCGAAAAAAGAAATGATAGTATAGAATTAATAAATTGCAGAATAACGAATTCCGTACGTTGTGTCCCTCCCCAAAATAGACCTACTTTAGAAGAAAGAAATTACTGTAGAAATTTTTTAAAAATTGAAATCAGTAAAATGAATAAATTAGAAATCATTTTAGCTTTAGGTCATATAGCCCATACTGAAGTACTAAAAGTTTTTAATAAAAAAATATCAGAATTTAAATTTAAACATGGAAAAATATATAATCTATCAAATACTATCTCATTACATAGCAGCTATCATTGTTCTAGATACAATACCTTAACAAAAAGATTAACGGAAAATATGTTTAATAAAGTTCTAAAAGAAATCAAATTAAAAATTTGAGTTTTATAAATATTTTTCTATTTCTTCAATAAATGTACTTGAATCAGGTTTAATTCGACTAGAAAAAACTTTTACAAGCTCACCCTCTTTAGTAATTAGATATTTAAAAAAATTCCATTTAGGTAATTTATCTAATCCATAATTATTTTCAATCCACAAAAAAAACGGATGTTTATTTTTTCCTCTTATTTTTACTTTACTCATAACAGGAAAAGTTATTCCATAATTTACTTCACAAAATTCTTTAATATCTTTGCTTTCTCCTGGTTCTTGATTAAAATCATTTGAAGGTAATGCCAATATTTTTAGACCTTTTGATTTATAATTTTCCCATAATATCTGCAAAGAACTGTATTGCTTTGTAAAACCACAAAAACTAGCAGTATTTACTACCAAAATTAAATTATTTGCAAATTCGTTAAGTTGCAGTTCTTCACCTTCAAGATCTTGAAAAGATATGTCATAAAGTGAGTCCTCTTTAGCATGAACACTGCTTAACATTAAAAACACATTAATACTAAGAATTAGGTAAAAGAATTTAGTTGTATTTTGCTTTACAAATTTCATAAAATTTATTTTTCCTCTCTCAATAATCTTTGTTTTTGCCTTTCCCAATCTTTTCTTTTTTCCGTAGCCCTTTTATCATATAGTTTTTTTCCCTTTCCCAAACCAATCTCTACCTTAACTTTACCCCTTTTATTAAAATAAATCTTTAGAACTATTATGGTAAGGCCTTGTTTATTTACATTCCCACTTAATTTATTAATCTGCCTTTTATGAAGCAAAAGCTTTCTAGCTCTTAAAGGAGAATGCTGCACATCTTTCTGTGTATTACTATATTCTGAAATATGACAATTAATCAACCAAATCTCTCCATCTCGGGGATCGGCATATGAATCACCAATATTAGCCTTACCTTGTCTCAATGACTTCACTTCAGAACCAGTTAATTCTATACCTGCTTCAAGAATATCGGTTATTTCATAATCGCGTCTAGCACGTCGATTCAAAATAACTGAAGTCATTAGGTTTGCTTGCTTATTAGTTGGAGCTTTTCTAAAGCATCTCTAACTTTGTCCTTTGTACTACGCAAGGGTTCAACTAAAGGTAATCTAACTTCAGCACTACTTACACCTAATAAAGAAGCAGCATATTTTACAGGAGAAGGACTAGTCTCTTCAAATAGAGAATTATGCAGAGGCATAAGTATTTCTTGGATAGATCTTGCTTTATCTATTTTTCCTGCTTTCCACTCATTATGAAATTCTGACATCAATTTTGGTGCAACATTTGCAGTAACTGAAATTATTCCATCACCTCCTGCTGCCATAAAACCTA
>CAZUXH010000054.1:0-10963 GCA_964624655.1 uncultured Rhodospirillaceae bacterium | reverse complement strand
GTAGCAGGATATGGGGACGTAGGAAAAGGATCTGCAGCTTCTTTAAGAAATGCTGGCGCAAGAGTACTAGTAACAGAAATTGATCCAATTTGTGCTCTTCAAGCCGCTATGGAAGGCTATGAAGTTATTACTATGGATACTGCTTCTAAAATCGCTGACATATTTGTAACAGCTACAGGCAATTGTGACGTAATAAATATAGAGCACATGAGAAATATGAAAGATAGAGCTATTGTCTGTAATATAGGTCACTTTGATTCTGAGATAGAGATCTCTGCTCTAAAAAATTATCATTGGGATCAAATAAAACCTCAGGTTGATGAAATAACTTTTCCTGATGGAAAAAAAATAATCGTTTTAGCAGAAGGAAGATTAGTTAATTTAGGATGTGCAACTGGACATCCAAGCTTTGTTATGAGCGCTTCATTTACTAATCAAGTTTTGGCACAAATTGAACTATGGGAAAATCACAATAAGTATGAAAATAAAGTTTATACTCTTCCCAAGATTCTCGATGAAAAAGTTGCTTTTTTACATCTCAATAAAGTTGGTGCAAAATTGACAAAATTAAATTCTAAGCAGCAAAAGTATATTGGCATTAAACCTAAAGGGCCTTTTAAGTCTGAGAACTACCGTTATTAATTTTTTTAAACTCATTAGTAATGCATAACGAATTTAATGACAAATAATTCAAAAAAAATTATTAATTTAAAAAGTATTCAATCTACTATAATTTTGGGTGAAAATCTTAGTAGCTTGATATATTCTTGCAAAATATTTTGTATTAAAGGAAAGCTCGGAGTGGGAAAAACCACCTTAGCAAAAGGGTTTATTTCTAAATTAACAGGCGTACAAAATATCCAAAGCCCCACTTTTCCTTTACTGCTAACCTATGATTTAAAAGATAATTTAATATGCCATTACGATTTGTACAGGCTTAAAAGTAGCCACGAAATTTGGAATATAAATATAGAAGATGCACTCAATAATAATATAGTAATAATAGAGTGGCCCGAGATAATAGAAAACCTTCTACCTAAAAATAAAATCACCATTACTCTTAATGAGGTTGACTCTGAATACAGGACCGCTGATATTATAGGAAATAAAAATTTACTAGATCTATTATAATAGTATTTAATTATAAGAAAGGCTCAATTTGCAAAACAAGTATGTTGTTTTTCTAAAAAAATATAATATAAGTAGCAACCAATTGACGGCGATTGAACAAGACGCTTCTTCTAGGAAATATTTTAAGATAAAAAACAATAAAAATTTTCTGTTAATGGATTCTCCGCCTGCTGAAAATAATAATGATAGATTTATAACTATATCCAAACACTTAAATAAAATTAATTTATCTGCACCTAAAATAATAACATCTAATAAAGATAAAAGTTTAATTTTAATAGAAAATTTTGGTGATAATACTTTTAATAAAGCGCTGAATAATAAAATTTCTGAGTTTAAACTTTATAGAAGAGCCGTTGATACTCTTATAGAAATACATAAAAACGATTTACCCAACGGTATTCCTGTTTACAGTAAAGATATTTTAATGAATGAAGTAAATTTATTTATAGAATGGTACTGCAATTATAAAAATATAAATCTGAGTTTAAGTTCAAAGAATAAATGGAACAGTATTTGGAATAAATATTTAGAACCCCTTACAAAAAGCAATAATAAGTTAGTATTAAGAGATTTTCACGTTGATAATCTTTTTTGGCTCGAAAATAGAAAAAATATTAAAAAAGTAGGAATTATTGATTTTCAAGATGCTTTAATTGGAAACATTGAATATGATTTAAGCTCTTTACTTGAGGATGTAAGAAAAGACATATCCGATAAAACTAAAAATGATGTTTTTGAATATTTTATATCAAATAGCAATATAGATAATATAAATAAGTTTAAACTTAATTATAAAATTTTGACTGCACAACGTAATGCTAAAATTGCAGGGATTTTTGTTAGGCTTGCAGAAAGAGACAAAAAAACTAGATATTTAAGTATGGTAAATAAAGCGATACTTATATTTAAAAAATCTGCCAAAGATGCTAATTTATTAGAATTATTAAATTGGCTTGAAGACAACTCTGTAAATTAGTAAAAATGGATAATAATCTAAAAAAAACAAACTACCAGGCTTTAATTTTATCCGCTGGCTATGGTAAAAGAATGCTACCCTTAACCTTATTAACTCCGAAACCGCTAATAAACTTGCTAGGCAAACCAATTATTACTTATTCATTAAAACAACTTGAAAATAATAATATATCGAGCTGCTTTATTAATTCTCACCATCTAAGCGATAAAATAGAATTATTTGTAGCAGAATATTTAAAAAAAAATTCTTTAATAAATATACATACTTCTTATGAAAAAGAAATATTGGATACTGGAGGAGCAATAAAAAATATTAACGACATTAATAGTGATAATTTAATAGTAATTAATGGAGATTCTATAATTATTAATACAAATCATCATAATCCTATAAAGGTTTTAAAAGAAAATTTTGATCCAGTACAAATGGACGCTCTATTATTACTAGATAATTATAAAAACTCTATAGGATATGAAGGACAAGGAGACTTTGTTTTAAAAAAAAATAATAATCTTGATTTAATAGAAAGAATAGGTAAGCAAACTAAAGGGTCTTTAGCTTTTACTGGATGGCAAATACTCAATCCTAAAATAGTAAAAAACATAAATAAAAAAAAATTTTCGCTAAATTACTTTTTTGATCAAGCCATAAGAAATAATAGGCTTTGCGGATTAATTAATAAAAATAAATGGCTTCATATTGGAAATTTAGAATCTTTGAAAGAATCCAGCATATGGCTAGAAAAATTTAAATTATGAATTATATATTTTACGATTTTGAAACCTCAGGAAGAAATAGTGATTGGGATCAAATACTACAACTAGGTGCCATATTAACAAATGATAAATTTGAAGAGATAGATAGATTTGAAACAAAATGTTATCTTAAACCTGGCCATATTCCCAGTGCTCAAGCTTTAATGGTTAACAAAATAACTGTAAAAGATTTAATGAGTACAAATTTATCTCATTATGAATTAATAAAGCAGATTGAAAAGAAATTTAGATCCTGGGGACCAGCTATATTTATAGGATACAATTCTTTAAATTTTGACGAAGAGTTTTTAAGAAAATCATTCTTTAAAAGTTTATATGATCCATATTTAACATCCAATAATGGAAACAAGAGAGCTGATTTACTTGGGTTAATTAGAGCTGTTAAGACATACAATCCAGAAATAATTAAATTTCCTTATGATGAAAAAGGAAATACAATTTTTAAACTAGATAAATTAGCGCCTATAAATGGTGTAATTGATTTTAAGGCTCATGACGCAATGGGAGATACTTTTGCTACTATGAAATTAGCAGAATTAATAAATGATCAAGATAAAAAGTTATGGGAATCAAGTTTAGAAACTACTAATAGGGAAGATACAAATTTAACAATTGAAAAGCATAGAACTTTTTGCATAACTGAATCTTTTTTTGGAAAAACTTTACCTTATGTTGTGTGTTTTGTTTGCTATCATCCAGTATATAAATGGGCTCAAGGTTTTGATTTAAAAAATGATCCAGCTAAATATCAAAACTTATCCATCGAACTTCTAGAGCATGCTATGTCGACCAGTCCTAAAATAATTAGATCTATAAAAAACAATAAACATCCTATAATATTAAACAAAGAATATATTCCTATTCTAAAGGAATACTCTCACCTATCCACTAAAGAATTGCTTTCAAGAGCAGAAAAGATTGAAAAGGATGAAGAATTTAGACAAAAAGTTAGAATTATCTTAGATAAACAAGCTTCTATAAAAGAAGACAATTTGTCTCAGCTTGATGTTAGTCACGAGGAAACAATTTATTTTGGATTTGCTTCAAATGCAGAAAAAGATATTATGAAAGAGTTCCATTTAACAGATTGGGAAAACAAACTTAAAATTGCAAATAAATTTAAAGAAGAAAGACACTTTTATTTTGCTGAGAGATTAATATACGAGGAAAACCCCCAATATTTACCTGGAGATTTATATAAAAAGATTAATAGAAATATAGCAAATCAAATACTAAGCAATAACGATGAGAAATGGAATACTATACCAAAAGTTTACAAAGAAATTGATGATTTGAGAGACAAATATGAAGAGGAAAATAATGAAGAAAATTTAAAAATACTTGATGATCTAAATAATTTTATAGAGGACATTGAAAAAAAATTTCAAGAAGCTTAAAATCACTTAAGAATTAAAAATTGGAGTAAATAATAAAATGACAACACTAAAAATTTCAGATGAAACCTTCGAGGAAGACGTTATAAATAAAAATAATCCAGTACTAGTAGATTTTTGGGCAGAATGGTGTGGACCATGCAAACAAATAGCGCCAATATTAGAAGAAATTTCTACAGAACTCTCAGAGAAAGTAACAATAGCTAAGCTTGATGTAGATGAAAACCCAGAAACTCCAAGTAAGTATCAAATAAGAGGAATTCCCACAATGATTTTATTTAATAATGGAAGTATTGTAGACACTAAGGTAGGAGCTTCATCCAAAAAGGATCTTACAGATTGGATCAATCAGCATATAGCATAATCATTTATTTTTTTTACTTCTCCTATTAAATAAAGAGAACCAAATATAATTACCTTATTTGATCTAAAATATTCTACACTTTTAAAGGCATCAGAAATACTGGATCTATTAGTGTTATCTATCTGTAGTGTATTAGCAATTTCAGTAAGTTTTTTTACTGAATAAAAATTGTCAAATTCACTCATTTCTACAAAAATTACTTTATCTATTTGAGAAGATAGTATTTTTAAAATTTTTTTTACACTTTTAGTTTTAAGAAAAGCACAGATAAATATAATTTTCTTTTTTGAATTTTTTTTATTATTAATTTTTAACCAATTTTTAATTGCTATTGCAGCAGCAACATTATGTCCTCCATCTAACCAAACTTCAGAATCTTTAGGTAGTAAATTTTTAATATATCCTTTATTCAATTTTTCTAATCTACCATGCCATCTAGCTTTCAATAATCCATTGTTGATATTAATTTTTGAGATTTTTAAAGAATTTATTTGTTTCAAAGAAAAAATTGCTAATGCGGCATTTTCTATCTGATGATCTCCTTCCATAAAAGGTAAAGAATACAAGCTATCTTTTTTATTTTCATATAATTTGAATCCATTATTAAATTTTTTGTAATTCCAGTCTCGACCGCAAACTAATAATTTTGATTTTTTTTTATTGGCAACAGCTTCTAAATTTTTCTCTACTATACGCATTTGATTTGAAGATACACATTTTACTCCTTCTTTAATTATCCCTGCTTTTTCTTTAGCAATGTTTTTTATGTTATTTCCTAAAAATTGTTCATGATCATAAGATATAGGAGTAATAATTGTTAAAATAGGCTCTGGATGAACATTTGTAGCATCAAGTCGGCCACCCAAACCTGTTTCAATAATTGCAAAGTCAGCTGTATTTTTTGCCATAATATAAAAACTCATACAGGTAAGTAATTCAAATTGAGTAATAGAATCCGATTGTTTTATTTTCAAACAAAAAGCCAAAGCATTAGATAGCTGCTCATCAGTTACTTGATTATTAGAAACTATTAATCTTTCATTGATTGTTACTAAATGAGGAGAAGTGTATATATGTAATATTTTTCCTGCTGCTTTTAAGATAGATGCAATAAATTGAATAGTAGAGCCCTTTCCATTAGTTCCAGCAACATGAATAATTGGAGGTAAATTTAAATGAGGATTTCCCATTTTAGATAAAAGATTTAAAATTCTATCCAGAGAAAGGTCTATAACATGAGGAAAATTGTCTGAAATTAAATTAAATTTTTCTAGTAAAGCATGCTTTTCCTTCAAAATTAAACTCTTGCAGTTATATCAGTATTTATGCCATTTAAATGAGCGATAACATTTGCTATTTTTGATTTTAGTCTAGATCTGGGTACTACTTCATCTATCATTCCATGATCATAAAGATATTCTGCCGTTTGAAATCCTTCTGGCAAAGTTTCTTTTACTGTACTTTGTATTACGCGGGGACCCGCAAAACCTATAAGCGCTCCTGGTTCAGCAAAAGTTATATCTCCTAGCATCGCAAAAGTAGCAGTAACACCTCCAGTAGTGGGGTCAGTCAAAACCACAATATAAGGGAGTTTATTATCTTTTAAATTATTTACAGCTATTATAGTTCTAGGTAATTGCATTAAAGAAAAAATACCCTCCTGCATCCGAGCGCCGCCGGATGATGTGAATACAACTAGTGCTGAATTAATCTCTATAGCTTTTTCTGCTGCAGCTATTATTCCTTCTCCAACTGCAGATCCCATAGAGCCACCCATAAATTCAAAATCTAAAACTCCTACTACTGCCTTTTGACCCCCTATTTTACCCTGCTTAACCAAAATAGCATCATCTTTATTAGTTTTGTTTTTTGCTTCCTTTAACCTATCAATATATTTTTTTTTATCCTTAAATTTTAACGGATCCAATACTACATTATTAATTTCTATTTTTTTAGCTGTTCCTTTATCCAAAAGCCATTCCATTCTTCTGTCACTAGAAAGTCTAAAATGAAAATCACAGGTAGGGCAAATACCGAAGGTTTCAACTAAATCTTTATTATAAACCATTTGTTCACAGCCGGAACACTTCACCCATAAATCTTTCGGTACTTCTACTTTTTTTACTAGCGCCTGAATTTTAGGCTTTACAAAATTTGATAACCAACTCATGCATAGTTTCCTTAATTAATATTTCCTTTTTTTACTGAATCAGATAAAGATTTAACTAAAGATACTGACCTATCTATAGCCTTCTTTTTGTAGTTTTTTGATAACAAAACAGCTTCTTCTATTTTTTCTACTATAGCTGATCCAACCACTACCGCATCCGAATAATTAACAATTTTCGCTGCCTGCTCTGGAGTTCTTATTCCAAAACCAACTGCTATAGGAATAGTAGTATTTTTTCTAATTTTTTCTATAGCCAATCTAATGCTTTTTAAATTAGGCTTTTTAGTACCGGTAATACCTAAAACTGATATATAATATAAAAACCCTGATGAATTTTTCAACAGAATTTTTAAACGCTTAGCATCAGTTATTGGTGTTGCCAAACGTATAAAATCAATATTATTTTTTAAAGCTGGCTTGCATAATTCTTTATCAGCTTCTGGTGGCAAATCCACCACTATCAATCCATCTACACCTGCTTTTTTTGAATTTAGAACAAAATTGTCAATTCCATAATTATATATTGGGTTAAAATAACCCATGAGGATAATTGGTGTTTTTTTGTCTATTTTTCTAAATTCTTTAACCATACTTAATGTCTTAGCAAGAGTTTGACCAGATTTAAGAGCTCTTAGATAGGATGCCTGAATTGCCACACCATCAGCCATAGGATCTGTGAAGGGCATTCCTATTTCAATAAAATCTGCTCCAGCCTTAGGAAGTTTTTTTATAATTTTTAGAGATGTATCATAGTCTGGATCGCCTGCTGTAACAAAAGTTATAAGACCTTTTTCTTTTTTTGATTGCAACTCATTAAATGTTTTTTCTATTCTTTTATTTTCTAAGGTCAAATATCTACTCCTAAAGCCTGCGCAACATTAAATATATCTTTATCACCTCTTCCACACATATTCATTACTATAATATGTTTTTTAGGTAGCTTAGGTGCTATTTTCATAACGTGAGCTAAAGCATGAGCCGGCTCCAAAGCCGGAATAATTCCTTCTAATTTTGAACAAAATTGAAAAGCATCTAGAGCTTCTTTGTCTTTAACAGAACAATATATAACTCTTTTTACATCCCTTAAATATGAATGTTCTGGGCCAACACCAGGATAGTCTAGTCCAGCAGAAATTGAATGGGCTTCAAGAATTTGTCCATCTTTGTTTTGTAATAAGTAAGTTCTATTTCCATGCAAAATACCGGGAGAACCAGCTGTTAAAGATGCTGCATGCTCTTTTGTATTAACTCCTTTTCCTGCAGCTTCTACTCCATGTAATTCTATCTCTTTTTCATCTAAAAAGGGATAAAAAAGTCCTAAAGCATTTGAACCGCCTCCTATACAAGCCACCAGCGTATCAGGTAATTTATCTTCTAGTTCTATAATTTGCTTCCTAGTTTCATTTCCTATTATTGATTGAAAATCTCTTACTAGCATAGGATAGGGATGCGGACCAGCAGCTGTTCCAATAATATAAAAAGTATCTTCTACATTAGAAACCCAATCTCTTAAAGCCTCATTCATTGCATCTTTTAAAGTTTTAGATCCTGACTCAACCTCCACTATATTAGCACCTAGTAATTTCATACGAAAAACATTTGGAGCTTGTCTACTTATATCCTTAGACCCCATATAGACGGTGCAAGGAATATTAAAAAGCGCACATACGGTAGCAGTTGCTACACCATGCTGTCCAGCTCCAGTTTCAGCTATAATTCTTTTCTTTCCCATCCTTTTTGCTAGTAAAATTTGTCCTATACAATTATTTATCTTGTGTGCGCCTGTATGATTTAGTTCGTCTCTTTTAAAATAAATTTTAGCACCTCCAAGCTCCTTAGTTATTCTTGAAGCATAATATAAGGGTGACGGTCTACCTATGTAATGCTTATACCAATATTCTAATTCATTTTTAAATTTAATATCTGACTTTGCTTTTTCATATTCTTCTTCTAACTCATTTATTAGAGGCATTAAGGTTTCTGCAACATACTTTCCTCCATAAATATCAAAATAGCCTTCCTCGTCAGGACCTCTAGTATAAGAATTTAATGAGTTTATCATTTATTTTTCCAAAAATTTATTATCAATATTATTTGCTTTTTTCAATTTAAATATAAATTCCTTCATTAAATTACTATCTTTACAACCTTTATATTTTTCTATGCCAGAAGAAATATCCACAGCCTTTGCTTTTGTTAAATTTATTGCATTCAAAATATTTTTATCACTTAGACCGCCAGACAAAAACCAAGGTTTAATACTATTAAGCCATGATTCATTATTTTTTATAATATTCCAATCAAAACTTTTTCCATTTCCACCAATATTAATATCTTTTTTACTTTTTTTAGCATCAAATAAAAACATATCACAACAGTCCTTATAGTTTGTAATATTTTTTAAGTCTTCTTCCGAATAAATAGAAAAAGCCTTTATAATGGGGAGTTGAAAAACTCTTCTAATGTATGCGCATCTTTCAGGAGTTTCGTTACCATGTAGCTGGATAGTGTCTATACCACTTTTAATAGCACGATCAATATAATCATCATCAGGATCTACAAATACGCCAACAAAATTAATCATATTAATATATTTTTTTATAATTCTATCAGAAGTTTGAAAATTCACATATCTAGGAGAAGATTTAACATATATCAGTCCAGCCCAATTTATATTTAATTTAATAGCAGCTTCAATATCTTTTAGTTTAGAAAGTCCACAAAATTTAATTTTAGGAAATTCAATCATATTATATTTCTGAACATATTTTATTAAAAGCTTCTAGGGGATCCGAGGCTTCCGTAATTGGTCTTCCTATCACTAAAAAATCTGCACCAAGCCTAATAGCTTGAGAAGGGGTCATAATTCTCTTTTGATCATGTTTTTTATTCCAATTAGTTCGTATTCCTGGAGTAATAAATAAAAATCTATCATTAAAACTAGATTTTAAATACTTTAATTCTTTTGCTGAACATACAATACCATCCATTCCTGACTCAAAAGCCAAATCTGCCAAACGCTTAACATGTTGCTCTACTTTTCCAGTTATTCCCATTGTCTTTAGATCTTCTTCAATAATGCTTGTTAAAACACTAACACCAACAATTAAAGGCCTTTTAGAAGATTTTTCATCATAAGTTTCTTTAACCATTTTTACAGAACTGGACAACATATTTTTTCCACCAGAAATGTGGAGAGTCATCATAAATGGGTCTATGTATAAAGTGGACCTCAAAGCTTCCTTAACTGTATTCGGTATGTCATGAAATTTTAAGTCTAAGAATATTCTTGCCCCCGTATCAGCAATTTTTTCTACACCCTCTATTCCATTTGAACAAAAAAATTCTAATCCAAGTTTAAATGCTCCTGCATCAGGAATTTCTTTAACTAATTTTAATGCATGGTTAATATCTTTAGTATCTACAGCAATAATGATTTTTTCTCGATTTTTAATGTTAGAAAATTGCATCATTCAAAGCTTTCAAAAAAATATTAATCAATCACTTGTTATTCAATATATTCGATATCTTAGTTAATACTATTCCAATAATTAAACCAACAAATATCAACAAAATTGAAAAAAGAAAAACAGGAATCTCTAATCTTTTCTCTAAAGGTAAAATGCCTATGGAAATGTACTCTTTGTTTGAAATAGAAAACAAAACTACTAAAACAAATATTAATAGTATTAATAATTTTTTGATTAAACGAATCATCATTATTAAATAAACCTTGAATAAAATTTAAATTACTTGTTCAAGTATTTACCAATATTTTTACCAGCTCTAAAATAGGTCATCTTCTTAGAAGCCACTTTTACTTTTTCTCCAGTTCTAGGATTCCTAGCAATTCTAGAAGCTCTGCTCCTAATCGAAAAAGATCCAAAACCTCTTATCTCAATCCTTCTTTCCTCAGTTAAAGCCGTTCCTAATTCATCAAAAACCTTGTTAACCAGTAACTCTGCTTCACTGAAGCTTAAATAATTATGTTTACCCATAAGTGTCAATATTAAGTCGGACTTTTTCAATTTAATTTCCATATATTATAATATTACTAAGACAAAAATGACAGACACACCTAAAAGGGTCAACAAAGTAATTTAAAAAAAACTAATTTAAAAATTTGTTTATGACTTTTTTTTAGTTTTA
>CAZUXH010000053.1:6531-11117 GCA_964624655.1 uncultured Rhodospirillaceae bacterium | reverse complement strand
AATATTTATAGACTTTTTAAATAATTAAGATTGACATTTACTTAACCTAAATAGTTATTCATAATTTTAATTACGATATTTTAGATTCAAAATTTCTAATTTGAAAATATAATAGGAGAATACTCATGAGCAGACATCATGAAACATTTGAAGGACTTTGCGAGAATGTGGATACAGAAACACAGTCCTATATTTTTAATCAAACCATGTTAAGAATAAAAGATCCTCAAATTTCTTTAGACTTTTATACAAGAATTATAGGAATGAAGTTATATAGAAAATTAGATTTTCCAGATATGCAATTTACTCTTTATTTTCTTGGTATGCCTGGCGATGTAAATGATAAAGAAGTTCCTCTAGATAATAATAAAAGAACTACATGGACTTTTAATCAACGGTCTATGTTAGAATTAACTCATAATTGGGGCACTGAAAAAGACAAAGAATTTACTCATCATAATGGAAATTCTGAACCACAAGGGTTTGGACATATTGGTTTTTCTGTACCAGACGTCTACCAGGCTTCAGAACGTTTTGAAAAACTTGGAGTAAAATTTATAAAAAAACCAGATGATGGAAAAATGAAGGGATTAGCATTCATAGAAGACCCTGATGGATATTGGATAGAAATATTACAAGCTAATATGATTGAGAAAAACTCTTCTTAACAATTCTTGGCATCTAAATTTTGTTTAAATAATGGTGAGCGCAGCAGGATTCGAACCTGCGACCCAGTGATTAAGAGTCACTTGCTCTACCAACTGAGCTATGCGCCCACACTAAGAGAATATAAAATTATATACTAATTATTATCTTTTAACTTATTAATTTTAAATTTTAAATACTTTTCTTCCTTCAAAACTTAAATATAAAGCTTACGCAATCACATCAGGTCGACAGTTAACCACAAGTTCTGCAACTGATGCTGAATTAGACAATGAAATAACAGTCCTAACTAGCTCAGCAAGATCATTAGGAGAGATCATATCATCAACAGAAACACTCTCCACTTTACTTGTCATATCAGTTGCAACGTATCCTGGGCATAGTGCAGTACATCGAACTCCATCATCCCATCCACCATGTCTTGTTGCATGAGATAACGCGACTGCCGCAAACTTTGTCATCGAATAACCGACTGAATCCCCCCACACGGCTTTCCCAGCAAGTGAAGCAACATTTATGACACGACCAGACCCAGATTTACGAAGGTGAGGTAAAGTAAGTCTAGTTAATGATAACGGCGCTTTGACATTTACCGTCCACATCCTATCCAGAGCCTCTTCGTTATCCTCTATATCATTAACTGAAACAGATTCAACTATACCAGCATTATTTACAAGACAATCAATTCGACTAAATTTTGAAAGTGTTTTCTCCACCCAATCACTATGGCTGCTTTTATCAATAGCATCAAAACTAGAAGTTAAAATTCTCTCACTTGACCAACCTTTTACAATATTATCTAAAGAAGAAATTTTTCTGGCCGCTAAACTCAAACTAAATCCTGCTTTATAAAGATTGCGAGCTATAGCCAAACCAATCCCTCTGTTAGCACCAGAAATCATCACGACACGCCCATTAGCTTCTATCATTATATATTTACCTCCTAAAATTTAAATCAGATTAATTAAAATTTAATAAATCACTATGCATCTGACTTCCATGCTCCACCTATCAGGAGCATCTTCACGAGTGTTAGGGTCATCAAAAGCACTATGAAAACTAAATGTACAAGGATCATATAAATGTTCAGAATCGGAAGACTTTCCATTTGTAATGGCCAAACCGCCTTTACTATCCCATTGTTTTATCAATAGCGTCTCATCTCGAGTCATTCTTGAATAAAAATACCAATTATGATTAGGGTTATGTTTAGCAAAATAATTTTCCCCTACTCTATCGGCATAGTGAATTTCAAAAACAACCAAATCCTCTGGCATTACAGTAGATGCATCACATAATGCAAGAGGGTTAATTTCAACAGGATCTTGAACAATATTTCTCCAAAGATTGATAATTGAAAAACGCCCATTAGACAATGCATCATTCACTGTATGGACAGGCAATAAACTTTTTGTATCACCAATGATAGATCGTAATGTATCATTTTTTCCTGGTGGTTTTGAAAGTTGTCTTAACCTTTCCGGGGCACTGGTAAGTGTATAATCACCGTGTACAGTATGGGCTGGACCTTGAACTTGCTGACCACCAGTTATCATTTTTTTAGATTTTTTACCAGTGGCTGATCGAATATTATGGTCAAAAGCAAAAACTCCACGCGCTCCAGTAACGTCTTTGATTATATCCGCACAATGCGAGTAATAGATTTCAATAACCTGTTTATTATTGAAAAAGTCAATATTTAGGTTATCAATTTTACTTGGCAAAAGTTCAAATCCATGTTTATCAAGTGATATGGTTTCAGTGGTCGAAATTTCACGAGCATTTATAACCTTCATTTCATGTTTATCGTAATTAATACCAATTGATCCAGCGTCACTTCCACCAAAATCTCTATTGGTCATTACTTTACCATTTCTATACAGAGAACTCAGTGAGTCCGCAGACATATAGTTGAAAACACCACTCGTATTAATCATACTATTAACTCGCATTTGGGATTAAATTATTACTCCGGAAGAGTAAAGCCTTCTTCAACACGAGTTTCCATCCACCAAGAGCATTTTTCAATATTTTCAGTCATCCACCTGACCAGATTAGGATGGTCAGTTAATGGTAATTTAAAATATTCATGCATATGCATCGGTGCTGCAATTGCAACATCCGCTATAGTAGGTTCTTCCCCACAAAGAAAGGTGTTTTCTTTTAATCTAGCATCGAGTATAGAGGCTAATTTATGAAAATTTGGCTCTTCATTTGCTAAAATATTTTGATCTGTTTTATCTTCTAGCAAAGGTTTCACACAATTTTCAACCACAAAAACATAGCAAGATGCAAACCAATTATTTGATTCCCACAGAAGCCAACGATTTATATCTGCTCGAATTTTTAAATCCGTTGGATAAGCGCTATTATTCCCTACCTTATCAGCTGCATATTGTAGAATTGCATTTGATTCCCACAATGTAAAATCACCATCACGTAAAGTAGGAACAGATGCCATTGGATTAATTTCAAGATATTCAGGAGTTGCATATTCAGCCTTAAAAAAGTCTATCTTTTTTATTGAATATTCAGCTCCTATCAACTTAAAGCCAGCAAGAACCTTACGGCTATTAATTGTTATTGGATCAAGTAGTAATTCCATATTTCCCTCTCAATTAGCTATTAATTAATTTAGACTACACACTAACAAAATAAATACTTTTAGTCATCTAACAAAAAGTTAAATATTTTTTAAATATATTGTTTTTTTGTATATAAACGACTAAAAAAAATTATATAATAAATTTTATTTAAGGAAAGTATTCATGCATAAAAAACATATAGTAATTATAATTTTTTCTTTAGTTTTCTCTCTATTATCCGCTAATAGTTCTGTTTCTGAAGAAGATTGCAACAAATTTGAAGATAAGGTGCCATGTCTTGCCACAAGCGGTGATGCTTGGGCAATGTACGTAATGGCAAGGAGGGAGTATGATATAGCTAGAACAACTGGAGACTATTCTCTAGCTATGGAATGGGCATATAAGGCAAGAGAAGAAAAAAAGGTTGTGGTTAATAGATTATTAAAAATGATTTATATTTCCCTTGGCAAAGGCCTACATAACGATCCTGTGGAATCTTATGTTTGGTTAGAAGAAGCTTTATCTGAAAGTGAAAAAAATCTTTACGTTGCTCGTTGGATAAGAAGCTTAGAACTTAACATGACTTCTGCACAATAAAACAAAGCTTAAAGCAGAATAGAATGTAAATAACTTATTACTATTCTTCTAAAGGCTTACCCTTAAATTCATCTTCTATAAAAGTCGCAAGTGCACTTATTTCTCTTTTACTTAAACTAGACTTAAATTCTGGCATTCCAAGAGTTCTTCGCCCTTCAGTTATAACCATAACTAATTCCTCATGATCTAACATAGTTTCTCTTAAATTTGCCGCGTAACCACCATAACTAGGGCCTCCTATCCCGGTAGGCTTATGACATCTAGCACAATGAATATATAGGGCTTTGCCATCCGCTCTTGAGGGCGCTACGGTTGTAGTACCAATATCTTGAGCAATAGAATTTCCTGATATAAAGAATATAAAAAAGAAGAATACTAAAATCTTGTACATTTTATAACCCTAATTTATGGAAAATATTTTGATTAACCTGAGCCAGAATTTTCTGGCTCAGACTAATATCTTATATGTTATAGAGCAAATACATATAGTACATTACTCGGCACAGCTGATTTCAACTCAGGTGTTGAGTCAGTAAACCACTGTGGCCATGCACCACCTAGCCCTACTTCAATAGCTATATATTGCTTTCCTCCAGCTTCATAGCTCATTGGAGGAGCGTTAATAGCAGAACCAGTTTCAAAACGCCATAGTTCTTGTAATGTTTCATCATCCGCATAATAACATCCTTCTGCATGAGCAATTGGAATTTGATAGGCTTTATCTTGATTAAGGTGTTT
>CAZUXH010000053.1:5749-6521 GCA_964624655.1 uncultured Rhodospirillaceae bacterium | reverse complement strand
TGCAATGTTTCATCATCTAAAGCAACTACAGATCCATCAGCAGTACCTGTAAATACTAAACCACCGCCTGTGGCCAATATTCCACCAAGCATTGGAAATTTAGTTTCCCATTTGCCTCTAACAGTTCCTGTAGAAATATCAATTGATGTTACACTACCTGTAATACGACCCGATGCTGGATCATCAAAAGTAAAGTAAGGAGCTCCACCTAAATACCACTCTCTAGGTTTCCAGTCTCCTGGATTAACTATACCAGCAATAGCTTTATTACAGCTTTCTATCACCGGTATATAATATAATCCTGTATGAGGACTATATGCGGTAGGAGGCCAGTTTTTTCCACCAGTATGTGCTGGACAAGAGATACCTTCGATAGCTCCACGCGCACCTGACTCTGTAACTCCACCACGTCCTGCAGCTGAACCCGGAGCGTAAGTTTGCACATCAACATTTGGATTATAATCTACAGGTCTACAATTTTCATCCAAACCTGCGGGCCAAGTTAATTTTTTAACAAACTGAGTACACCAAATTGGTTCGCCATTTGTACGATCTAACGCATAAACAAAACCATTCCTGTTGGCATGAATTGTAGATCTAACATATTGACCATTAATACTTCCATCAACAAAGGTATTTTCTGCAATAGAATCATAGTCATATGGATCATTAGGTGTATGCTGGAAACCCCATAGGTATTTTCCTGTATCAGCATCAGCTGCTATAGTACTATCTGTCCAAAGAATATCACCAGGACGAGCTGCGTTATCCC
>CAZUXH010000053.1:0-5739 GCA_964624655.1 uncultured Rhodospirillaceae bacterium | reverse complement strand
ATGAACAAGTAGCCATGCTCTGTGGGGATGACCTGGTTCTCCAGGACCTGGAATAGTATAGGTTTTCCATACTTGATCACCATTATCAACATTATGGGCAGCTATCCAACCACGTACTCCAAATTCAGCGCCGGCCATACCTGTAACAGCTAGATTTTTTACTATAAGTGGCGCTCCAGTAAATACTTCTGCAATGCCAACATCAGCTATTTGTTTTTCCCAGATCATACTGCCGTCATGCTTATCTAATGCACCCATGCGACCATCTATGACCTTAAATACAACTTTTTCTCCATGTAATGCAACACCTCTATTGTTAATTCCACAACAGGTCACACTTGGAGCATAATCTTTATCTGCTTCCGGATTATGAGACCATAAAGGAACGGCTTTTCCTCCACGTACATCCAATTTTGTTACTCTTCCCCAACCAGTAGTTACATACATATAACCATCTTCAACAATTGGAGTCCCTTCTAAACCAGAGAAAGGAAATACGATAGGAGCAGTTCCACCACCTTGAATATCACCCATAGCATATGTGAAAGCTACCTTAAGATCTCCTACATTTGACTTATTTATATCAGTCAAAGCTGAGAACCTATGTGCTTCATAGTTACCATGATGGTGAATCCAATTTTGAGGTTCATTCTCGCTATCATTTAGTCTTGCCTGATTAACGTCTCCCGCAATTGAGTTCGCGGCACCAAACATTAAAAAAAGCATTAAAGTTAAAAATAACCTAAAAATTTTATTAGTCATTTTCCCCCCTATTTATGTTTTTATTAAAGAGCCCATTATCGCAACAAATTTACATTCATGTCAAAAGTTCTATGAATTATTTTCGAAAAAATTTTCCTATTAATGAATAAGTGGACTTAAAACACAAATAGAACTATTAATGTAAATCAATTAAATTAAGGAATTATAAATGAGATTTTTTTTTAATATTATTTTGATTATTTTTATTTCCACTAACCAGTCATCTGCTGCCGCAATAGCAAAATCACTAAAATGTAAATCTATTTTTTCAGCACTTTGTGTTGAAGCATGTAAGCCAGTAGAAAAAGATTTGCCTACATTAATAGTTGATCAAGGAAATAGAGTGCTTACCAAAAAAACAGGCAATAAAGAGTTATCCTTTAAAATTTTAGAAATTTCTAAAAATAAACTAACAAATGGTACTTTTATTTCATACGAAGATAAAGATGGAATTATGGGAACCACATATATAACAGAACTCAGAATCTTTAATGATTCATTCTACGAAAAAGATCAAATAACTATAAGTACAGGATCATGCGAACAAAAATAAATAATATTTAGCAAAAATTAAAGATCAGAATTTTTAGCCCTTTCAATATTAATATTTCTATTGATATAGGTATTTGATACTAAACCCAATCCAAACATATTGCATATCATTGAACTACCTCCATAAGAAATTAACGGAAGAGGAACTCCTACAACTGGCACTAATCCCATTACCATACTTATGTTAATAAAAACTGAATAGAATAAAATCACTCCAACTCCCATTGACAAAAAAGCACCAAAATAATTATTAGAAATAATTCCAACAATAAAGCAATAGGTAATAAGTAAAAGATATACTAATAATATGCATATTGAACCTATCATACCCCATTCTTCTGCAATCAAAGTAAAAATAAAATCCGTCTGCATCTCTGGTAAAAAATTTAACTGGCTTTGAGTCCCTTTCATATAGCCTTTACCCCAAAAGCCTCCAGACCCTAAAGCTATTTTAGATTGAATAATATGATATCCTGCGCCAAGTGGATCTCTTAAAGGATCTAAAAAAGTTAAAATTCTATTTTGTTGATATTCTTTGAGAAAGTAAGTCCAAATAATAGGAGAAAAAAAAACAATAGATATTGTAGCTAAAACAAAAAACCAAGCTGAAATTCCTATTAAAAACATTGCAGTAATTCCAACTAATAATAATATTATTGCTCCCCCAAGGTCTGGTTGCAAAAAAATTAAATAAGAAGGAATAAATATAAAAAATAGAATTACACTAACACTTGCAAACTTTACTACTAAAGTATATTCCTTTTCATCCTGGTAATATTTAGATATTAATAAAATTAATGAGAATTTCATTAGCTCGCTTGGTTGAATTCTCATAAACCCCAAATCAAGCCACCTCTGGGCACCCATTCCAGTATCACCAAAAATATAAACACAAACTAATAAAATGAGGCTAAATAAATAGATAGCATAAGAGTAATTTAACCAAAATTTAAGGCTCATCGAAGAAACATATAAAAAAACAACTATACCTAATAAGAACCTAAGTAATTGCATCTTAGCCCAAGGATCATAACTTCCTCCAGCTGCAGAATACAAAAATAAACATCCAATTGAAGCTAGTAAAATAGCAATAAATAATAACAACCAATTAATTTTTAGAGACTGTGGAATAAAGCTATAAATAAAATTTAAGAACATTAAGAGGGTTCTTCCATTTTTTCTTCTACTTTAATAGTTTTTTTTCCTAATAATACTTCTCTAGCTGCCAGCAAAATATCCTTAGCAATAGGGGCAGCTACTTTAGACCCAGAGCCTCCATGTTCTATTATTACAGCCGTTACAAATTTAGGTTTGTCATAAGGGGCAAATCCAACGAATAATGCATGATCTCGTTTTTCCCAAGGTAAATCTTTGTTTTTAATAATACCTGTTTCTCTTTCCTCTAAAGAGATCTTTCTAACTTGAGAAGTTCCTGTTTTTCCCCCAATTAAATAATCATTATCTTCAACCCTGCTTTTCCATGCTGTACCAGATCTTTTATTTACAACATCATACATAGCTTTTTTTATAAATTTTATATGCGCTTTATTATATTTAATATCTTCCGGAGCATTATCATTAGTATAAGAACTTTTATCTATTTCAATTTCTTCTTTTTTATTTTTAATAACCTTAATAATATTTGGTTTTACAGTTTTGCCCCCATTAACAATACTTGAGGTAATAACAGCCATTTCCAATGGAGTTAACAATACAAAACCTTGTCCTATACCAGAATTTAAAGTTTCACCTTGTTGCCATTTTTCATCATATCTTTTCCTTTTCCATTCTTTATTAGGTACTATTCCCATTTCTTGTTCTAAAAAGTTTGTATATTGCTTTCCAACTCCAAGAGATATTGCTTCTTTATGAATTCTATCTATACCTACCCGTAAGGAAATTTCATAAAAAAAGCTGTCACAAGACTCGGTAATTGCTTTAAGTAAATTTACTTTAGAATGACCATGCTTTTTCCAACAATGAAATTCTTCGTTCCCTAAATAAAATTTTCCGTTACAAAATAATTGTTCTTTTTTATCAATGACTCCATATTTTAAGGCAGCCAGTGCAACAACTATCTTAAATATAGATCCTGGAGGATAAAGACCTTTTAAGGCTTTATTTACCAAAGGAGAGTTAGCTGAATTTATTATTCTATTCCATTCTTGACTTGATAATTGTTTAGAAAATTTATTAGGATCTAGTGTAGGGGAGGAAACACTTGCAATAATATTACCATTATTAGCATCCATTAATACTGCTGCTCCTATTTGTGATCCAAGTCTAGAAGTCATATAATCTTGTAATTTAGTATTCAAAGTTAAGTGTATGTCATAACCCTTTTTACTATTTATAATGCTTAATTGACGAATTGTTCTTCCTCTAGAATTAACCTCAACTTCTTCAGTACCAGGAAACCCTCTTAAATAGCTTTCAAAAACTTGTTCTATACCAGTTTTGCCAGATTGCACTCCTGGATATTTATAAAAAGTATCTCTTTCTGATTCTTTTTTAGAAGCACTAGAGGTATAGCCCACAATATGAAAATATCTATTTTTTGCTGGATATCTTCTTATAGTATTTGTAACAATTTCTGTTCCCGATAAAGTTAAAAGATTAGTAGAAATTTTTGCAACTTCATCCCAATTCATAGAATTTTTAATTACATATGCACGATTTGGCTTTTTACTAATATACACCTGTTTCATAAGATTTATTTCTTCATGACTTAATTCAATATGACCACTTAGTTTAACAATTAATTGATTCAGATCATCAATTAAAGATGGTGTAATAGTAAAACTATAATTAGTAATATTTTCTGCAATTTTTTGACCATCCATATCATAAATTAATCCTCTATTTGGCATATGAATAAGCACATTTATTCTATTTTCATCCGCCAAAGTTTTATATTTTTTTGAGTCTAATACTTGTAGTTTATACATCCTGCCAACTACGACTGTAAATATAAGAAGTTTTACTCCTAAAAATATCGCAAACCTTCTATTGAGAATTTTTCTATAAAATTTTTGCTCAATCATAGGAATATCTTTCCATTTTTCTTAAAAAAAAGTTCAATAAAATTATCAATAATGGAGATAATGTAATAGAACACAAAATTTGAAATAGTAAAGGAAGATAATTTAAAGTCTTAAAATTCATAATTATTATAGGGAAAGCAATTATTAAATTCCATAAAATTAGTATTAAAATAATTACTAAAAATGTTTGAATTGCGCTAGTTTTATATTTTTGTTTTGTAAGTTGAATTATTATTAGTTTACTGATTATTGCTGCAAAGCCTCCTAAGCCAAATATAGTACCTGTTAGAACATCAAATAATAAACCAAGAGTAAAAACAGCATAAAAGGGCATTAAATGTCCTAAGTAAATCAACCAGTAGGCTAATACTATAACTCCAATCATAGGGGTTATCTCTCCCATTCCAGAAGGAAGCAGAGGCAATGACATAAAAATGAAAGACATAAAAGTAGTTATAAAAGGAAAAAAATTGTGAAAATTATTATTACTAAATAAATTCATTCAAATCTTATAACTATTCATAAAAAATTGGTAATTTATCAACATCTGTAATAGGTAATTTAGCTAACTGTTCTGGAGACCAATTTATAACTCTTACATAGTCTAAGTCTCTAGCATAAGTATTTGGCCTTACAACAAAACGCTTATCACTATTTTTAAGTATAAATCCTACGGGGATTCCTTGTGGAAAAACCCCCCCATCTCCCGAAGTAATTAATTGATCGCCTTCTTCTACATTGGAAAAATCACCTAATTCTAGAATATTTAGAAAATTTGAGTTGTTTCCTGAAAGAATAAGGCGGTAATTTTTATTTGCAACGGTCACAGGTATTCTAGAATTAATATCTGTGATAAGAAGTACTCTCGATGTAGACTTTCCAGACTCATAAATATAACCTAAAAGATCTGTTTTAGATATCACTGTAAAACCTTCTTTTATACCTTGTTTTTCACCTGCTAAAATAATTAAAGTTTTTATGAAAGAAGACTTAATCCCTACTAAAACTTTTGCAGTTTTATATTTGTAAAACAAACTGTCTTCAATATTTAAAGCATCTTTCAAAACTTTATTCTCATGCCTCAATATTACTAACTCATTTTGCAGCATTTCTACTCTTGCAACTTGGTTTTTCAATTTTTTATTCTTAGAAAATACATTGTAAACTTCCTCAAAATTATTCACGGTTGAAGATATGGCATTCAAAGGAAAAGATAGTGTATGTATCAAATGGCTTCCTAAATCTAATAAGCTCATCTTATAAGATTTACTTTCTTGAGAATCCATTATTGTAAAAAAGACAATAATAAGGGAAATAATTACAAAAATAATGCCTGTAAATTTAGTTTTAAAGTTTTTATATTTCATAACAGCACGAAATT
>CAZUXH010000052.1:9366-11256 GCA_964624655.1 uncultured Rhodospirillaceae bacterium | reverse complement strand
ATAGGGTGTTTTTTTATTCATAGTAATTACTTATAATTTTGTTTATGTTTTGCATTCTGTATACTTAATGAATAAATAAATTTAAATTAATTTGAACTGGTTTTTTATGCACCTAGAAAGCTTTTGTAAATTAGAAAGTAAATATAATAAATATATCTTATTTATTCTATTGTTTTTCAATTTCTTTTTGAGTTTAAATGCTCTCCCACCTCTAGATAGAGACGAGTCAAGATATTTACAATCAACGACACAGATGATTGAAACGAATGATTATATTAACATCAAATTCTTAGATACTGCTAGAGTTAAAAAACCACCTGGAATTTATTGGTTACAAGCTGGAACTGTGCATATTGCTAAAGAGATATTTTTTTTAGAAAAAATTCCTGTCTGGGTTTATCGGTTGCCATCTGCTATAGGGGCAACTATTGCAGTTTGGTTAACCTTACTAATAGGAAAAACTCTTTTTAATAAAAAGGTTGGTTTTATTGCTACATTGTTGCTTATGAGTACTCCTTTAGTAATTGTAGAATCCCATATAGCTAAAACTGATTCAGTTTTACTTGCTTGTGTTTTATTTCCTCTTTTGGCGTTAGCAAAAATTATTTCAGTTTCTGATCTAAAAGAAAAAAAAATATCTGATAGTTTTGTTTATTGGGCCTGGTTTATATTAGGCATTTCTTTATTAATAAAAGGACCCATTGGTTTACTTATAGTCTTTTTGACGATTATAAGTCTTAAACTAAGTAAAATTAATTTTAAATTTAGTGATTTAAAAATAAGAAAGGGTGTTTTTTATTTTTTCTTGGGTAGTTTGCCTTGTTTAATATGGTTATATCACGTTGATACTGGCCACTTCGTTCAGCAATCAATAGTAAATGATATGTTAATGAAGGTTATAAAAGGTCAAGAATCTCATGGTGCTTATCCAGGTTTTTATTTAATTACTTCTTTATTGTCTTGCTGGCCTATATCTTTATTTTTAATACCTTTGTTTTTATGGGTTTATAAAAATATTAGAGATAAAAAAATAGTATTTTTACTTAGTTGGTTAGTTCCTGCTTGGATAATTTTTGAGTTTATACCTACTAAACTCTCGCATTATATTTTGCCTTTAATTCCTAGCTTATCAATATTAACTGCAGCTATGATAGTAGACATAAAGAAAAATGATTTTTCTTTTTTAAAAAATCGTATTTATAAAGCACTTTTATATTTTTTGAGTCTTACTCCTATAATTCTAGGAGGATTAATTCTCTACATTGACCGAAGATTTTTAGGGAATAATTCAGCTTATTCATTAATTGTAGCTTTAATTTATTTTATAACGTTTATCACTTCTTTATATTTTTTATTTAAAAATAATTATTTATTTAGTGGAATACTTCATAGTTTTACAAATATCGTTTGTTTGAGCATTATGTTAATTTTTATTTTTCCAAATTTAAAATCTTTATGGGTTTCAGAGCAAATTTATGAGTATGTTTCTAAACATAAAATACAGAGATCAGTAGTATTAATGGGGTACTCTGAACCCTCTGCAGTATTTAGATTGGGTTCTGACACATACATAGCAAATAATGTTGATGAGGCGTTTACAAGAATGAAAAATGGAAAGAAAAATTTATTAATTATAGAAAGTAAATTTGAAAAAGAATTTTTGGAAAAAGAAAAACTTAATAATTTAATTTTATTTAAGCATAATAAGATAATTAAGGGTCTAAACTATTCAAAAGGTAAAAATGTATTATTGAGTATTTATTCTAATTAATTTAAGATATTCTTTTATTTAAATTTAAAAATATTTTGATAGAATTTTTTTTAAGGGAAAGTAGAATGTTGCCAGAATTATCTGTAATAGTAATTGAATTATTAGAATAAGTAGAATTT
>CAZUXH010000052.1:7513-9356 GCA_964624655.1 uncultured Rhodospirillaceae bacterium | reverse complement strand
GTGAAACATTACATAGATTAAAAAATAGTAATGAAAATTTATTAATTATAGAAAGTAAATTTGAAGAGGAATTTATGGAAAAAATACAATTGGATGGATTGACTTTATACAAGCACATTAAAACTATTAAAGGTGTAAATTATTCAAAAGGTAAAAATGTATTATTGAGTATTTATTCTAATTAATTTAGAATATTCTTTTATTTAAATTTATAAAAATTCTGAAAGAAGTTTTTTTTGAAGGGAAAGTATTATGTTGCCAGAATTATCTGAAAAAGTAATAGAATTATTAGAAAAAGTAGAAAAGTTTATGGATGAAAATATTTATCCAAATGAAAAAGCTGTGCAGGAGGAAATAGAAACAGGAGATAGATGGCAGCCATCTAAAATAATGGAAGATCTTAAGAATAAAGCAAAATCGGAGGGACTTTGGAATTTGTTTCTTCCAGAGAGTAATCGTGGTGCTGGTTTAACAAACTATGAATATGGACATTTATGTGAAGTGATGGGTAGGTCAACTCATTTAGCACCAGAGGTATTTAATTGTTCTGCTCCAGATACAGGAAATATGGAGGTTTTAGAGCGTTATGCTTCTGAAGAGATCAAAGAAAAATGGTTGTTACCATTACTAGAAGGTAAAATAAGATCTGCCTTTGCTATGACCGAGCCTCTTGTTGCTTCATCAGACGCTACAAATATAGAATCTAGCATTGAGAAAAAAGGGGACGAGTATGTTATTAATGGCAGAAAATGGTGGACTTCAGGTGCAAATGATCCTCGGTGTAAAGTTTTAATTTTTATGGGTAAAACTGATCCAAATAATCCCGATAGACATAAACAACAATCTATGATTGTTGTGCCGATGGAAAATGAAGGCGTAAAGGTTTTAAGACATTTACCTGTATTTGGATTTGATGATGCCCCTCATGGGCATGCAGAAGTTCTGTTTGAAAATGTAAAAGTTCCCGCCAGCAATATTTTACTAGGAGAGGGTAGAGGCTTTGAGATTGCACAAGGTAGGTTAGGCCCTGGAAGAATTCATCACTGTATGAGATTAACAGGGCTAGCAGAAAGGGCATTAGAGGCAATGTGTAAGAGGTCTAAGTCTAGAGTTGCTTTTGGAAAACCTGTTTCGGAACAAACTGTTACTCAGGAACGTATAGCTGAATCACGTATAATGATAGATCAATGTAGGCTTTTGACTTTATTTGCTGCTCATAAAATGGATGTTCATGGTAATAAAGAAGCGAGAAAAGAGATAGCAATGATTAAAGTTGCAGCACCTAATATGGCATGTAAAGTTACAGATTGGGCTATTCAAGCTCATGGAGGTGGGGGTGTAACTACTGATTTTGGTTTAGCAAAAATGTATGCTAATGCCAGATTACTTAGGCTTGCAGATGGACCAGATGAAGTGCATAGAAATCAAATAGCTAGATTAGAGTTAAAACGTCACAATTAGTGGGTATTAAAATGGATAACTTTAATTATAATTTTAAAATTGAAGATTATTTAGTAAAGGAAACCCATAAGTTTGATTCAAATATGCTTGGTGAGTATTTATCGGATAAACTTGACAATTTTTCACAAATTAATGCTGTTGGTCAATTTGATGCAGGACAATCAAATCCAACTTTTATACTAGAATCTAAGGAAGGAAGAAGGGTAGTTCTTAGAAAAAAACCACCCGGTGAACTTTTGCCTTCAGCTCATGCCATAGATAGGGAATATAGAGTCCAGAAAGCATTATATGATACTGACGTTCCCGTAGCTAAAATGTATTATTATTGTGAAGATGAAAATATTATTGGAACTGCTTTTTATATAATGGAGTATTTAGAAGG
>CAZUXH010000052.1:0-7413 GCA_964624655.1 uncultured Rhodospirillaceae bacterium | reverse complement strand
GATTTAGGTTATAATTTAATGCACCATGTTCAGGAACCAAAAATAAAAATGGGTTTAAAAGGTTTGAATTTGAAAAGTTTAGGAATACCAGATAAAGATGAATACATGAAAAATTATTGTAAAAAAGTTAATAAAAATTCTATTGATACAACATTTTATATTGTATTTTCACTCTTTAGGAATGTAGCTATTTTAGAAGGGGTGCTTGCTAGAGGAAGAGCAGGAAATGCTTCATCTACTTTAGCTGAAGAGAAAGGGGCCGTTGCTCCTTATATAGCTTCTTTGGCTTGGAAATTAGTAGTAGAGAATAAAGCAGACTAAATATATTTTGTTTTTTCTCTATATCTAAGATTATCCCTATTTAAATCAGATACTTTAGAGCAACCCATTAGTTTCATATCTCTTTCTATTTCTGCATGGAAATTTCCTAAAGCTTTTTCAACGGCTGGTTGTCCTCCAGCGGCAAGCGCATATAAGTAATATTTTCCACCAGAACAACATTTTGCACCAACGGATAAGGCTTTAAGTACATGAGTCCCTCTTGTAATTCCCCCATCACATATGACATCAATTTTATCGCCTACTGCATCTACAATCTCTTCCAATTGATCAAAGGGACTACGAGAGCCATCTAATTGTCTGCCTCCATGATTAGATATCATTATTGCGGTAGCTCCAATATCTACTGCTCTTTTTGCATCCTCTACACTCATTATACCTTTCAAGCAAAAATGTTTTCCCCATTTGCTATTAATATCTTCAGCATCCTTCCAATTCATAGTTTGGTCTAACATATTAGTAAAATAATCCCCCACAGATATAGCTATATTAGTTCCTTCTTTCACATGTTGTTTTAAAAGAGGTAGATCAAATTTTTCATGAGTAAAATAATTTATGGCCCACATAGGGTGTGCCATAAAACTTAAAATACTTTTTAATGTTAGTTTAGGCGGACTAGTAAAACCGGTACGAAGATCTCTTTCTCTATTACCACCAGTAATCGTGTCTACGGTTAATGCTATCGCATCATAATCGGCTTCTTTACAAAGTTCTATCATGTGGTTGTTTAATCCTTTGTCTTTATGGAAATAAAGCTGAAATAATTTTGGAGTAGAAATTTCTTTGCTCATCTTATGAATATCTACTGTTCCTAAGGATGATAAACCAGACATGGTTCCAAATTTTTCGGCCGCCCTAGCTACTGCCAACTCTCCATCGTGGTGGAATAATCTTTGTAAAGCTGTGGGAGAGCAGAATAAAGGCATATCTATTTTTTTTCCCATAATTGTTACTGACATGTCTATATTTTTGACCCCAGCAAGAACATTTGGAACTAAGTCGCATTTTTCAAATGCTTCAGTATTTCTTATTTTAGTAATTTCATCATCGGCGCCACCATCTATGTAGTGAAATATGGGACCAGGCAATCTAGATTTTGCAAGTAATCTAAAATCTTTTGTATTATGACAATCTTTAATTCTCTTAAATACCATAATTCTATGCCAATTTAATTTAACTTATTTACCATACTTTTATTTATTCTATAAATAAAAACAATTTTTCAAAAATAAAATTATTTTGGAGCCATTCTTAGTGATCCATCTAACCTTATTGTTTCTCCATTTAACATCTCATTTTCAAAAATATGCATAACCAGACTTGCATATTCTATAGGCTGTCCTAATCGGTGCGGGTGTAAAGTAGAATTTATAAGGGAAGCCTTAGCTTCCTCAGGCAGCGTCCCTAACATTGGGGTTTCAAAAAGTCCTGGTGCTATAGTGTTTACTCTAATGCCATATCTTGCCAATTCTCTAGCAATTGGGAGTGTCATTCCAACTACACCTCCTTTTGATGCAGAATATGCAGCTTGGCCTATTTGACCATCATACGCAGCAATGGATGCAGTATTTATAATTACTCCTCTTGTTCCATCATCATTAGGATTATTATTTTGCATTACATTTGCAGCAGCTTTAATGCAATTAAATGTACCTATTAGGTTTATACTAATTATATTGCTATAGTCTTTAAGAGGGCTAGGTCCTTCTTTTGTTAATACTTTATTTGGACTACCAATTCCTGCACAATTAATAGATAAAGTAATTTGTCCATTTTCTTCAGAAATGTTTTTGTAACATTTTTCTACAGAATCTTCATCTGTGATGTCTAATTTTATAAATTTACAATTCTCTCCCAGGTTATGCGCAGTTTTATTTCCTATATCTTCTTGTATATCAAGAATGGTTGCTTTCCCTCCATTCTCAATTACAATTTCAGCAGTAGCTGCACCTAAGCCACTAGCACCTCCTGTGATTACGGCATTTAAATTCTCTTTCATTTTTTTTTCCATTATTTATTTTATAACACTAATTTTTATACGTATTTGAGATTTAAATAGATTTAAGACAAAAACTGTTCAGTCAAAAACCTTTCTTCAAGATTGTTTTCTGGATCAAATAATATTTTAAAACACAATGTATTTGAAATAGTAATGTTTACTTTTTTTACGTCTCTAACTTCTAAGTTACCTGCGCTGGCACTTACACCTCTAATTTTTGGCTCATTTACTACAAGCTCTACCTTTGAATTCTTAGATAATAATGCTCCTCTCCAACGTCTAGGCCTAAATGCACATATCGAAGTTAGTGAGAGTAATTCTGAATTTAAAGGTAAAATAGGGCCATGAGCAGATAAATTATATGCGGTACTTCCTGCTGGAGTAGCAACTAATACTCCATCGCAAATGAGCTCTGTTAATCTATTTTTATCGTTAATATTTATAGAGATTTTTGCGGTCATTCTAGATTGTCTTAACAAAGAGACTTCATTTATAGCAAGGCCTTTATAAGATTTATTTTTAATATCGATAGCTTCCATAATAAGAGGGTTTACTTTAGTAACTTCAGCTTTTTCTATTCTCTCAAATAAATCTAGTTTAGAATAATTATTTAGCAAGAAACCGACTGTACCTTTATTCATGCCATAAACTGGAATGCCATCTTTTCCATAAGTTTCTAGCGCATGCAGTAATAATCCATCTCCACCCAAGGCTACTATTACATCGGCTTTACTGGGTTTTATATTTCTATATATTTTTTTAAGTTCCGATAGTGCTTCTTGGGCTTCATTAGTACTAGAAGCAATGAATCCAATATTTTTTGATTTCATAATAAATTCTACCAATTTAAATAATTTTTATAAGATATCAATTAACGCACTGAGTGCAATTACTAATTTTTTATCCACCAGTAACACTCATGTGTCTTTGAACTGCAGGGGCAATTTTTCGTCTACTAATTTCGAAATCATGACCTTTTGGTTTTCTGTCAATTGCTTTTAAAATCGCATCTTCGATTTCATCTTTACTAGCTTCATTTCTTATTATTTTTCTTAAATCTGCGGAATCATCTTGACCTAAACACATATATAATATTCCAGTACAAGTTAATCTTACCCTATTACAAGATTCACAAAAGTTATGTGTTAGTGGAGTAATAAAACCCAATTTTCCACCAGTTTCTTTTACATTTACGTATCTTGCAGGACCTCCGGTATTATAATTGGTATCTACTAAAGTATATTTTTCTTTTAGTCTTGATCTCACTAAAGAAAGAGGGAGGTATTGATCATTTCTGTTTTCAGATATTTCTCCCATAGGCATGGTTTCAATTATAGTAAAATCATGACCTTCGCTATGAGCCCATTTCATCATATTTTCAATTTGATATTCATTAACATTCTTCAGTGCGACAGCATTTATTTTTATACTTATACCTGCTTTTTTTGCGACCTCTATTCCTTCTAAGACCTTTTTCAAATTGCCCCATCGTGTAATTTTTTTAAATAGATCGTGATTTAACGTATCAATAGAAACATTTACCCTCCTGATCCCGAATTCATAAAGTTTTTCAGAGTATCTGGACAATTGACTTCCATTCGTAGTAATTGTTAATTCATCTAACCCTGAGCCAATTTTTTTACCTAATTTTTCTATGAGAGTAAGCACATTCTTTCTGACTAGAGGCTCTCCTCCAGTTAGTCTTATTTTTTTTGTGCCAAGGTTTATGAAAGCCGAACACAGTTTTTCAATTTCTTCTAAAGATAAAACCTCTGCTTTTGGAAGAAATGTCATATGTTCTGCCATACAGTATACACAACGAAAATCACATCTATCAGTTAAAGAAACCCTCAAATATGAAATTTTCCTACCAAAAGGGTCAATTAATTCTTTTTGACCTTCTTCAATAATATTTTGTTCTGAAACCAACATTAACAATACCAAAAAAGTTAATTACTAATTTGGTTATATATGACTGTATATAATGGATCAAGAAATAGTTATAATATTATTAAAATAAATTTTTATTTTAATAATATAAGATTCTTTTGAGTACATTTATTTTTTATGTAATGTTATATAAAATGTAGACTAGATTGGGAAATATTAAATGATAGAAAAAGATGATAATAGAGTGCAGAGTATTTCCAAATTAGAGATTGACAAATGGAAAGATATAAGAACTAACGTTAGAAGTTTATGTAAAAAATTCCCAGGAGAATATTGGCGAAAATTAGATCAGACTAGAGAATATCCAGAAGAATTTGTTAAAAACTTAACTGATTCAGGATATCTTGCTTGCTTAATACCCGAAGCGTATGGTGGTTCTGGTCTCCCTATTGAAGCTGCATGTGCTATTCTTGAAGAAATTCATAGATCTGGAGCGAATGGCGCTGCTTGTCATGCCCAAATGTATATAATGGGAGCATTATTAAGACACGGATCAGAAAGTCAAAAAAAAGACTTTTTACCTAGAATAGCTTCAGGGGAATTAAGATTACAAGCTTTTGGAGTAACCGAACCTGATGCAGGTTCTGATACATTATCTATAAAAACCAAAGCTGAAAAAAAAGGAGATTTCTATTTAATAAATGGTCAAAAAGTTTGGACCAGTAGGGCTGAACATTCTGATCTTATGTTGCTATTAGCTAGGACATCTGAAAAGAGTGAGAAAAAAAGAACTGCAGGCCTTTCATTATTTTTAATTAATATGATAGATGCAAAAAACGATGGTATTAATATAAAACCTATTAGAACAATGATAAATCATGCTACTACAGAAATATTTTTTGATAATCTAAAAATTCCTAAGGATTGTCTAATAGGAAAAGAGGGCAGTGGTTTTAAATATATTTTAGATGGAATGAATGCTGAAAGAATTTTGATTGCGGCAGAATGCATAGGTGATGGAAAATTCTTTATAGATAAAACTGTTTCTTACGCTAATGAAAGAGAAATTTTTGGAAGGTCAATTGGTAAAAATCAGGGTATACAATTTCCTATTTCAAAGGCTTATGCAGATATAGAGGCTGCATCTTTAATGGTAGAAAGGGCATCTAAGTTATTTGATAATAAGTTGCACTGTGGACCAGAGGCAAATATAGCAAAACTTTTAGCAGCTGACGCGTCTTGGAAGGCAGCAGAGAGTGCTATGCAGACTTTAGGAGGATACAGTTTTGCTGAAGAGTATGATATAGAAAGAAAATTTAGAGAAACAAGACTCTATCAAATTGCTCCTGTTTCAACAAATATGATTTTAGCATACATAGCACAAAATATTTTAGGTTTAAAAAGATCTTACTAGGAAAAAAAATGAATTTTTTAGAGGGTATTTTAGTTGTTTCCATAGAGCAAGCAGTGGCTGCTCCTTTTTGCTCTTCTCGTTTAGCTGACGCTGGTGCAAGAGTGATAAAAATAGAAAGAGAAGAAGGAGATTTTGCGCGATATTATGATAATGATGTTAAGGGTGAAAGCGCATATTTTGTTTGGTTGAATAGAGGAAAAGAGTCATTTTCAGCTAATTTAAAAGATAAAAAGGACATGGCATTAGTAAAAAATATTATTATGTCTGCTGACGTTTACATACAGAATTTAGCTCCTGGAGCTGTCGATCGTTTAGGATTAAGTTCTAAAAGTCTGAGAAGGAAAAATAAAAGCTTAATAACTTGCGATATTTCTGGATATGGCCAAACTGGTCCATATAGGGATATGAAAGCATATGATCTTTTGGTACAAGCCGAAAGTGGTCTATGTAGCTTAACTGGTACACCTAAGGAACCAGGAAGAGTTGGTGTTTCTGTTTGCGATATAGCATGTGGTCTAAATGCCCATTCTGCGATCCTACAAGCATTGTATTATAAAGCAAAAACAGGGAAGGGTTCTGGAATCGAAGTCTCCTTATTTGATGGTATGGCTGATTGGATGAATGTTCCCTTTTTACAAACAAAATACGGCAGAAGAAAAGTTAAAAGGCAGGGTTTATCTCACCCTACTATTGCCCCTTATGGATCTTTTTTGTCTAAAAATGGAAAAATTATTTTAATATCTATTCAGAATGAACGTGAATGGAATAATTTGTGCACAGATGTGTTAATGGTATCAAAATTGGCTCTTGATAAGAGATTTAATGATCCATTAAAACGTATAAAAAATAGAAAAATATTAGATAAAATAATTGAAAATATATTTATAAAATATAATCATAATTCTCTAATGAAAAAACTAAGAAGTTCAAAAATAGCTTGTGGAATATTAAATGAGATTGAAGATTTAGAATTACATTCTCAGTTGAGAAAAATAGTCTGTAAAATTGATGATAAAGAAATAGATGTAATTGCTCCTCCTGCTATTTTTCTAGGCGAAAAAAATAAAATTTCATCAATTCCAAAATTAGGTGAGCATTCTAAATTAATTAGAGAGGAATTCTATGAAAAAAAATGATCTAGAAAATTTAAAAAAATATGTCGGAAATATTAAGGAATATTCTGACACAATAGATGAATACCCTATAAAAGCAATGTCGGCTTTACTAGATCGTGACTATGAGTATAAAAAAGATTTGATCGTTCCAGAAGGTTGGCATTGGCTATATTTTCTAGAAACACCTCAGCAAAATCAATTAGGTCCGGATGGACATAAAAGGAGAGAAGGTTTTATTCCACCCGTGAAATTGCCAAGGAGAATGCACGCTGGTGGCAGTATGACATTCTTTTCCCCAATAATTTTAGGAGATAAAATAAAAAAAGTTTCTAAAATACAAAACATTGAATTGAAAACGGGGTCTACTGGAAATTTAATTTTCCTTACTATTGAGCATGCTTTTTATAAAGAGAAAAAAAAATTATTGGTAGAGACTCAAAATATAGTTTTTAGAGAAGAAAAAATATCTTCAAAAAACAAAACTTCTTTACAACCTAGTGTGGAAAATTTTAAATATGAAAAAATTTGGGATCCAAGTGCAGAAATGCTTTTTAGATACTCTGCTTTAACTTTTAATACTCACCGAATACATTATGATTATCCTTACGCTACAAAAATAGAAGGTTATGAAAATATAGTGGTGCATGGTCCTTTAT
>CAZUXH010000051.1:0-11720 GCA_964624655.1 uncultured Rhodospirillaceae bacterium | reverse complement strand
GCTAGTTTAGCTAATCTTTCTTGAAGTTTTTCTTTATCATAATCTGAAGTTGCTTCTTCTATTTGAGCTCTAATTTGGTTGACTCTGCCGTCTATGTCTTTTTTACCGCCTGCTCCATCTATTATAGTGGTCTCTTCTTTAGTTATATGTACTCTCTTAGAAGTACCAAGCATTTTTAAATCCACATTTTCTAATTTAATACCTAGTTCTTCACTAATAACTTGAGCTTTAGTTAGAGTAGCAATATCTGCCAACATAGCCTTTCTTCTATCTCCAAACCCTGGAGCCTTGACTGCAGCTACTTTTAGTCCACCTCTTAACCTATTAACGACAAGAGTAGCTAAAGCTTCACCTTCTATATCTTCAGCAATAATAACTAAAGGTTTAGAAGATTGCACAACTTTTTCTAAAACAGGAAGCAAAGGTTGAAGGCTAGTAAGTTTTTCCTCATGTATCAAAATATAAGGATCTTCTAGTTCTGTTATCATTTTTTCAGAATTGGTAACAAAGTAAGGTGACAAATAACCTCTATCAAATTGCATACCTTCTACAACATCTAACTCTGTTTCCAGTCCTTTTGCTTCTTCAACGGTTATTACTCCTTCTTTGCCTACTTTTTCCATTGCAGTAGCTATAAGTTCACCTATTTCTGATTCACCGTTTGCAGAAATAGTACCTACTTGCGCAACTTCACTTCTAGTAGAGATTTTCCTACTATTTTTGTTTAAATCTTCCACTACAGTCCTTGTAGCTAAGTCAATTCCTCTTTTTACATCCATTGGGTTCATTCCTGCAGCTACAGCTTTAGTCCCTTCTCTGACAATTGCTTGTGCTAATACTGTCGCAGTAGTAGTTCCGTCGCCCGCCTCATCATTAGTTTTGCTGGCTACTTCTCTTACCATCTGTGCACCCATATTCTCAAATTTATCTTTTAATTCTATTTCCTTAGCAACGGTTACTCCATCTTTAGTCGTTTTAGGAGCTCCAAATGATTTATCTAAAACCACATTTCTTCCTTTAGGGCCTAGAGTAATTTTAACTGCATTAGCTAAAATGTCGACACCACGTAACATACGCTCACGAGCATCGGCTGAAAATTTTACTTCTTTTGCTGGCATAATAATATATCCTTATAATTTAGGGTTTTAACCCATTATTCCCATTATGTCTGATTCTTTTACTATAACTAAATCATCAGAATCTAATTTAATTTCTGTTCCGGACCATTTTCCTATTAAAACTATATCTCCAGCCTTGACATCCAATGGACTAACTTTACCATCTTCAGCACGGTGGCCTGATCCAACAGCTACTACTTTTGCTTCCATAGGTTTTTCCTGAGCTGAATCAGGAATTATTATACCTCCAGAAGTCTTCTCTTCGCTATCCATGCGTTTTACTAAAACACGATCATGAAGGGGTCTAAATTTCATAATGCTTTCCTTATTTAAAATTAATATAATAGCACTCTTAATGAAAGAGTGCCAATACTCAAAACTTTATATGTGCAAACAACTTAAAAATGTCAAGCATAATAGATAAATTTTTATCATAATTAATTTTGTATATAGCTTTTTTTAGAATTTAAAACCTTATTAATATGTTTTCTTAATTCATAAATACCTAAGCCTTTTTTTGCAGAAATATATACTTTGTTAGTTTTATAAACATCAGAATTTAATATTTTATAGTTGTTTATATGATCAGATTTATCAATCTTATTAAGAACCTCTATAACATTAGGAATCTTTGTATTATTTTTATCAAAAATTTTATTTATAATTTCTTTTACATCTAAATTTTGAGAATAATAATCACCATGGGAAATATCTCTTACATGAATAATTAAATCAGAAACTACTATCTCCTCGAGCGTTCCTTTAAAAGATTCAATCAATTCAGTAGGAAGGTTGCTTACAAAACCAACGGTATCAGAGAGTATAAATTCTTTTAAACCTTTATACTCTGATGCCTTCCTATGCTTAGAATTCAAGGTAGCAAAAAGTAGATTTTTTGAATATTCTGAAGCTCCTGTGAGCAAGTTAAAAAGAGTAGATTTTCCAGTATTTGTATAACCAATTAAAGAAACTATGGGAAAAGCACTTTTTCTTTTTTTTCTATGTAAAGTTCTAGTCTTAATAATTTTTTTTAAATCAAATTTAATCTTCTTAATTCTTGTATTTATAATCCTTTTATCAAGTTCTATCTGAAGTTCTCCTGGCCCACCCATAAAACCTCTTCCGCCTCTTTGTCTCTCCAGATGAGTCCAACTTCTTACCAATCTACTTTTTTGCCATTCTAAATGTGCTAATTCTACCTGAAGAGATCCTTCTTTTGTACTCGCACGAGATCCAAAAATTTCTAAAATTAATGCGGTTCTATCTAAGACCTTTCTATTTAGAGATTGTTCTAGATTTCTATGTTGTATAGGAGATAAAGCTGAATTTATAATGATTAAACAGTTTTTATCACTAAATTTATTTATAAGACATTTAATCTCTGTTACTTTGCCTTTTCCGAAATAATGAGAAATATGTATCTTTGAAAGGTTAACAACTATAGAAGAAAATATTTCTAGAGAAATTGATTTTGCTAATAATTGTAGCTCAACTAAGGCAGATTCAGGTGAACGATTATATTTTTTATCTAAACTTGTCACATTCGGGTGCAACAATAAACATCCACTCAAATTGATGCTCCAAATTTAAAAATTTACCACAATATACTATTTTCTTTTTTCTATGATTCCAACCAAAAAATACTAGAAAAAAACATCATGACTAAAATTGCTTCTATTCTTCCAAATAACATAACAAGTATTGCAACTATTGCCTCAATGTTAGAGTCAGGGTAATACTGAATAGAAACTAATTCAAGCAATCCAATTCCTGAGTTTGTTATCAAAGAGATAACTATAAAAATGCTATCCTTAAAATCTAAGTCTATTAAAGTATAGAACAATGAAAAAACAAAAATTATAAAAATATATATTATTATGGATAAAGAAATTAAAGAAATTTGTTCAGACTTTACCCACTTCTCCTTTGATAAAATTTCTCTTGGATGAGCCAAGTGATACAATTCAATAAATATATAATTGACGACTGAGGTTAATCTAGAAACCTTTATACCTCCTGCAGTAGAGCAAGTTGAACCACCTACTAATGTTAAAAGAATAAAAAAGAATATTAATGAAGAAAAATGCTCCACAATAGATTTTTCAAAAGGTATGTATCCTGTAGTACTTATCATAGAAAAAATTATAAAAACCTTATTTATAAGAAAATTTTCAAAATATTTTAGATCAGAAAAAATAGACAATAAAAAATATGAGAAAATACACAATAAAATAAATATTATAACGCTCTTATCTTTTAAATAAGTATTAATTCCATTTTTAAAAGCTTTATAATGTAAACTGACTGATAAGGAACCTAAAAACATTCCAAATATCATAGCAACCATAATATCATTGTTATAACTCACAAATACTGATGTTTCATAGTTATCTATAATGTTGCTTGTTGAAATTAGAGACATAGCCAGTTTAAAACAATCACTAAGAGGCAAATTGAGAAAGTAAAAAATAGAAATAAAAAACAATGTCAATGATAAATAAATTATAAAAACTATTTTAAAGTTAGAAAAATCTAATATATTTTTATTTTTTATATAGGGGGCAAATAAGTATTCTACAAAAGATGTGGCCAATATAATAGTTAGAAGTCCACCCAACCATTGTAAAGTAGATTGCCAAATTAAAAACTCATTTGTTATATTTATATCTAAATGAATCCATGATCCAGTGGTAGTTGAAAAAGAGGTTGAAATCATTAATAAATCCATAAAATTCATCTGGGGATAAAGAATAAATAGAGGTATGCTTCCCATTAAAATTAATATGGGCCATGACATAAATACTGCATATATAGAAGACTTAATATCGAATTTAATTTCTATATTTTTGTTAGCAAAATATAATGCACTAGAAAGGAAAACGCTAAATATAAAAGCAGAAAAGAAAGGTAAAAAATTTAATTTGTAATTAAGACAACAAAAAACTACTAAAAGAGACGCTATAGAGAAAACAAAAAGAACAATTGAAATAAAATATAAAGCAGAATGAATTCTCAAAAGGAAGTCCTTTATTATATTAATAAAAACCAATACCTACAGAAAATATTTTTTCTATTTCACTAATAGAATCATGTCTTGCAAAAACAATTACTTTGTCACCTATTTCAATTATAGTGTTACTATCTGGAAATATAATATTTTTTCCTCTAATAATTGCTGCAATAAAAACGCCATCAGGCAAAGGTTTATTCCTTAATGGCTCTCCTATCATTAAACAGGATTCTGCCGCTTCTAATTCAATAACCTCTGCCTCGCCTTCTCGAAGGCTTTGAACTTGAAAAACTTTTCCTCTTCTAACATACCTCAATATTCTAGAAACTGTTAATTCTCTAGGATTAACAACAGCGTCAATTCCTAGAGATGTTATTAAAGGGTTATATTTATCCTCAGCTAGCAAAACAGCAGCAGAATGACATCCATACTTTTTCGACAAAATAGAAGATAGTATATTTATTTCATCATTTCCGGTTACAGCAAATGTAAAATCTGCTTCCTCAATTTTAGCTTCTTCCAATATTTCTTTATCCAATGCATCACCCAACAAAACGACTGACTTATCAAGTTCATTAGCAATTTTTTCTGCTCTATTTTTATTATTTTCAATTAAGGTAACTTTAGATTGAGGTTCATTTAATTCAATGGATTTAGCTACATTTAAAGCAGTTGTTCCTCCACCTATTATTATTATTTTTCTGGCTCTAGCAGTCTCTTTTCCAAAAACTGACAATACTCTTTCTGTTTTTAAAGATTCTGCAATTATATATATGTTATCTCCACTTTGCATTTGATCTAGTTTTTTTGGAACCATCCCTTCCTCATTTCTAACTATATATATAACTCTTGCACCTAAATCAGGGAAAAGCTCTGTTAATTGATTCAAAGGAGTATGAAGTACTGGGCAATCTTCACTTAGAGTAATTTGTATTAATCTTAATAAGTCATTATCAAAAGAAATCAAATCTTTTGCTCCTGGCACTGCCACTAAACGCGTAAATGACTTTGCAACTTCTCTCTCAGGTGAAATAATTGCATCAATAGGAATTGAACCAGTATCAAAAAGGCTCGCATAATCTCCATCGGTATAAACTTCTGACCTAACTCTAGCAATTTTTATAGGCACTGAATATAAATTATGAGCAACCTCACAAGATATCATATTTATTTCATCAGATTGTGTAACTGCAATTAAAATATCTGCCTCTTCTGCTCCTGCTTCACTTAAAACATTTGGATGGGATGCATATCCAACTAAAGTTCTTACATCTAATTTACTAGAAATCTTTTGGATTCTATCCTCATCATGATCTATAACTGTAATATTGTTATCTTCACTAGATAAATGTCGAGAAATATTGAATCCGACCTCTCCTGCTCCACAAACTATTACATTCATTTTATTCTATCCTAAAATATTTTTTAACTTTTCTTAATGTTGTCAATTTCTGTAAGATTATTTAATTTTCTATGTAATGCAGATCTTTCCATGCCAATAAACTCTGCAGTTTTAGAAACATTTCCATTAAATCTCTCTAAGTGCAATTTAATATATTCATATTCAAAAATTTTTCTAGCCTCTTTTAGTGGTAAAGTGTTTATAAAATTTGAGTCAAATTCCACTTCTTTATTTTCGGAAAGTAAATCTGGCGGAAGCATTTCAACCGTTATTTCTTCTAAATCCGGTGCATCTAAAAGAATCATTATTCTTTCTATAGTATTTTTAAGCTGTCTAATATTTCCCGGCCAATCAAAAGACTGAAATATTCCAATAACTCCATTACTTAATTTTACTCTCTCTTCCTTATGTTTAAGGTTTTTTTGGATAAAGAATTCTATCAAACCGGGAATATCACCTTTTCTATCTTTTAAAGAAGGAACATATAAAGGAACTACATTTAATCTATAATATAAATCTTCACTAAATTTTTTATTAAATATTTCTTTTTTAAGATCAATACTAGTACTAGATATTATTCTAATATCAACTACAACTCTGGTATTACCATTTTTTCTAAAAAAAGATTGATCTTGTAAAACTCTTATAATTGTTCTTTGTATTTCTAATGGCAAAGCAGACACTTCTTCAATAAACAATGTCCCATTATTTGCCTGCTCAAATAATCCAAATCTTATAACTCTTCCAGATTTATCTTCTTCACCGAACAGTATCTCTTCCATTCTATCTGAAGTAAGTAAAGAAGAAGTAAGTGTTACAAATGGCCCATTAGCTCTTTTTGATTTTTGATGAATAAGCCTTGCCACAGTTTCTTTCCCTGAACCCGCATCTCCTTTAATAAGAACTCTACTTCCTGTGGGCGCAATTTTTGAAATTGTTAATTTAAGTTTTTTTATATTATTAGAATTGCCAATTAATTCTATTGGTCCACCTGTTCTAGTCCATAATTCTTCATTTTCTTTTTTTAATCTAGAAAATTCTAGCACCCTATCTATTATTAGTATAAGCCTCTCAGATTGAAATGGTTTTTCTATAAAATCACTAGCTCCACCCTTTATGGCCTTCACAGCTATATCTATATTTCCATGGCCGCTAATCATTATACAAGGAACATGAGGATAAAAAGAGTGAATTTGAGTTAATAGCTCTAATCCATCTAATTTACTACCCTCCAACCAAATATCCAAAAGCACTAAATCAGGTACTTTTTTTGCTATTTCAAAAAGGGCATCATCTGAATTAGCAACACTTCTACAGTTATAATCCTCATCATTTAATAGATCTGAAATAGAAGATCTTATATCTTTCTCATCATCAACTATCAATATTTCTTTATTCATAACTAAAGGCCTCTAAATTATGTTAAACTTTTAGAAAATGATATAACAGCAATTGCTCCATCATCCTCATCCAAATTTCTTAAAGTGAAAGTCCCTTTATGATCTTCCATTATCTTTTTCACTATTGCCAATCCTAGGCCAGTTCCTTCTTCTCTAGTAGTAACATAAGGTTCCATAAGTGAATCAGTTTTATCATGAGGAAGACCCAGGCCATTGTCTGATACTGAAATACATATTGTATCTTCTTTTATATTTAAATTAATAATTAACTTCTTACTAACTGACGTAGAACTATTTTTAAAATTTTTATCATCTATTGAATTAATTGAGTTAGATATAAGATTAAACATGGCCTGTCTAACTTGGTTGCCATCAACCATAGCATATATTCTTTTACTAGGAACATCAATCACAACTTCAATATCATTTCTAGATAAAAGAGATAAAGAACCTAAATCGTTTACAAGATTGGTTAAATCTGTTTTTTTTAATTTTGCAGAAGGCATTCTTGCAAAAGATGAGAATTCATTTACCATATTTCTCATTCCATCCACTTGTCTAATAATAGTGTTTATACATGAGTCAAAAATATTAGGCTCTTTCTTTATATGAGTAGAATATTTTTTCTTTAATCTTTCAGCAGCTAATTGTATAGGCGTGAGAGGATTTTTAATCTCATGCGCTATCCTTCTAGCAACATCACTCCAAGCTGCTACTCTTTGAGCTTGAAGCAACTCAGTCATATCATCAAAAGTTACTACGTAGCCAAAGATATTATTTTTATTTTTTTCTACTGTTACTTGAGTCATCAAAGTAAGTTTATTATTTTTTATCAAAATATCAATCTGTCCTTTAGTAACAATTTCTGGATTTTTTTTTGCTTTTTTCAATAAATCTGACATTTCAGGAATTATTTTAATAAATTTTTTACCTACTACCTTTTCTATATTTAAATTTAATAACTCAATGGCAGATTTATTAGGCAAAAATATTCTTTCTTCTTTATCTATTCCTATTACTCCCGCTGTTACTCCTGAAAGCACCGTTTCTGTAAATCTTCTCCTTGATTCTAACTGAGTATTCGCCCTCAATAAATCGGTCCTTTGATTATATAATTGTTCCGTCATATTATTAAATATTCTTGATAAATTAGAAATCTCATCTCTTTTTTGAATGTCCGGAACTCTAACATCTAAATTTCCACCAGAAACTTTTTCTGCCGCACTAGCCAGATTCTTTATAGGCGTTACTATACCATTCGCAAAATTTAATCCTATAAATATGGCTGCAAGCATAAGTAATATTGCAACTATAATAAAAATCATTGTAAATGTTACATGAAGCCCTTCCCTTTTAACCTCAACACCTCTATATTCGCTAACTGCTTTCTTAACATCATTTATATCTTTAACAACACTTATATCCTTAAATTTACTAATAAATAAATAATTTCTGGAAAGAGAATCTACAGGAATTACCGCTGAAACAAGTTTCTCTGATTCAATATCGGAGAAATTTACTACTAACTCCCCAGATTCTCTGGATAAATTAAGCATTTTACTTCTGAATTCTGAATCAAACAAAAAAGCTAACTCGTTTTTTGCTACAAGTTCACCCTCATTACTCAAAATAACTACTTCTGTAAGTTTTCTTTCGTAAGCAATGTGATTTACCAATTTTTCCAGAGATAAAGTATTATTATTTATTAAATTAGAAGTACTAACTATATTTGCTATCTCAATTGCTTCCAAGCCAATTTGTCTTTGACCTTGAATTAAGTAAGCATTGGCAACAGATTCTGACTTATTTAATGCAGCCTCAACTCTAGATGAAAACCAATTTTCTATACCAACAGTAAAAAAAATTGCACCAAATATTGCTACTATAACTGCGGGTACAGCCGCTAAAAAACTAAAAAATACTACTATTCTAGTATGTAATTGTGATCCTAATTGTTTATTTTTTTTTCTACTCCAGAGTTTAATTAGATTTCTTGTAACGACTATAACCAAAGCAACTATCAATACTAAATCTATATTTAGTAAAGTTAAAACCAAGTACCTATTGCTATCTCCCGATGGAGTCATAGCTATGTAGGTCGCAATGCCAAATAAAATAGAGCTAATGATAAGAAACCATGAAATAAATTTATTAATTTTACTTCTGTATTTAGGTTTAATAATAAATTTTTTAATTGCTTTCACTATCTAGATCCTAAATTACTTATTTTTCTTTTGTGACTTTTTATATTGAATATCTAAGTAACTTATTTTTTTTCTTAATGTATTTCGGTTTAAACCGAGTAGCTCAGATGCTTTAATTTGATTCCCATTTGTTAATGATAAAGTTTTTAAAATAAGAGGTCTTTCAACTTCATGTATTACCCTATTATATAATCCAGGAGGTGGAAACGAATTTTTATGTAAATCAAAATATTGAGATAAGTTTTTTTCTACAGATGCACTTAGAGATCCAACAGGATTAAAATTTGGTATTTTGCCATAAGAATTAAGCTGCTCCTCTACGGATGTTGCATTTATATTTTCCTCTGGATGTAATGCAACTAACCTTCTTATGGTGTTTTCTAATTCTCTAACATTTCCTGGCCAATCATGATTCATTAATTTTTCTATTGCATCATTTGACATAATTTTTTTACCAAGACCTTTTTTTTCGTTAATATTAAGAAAGTGATCAACTAATAATTTAATATCCTCTACTCTCTCCCTTAAAGGCGGAAGAATAATGGGAATAACATTTAATCTATAATATAAATCTTCTCTAAAAAGACCTTCAGATATCATTTCAGATAAATCTCTATGAGTAGCAGTAACTATTCTAATATCGGTGTGAATTAACTTTCTTCCTCCTACAGGCGTAAAAGAACCATCCTGGAGTACTCTTAATAAGCGAGTTTGAGCTTCTAAGGGCATGTCTCCAATTTCATCTAAAAATAATGTGCCACCATTCGCTTGCTCAAAATGCCCTACCCCTCTACTTTCAGCTCCTGTAAAAGCTCCTCTTTCGTGACCAAATAATTCAGACTCTATTAGTTCTCTTGGAATAGCAGCCATATTCACAGCTATGAATGCTTCATCCTTTCTCTTACTGAAATCATGTAAAGCTCTTGCTACTAATTCTTTTCCTGTACCACTTTCACCTCGAATCATTACAGTTAAATCTGTAGAAACTACTTTTGCCAGAACTCTATACACTTCCTGCATGACAGGAGACCTGCCAACAATTGGAAGGTCTTCTTCAGAATTATCGCGCAAATTATTTTTAGCATTAGAATTTGATTTTGAATTAAGAGCTTTATTAACTATGGAATAGAGTTGGTCTAAATCAAAAGGTTTAGGAAGATATTCATATGCACCTAAATTATTAGCCTTGATGGCAGTTACTACAGTATTTTGGCCACTGATTACAATTACAGGAAGATTAGGGCGTTCTTCACTAATAATAGGAAGAAGTTCCAAGCCATTTGTTTTTGGCATTATAACATCTGTAATTACAAGATCGCCTAATCCTTGTTTAATCCACTCAAGCAACTGCTCTCCATTATTAGTTGACTTAGTAGACAAACCTAATCTCTGCAATTTTTTTTCTATAACAGTTCTAATCGCATCATCTTCATCCGCAATTAAAATTAAATTATTGCTCATTTTTATAACCCTCATAAGATGGAAGTAAGACTGAAAAAACTGTCTTAGTACTACTACTATTAACCTCTATTATACCTCCATGCTCATCAATAACATTAGCTACTAAAGATAGCCCTAATCCAGATCCTTTAGATTTTGTAGAAACAAATGGTTCAAATAAATGCAACTTAATATTTTCAGGAATACCAGGTCCATCATCTTCTATTTTTATAACTATAGGTAATTTAAGTTTTTTATTACTTCCAGAAACTTTAATACTAAAACCGTGCCTATAACCTGTTGTTAAAATAATTTTTCCTTTAGGTGAAGACTCTGCAGCATTTTTAATTAAATTTAAAAAAACTTGCACTAAGGAATCTAGATCACCAAATATATTTGGCAATGAAGGATCATATATTTCTACAATTTTACACTCAGAAGCAAAACTGTTTATTGCTAAACTATGAACTCTTTTAAGAACGTCATGAATATTTACAGAAGTTCTTTGAATTATTCTTTTATCAGATATATTTCCTACTCTTTTAAGTAAATTGCTTATTCTATCTACTTCTAAACTAATAATTTTTGTAAGTTCCTTATCTTCTTCGGAAGCATTTTCGCCTAGTAGCTGTGCAGCACCTTTAATACCCGACAAAGGGTTTTTAATTTCGTGGGCTAATAATGAAGACAAGCCTGACATACTATGAGTAATTCCTCTTTGAGCAGTACTTCGATCTATTTGTTCAGCCATTGCTCTTTTATGTATTGATAAAATTACAAAGTTTTCCTTAAAAATACTTGCATTAATATCCACTAAAATTGGATCTTTTTTTAACAATGATGTAAAAAAAACATCGTATTGAGTTGCAGAATATTTTAAATTAACTATTTGATCAATAAGGGAAAAAACAACATTATCTTTAGGTAAAATATTTTTTAAATTCTTATGATTTTGACTTATGCTTTCTGCAAAAAGTAATTCTGCAGATTGATTGGCAAACTGAATATTATAATCTTTGTCTATAATCAATAAAGGATTTGGAACTATCTTAATAGCGGTATCTAAGTCAACCCTATTATTAGTTTTAGCTAATGACATATTGTTTTATTCCAAAATTTAATATAACTTTTGCCTATTTAATAGGC
>CAZUXH010000050.1:0-12064 GCA_964624655.1 uncultured Rhodospirillaceae bacterium | reverse complement strand
TCCATATATAAATGGAAAAAAAATGGCATACCTCATCGATATAGGAATTTTATAAGAGAGTTTGCTGGTATAAAAAATATTACAGTAAACGAATATTTTTCTAATACAGATAACAATAAAAATATATCTATGGAAATTAATGAGGAAAGTAAAATATCTGAAAGTAAGTCTGATAAAAAAAAAATACACTACAGCACAATTATACTTTTTATAATACTTGTGACCTTTTTTGTATATTTTTTATATTTAAGCAACCAAACGTCTACACAATTAGATTTGATGGATAAAAGAATTTCAACCCTATCTAATAATACAAAAATAAGCAATCTTGAGAATCTTGTAAATAGTCACTCGGAAAAGATTGATCCCCTTGAAGGATTAATTATAAAAAATAATCAATTAATTAAAGAAAACAAAATTCTAATGAATGATTCTCTAAAAGAAATCACAGAAAATCTATCTTTTTTAGAAAATAATTTGGGATCTTATCAAAAAGAATCAGGTGAAACTAATAACCTAGAGTCATACAAAACTCTCATTTATTTAATGTTTATAAAGCAAAATATATCAAATAGTTTTTTATGGTCGGACAAAATTATAATTATTGATAACTATTTAAACAGAGAAAAGTCTCCAGCAAATATTTTAAAGGCTTTGCAAAATATTAAATTATTGAGCAAAGACAATATATACAGTAAGTCAGAACTAAAGAAGCAATTTTTTTTAAATACTGATACAAAAAATGATGATTCAAAAACTAATAAGGAATCAAATAATATTTTTTATAAAATATTAAGTTTTTCTAAGCAATTTATAAAAATAAATAAATCTAGCGACCTTTCTATTAGCACAAACATTAAGTTAAAAAATGATATTAATGAAAAATTTGTTGATGAAAGTTTTTCTTCTATACTTGGCTACCTTGATATATTGGAAGAAAGTTCTAATTTAGAAAATAATTCAGATTATATATCCTGGAAAAAAAATATAAATCAATACATCCTTTTAGAAACTTCAATTGACCTTATTATTAACTGGCTAGTTACGAAAGGAAATTTTGTTGATTAAGTATACTTTGCTTTTTATATTGTTAATTTTTACTGGATATCTGACAACATTTGTTACAAATGAACCTGGAGAGATATTAATTGAGTGGCATGGATGGCTGGTAGAAACGTCTGTTTCTTCCCTTATATTTATAATTTTATTATCATTTATTATAATCTACCTTTTATTTAAATTTATATTTTTTTTAATAAAATTTCCAAATTCAATACAAAATAAATTAAAGCATAATAGACAAAAAAAGGGTTTAAGCTACATCTATTCTGGTATATCTGCTTTATCTATGGACGAAAAAAATTTAGCAGAACTTCATTTTAACAGATCTAAGCGTTTAATAAAGACAGATCCTCTTAAACTATTGTTACAAATAGAAACTTCTAAAAATAGTGAAAACTTAAAAAATAAAGAAGTTGTTTTAAAAAAAATGTTAAATTATCCAGAAACTCAACTGTATGCTTTAAAAAAATTAATTAATTATTCAATAGCTAACAATGAATATGATAAAGCCAATAAATTAACAAAGCTAATACCTAAAAATAAAGATACTCCTCTTTGGTTTTATGAAAAATTATTGCTAGCAAATATTTTAAATAATAATTTTACTGAAATTTTATCAATTATAAAAATAATGACGAGATATAAGAAAATAAGCACTAATAATAAAAGGAAACTTCTAGGAAAAATTTATTATTCTAAACACTTAAAAAACAAAACGGAGGGAAACTTTAATTTAGCTTTAAAGGATCTATCAACCTGCTTAAAATACGTGCCAGATTTTTCGCCAGGTATTGCGAGTAAAGCATTTCTTTTACATGAAAAAAATTCAGAAAAGGGTATAAAGTATGCCGAGGCAATGTGGAAAAAAAATGCCAATCCAGATTTAGTAAATTTCTTTTTGGAAATATTTAAAAATTTTACATCTCTAAAAATGTTAAATTATATAAATGATATTTCTAACTCAAATAATTTAAACCATTACAATAACTACATACTATCCAAATTAGCAGTAAAAGCTAAAGCGTGGCAAAAAGCCCAAAAACATATACAAATGATTCCAGAAAAGAAATGGACAAAGAATAATTATAATTTGATGTCACAAATAGACAGACTTGGAAATGGTAATATTAAAATGTCCAATTTATGGATTGAAAAAGCAGAAAGAGCTGATAAAGATTATAGTTGGGGATGTATGTCTTGTTCTTTTTTTTCTGAAAAATGGAGTTTACTTTGTCCTAAATGTCTTTCTGTTGATAGTTTGAAATGGGATAAATATTTTTCTGAAGAATCCAAACAGCAAATCATTGTAAAAAAACTAAAGAAACCATCAAAGAAAAATAAAGTAATTAATTTTGACAAAAACCTAGAAAGTGCTGCAAGAGGAATACTTAATGAATTAAAAGATGGGGTAGAAAGGTAATGAATTTTTTTTCAAAAATTAGCGCTTTATTAATAATTATATTCATTTCCTCCAGTTCTTTTGCAGACCTCACAATAGATATGATTTTTATTAAGAAATCTGACAGAATGCTTCATCTTTTAAAAAATGGCGACATAATAAAAACTTATAATATAGCATTAGGTTTTGAGCCTATTGGACATAAACACAAGAGAGGTGATGGGAAAACACCGGAAGGGTTATATTATATAAATAAGAAATTACATAATAGTGACTTTCATATTGCCTTACAAATCTCTTACCCTAATAAGTGGGATAAAAGAAAAGCCAAAATAAATAGTAATAATCCCGGTGGTTTAATTATGATTCATGGACAATCAAAAAATCTAGAACTCAATACGGAGGATTGGACCAATGGTTGCATAGCAGTTACTAATGAAGAGATAGAAGAAATAAATAAATTAGTAGAATTAAAAACACCAGTTTATATTTCAAAATAAATAATAAAACCTAATTAGCAAAAATCATTTTTTTATTTTTAAAAGACTTAAATTCAATCACATTTTCAGATGGATCTCCTATAAACATAGTGGCCTGCTCCCCTATTTCCCCTTTAAATCTTATATAAGGTTTTATAATAAATTTTACCTTTTTATCCAATAAATCCTTAGATAATGAATGCCAATCTTTCCAAAGCAAAATTAAACCAAAATGACTAACAGGAACTTTTTTGGAATCCACTTCATTTATGTCTCTTAACTTATTATTGTTGGTAGATAGATGTGCTGTTATTTGATGACCATAAAAATCAAAATCAATCCAGCGTTCAGCAGAACGCCCGACTCTACAGCCCAACACATTTTTATAAAATTCTTTAGTTTTTTTTAGATTATAAACTGGGAAAGCTAAATGGAATGGTGTTATTTTATTCATGATGAATGCCAATAGTAATTATAAATTTAAAACTTCTTCCATAATTTCTCTAAATATTAATGCTGGTTGATTGCCACCATATAAACCAGGGGTATCCCGATTATCATCTCTACCAACCCATACACCAACAACCATATCATTTAAATAACCTATAAACCAAGCATCTTTTGAATCTTGAGTAGTTCCGGTTTTACCCCCTAAAAGGAAATTGTTATTCTTTACATTTCTAGGTTTTCCTTTTCGGGCTGTACCATTTAAAATAGAATAATTCAAAATATATCTCATAGATAAACAAATACTCTCATTCATAACTAAGTCTCTGCTTACTAAATTTCTTTTATATAACGTATTGCCTTCTTTATCCTTTATTTCCGTAACAGCATGAGGAAAAGTTGCTTTTCCTCCAGAAACTATAGAAACATAAGCATTAGTCATTTCAATTAGAGAAATTTCTTGTGTACCTAATGTCAAAGAACGCTCTGGCAATAAGTTAGCTGAAACCCCAAGTCTTTTTGCCCAATTTATTATTTCTTGCCTTCCGACCTTTTCTTGAATTCTTACCGCTGCAACATTAGAGGAAGACGCAAATGCTTGATTTAAAGTAATTTCTCCTTGATATTTCTTATCATAATTTTGAGGCTTCCAGCCATTTAAATCAAGAGGGGAATCTTCTACACTATCTTGGGGATTCAATCCTGAATTAAAAGCAGCCATATATGTAAATAGTTTAAATACAGATCCTGGTTGTCTTTTTGCTTGTGTTGCCCGATTAAACTGACTCTTATAATAAGATTTGCCACCAAGCATAGCTTTTATAGCACCAGAAGCATCCATAACTATAACTGCTATCTCTAAATCTACGTTCTTTATAATTTTAGGAATAGCCTTTTCTACAAAAGTCTGTATTTGAGGATCAAAAGTAGTCTTAATCTCTATGTCTATAGAATCATTTTTATAACTTGCAGATCGCCTCAAAACCCAATCTGTAAAATACCTATTTTGTATATTAATTTTTTTTGATACGACAGTACTTTGTATTTTTTCTATGGAATTATCTCTCTCTTCTTGAGTAATATATCCATAATTGTGCATTTTATTTATAACTAGATTTGCCCTTTCTCTGTTGCTCTCGATAGACGCAATTGGATTAAGCCTTGAAGGTGCTTTTAGAGAAGCCGCTAGCATGGCCGCCTCATGAATATCTAGATTTTTAGGGCTTTTGGTAAAATAATTTTTAGAACTACTCAAAACACCATAATTACCAGAACCAAAGTAAGCCCGATTTAAGTATAAAGATAAAATTTCGTCTTTACTTAGAGATTCTTCTAATTTTAAAGTTATAAATAATTCACGTATTTTTCTTATAAAACTTTTTTCTGGATTTAAAAATAATAACTTCGTTAACTGCTGGGATATAGTAGAACCGCCCTGAATAATCTTTCTTGCTGACAAGTTTACATATAATGCTCTTAATATTCCTCTAATATCTATTCCAAAATGCTCATAAAATCTATGGTCTTCGATAGAAATAACTGCATTTACTAAATTTTCAGATATATCTTTTAAAGGAACATATCCAGAATAAAGATCTCCATAACTTGCTAATAAATTGCTGTCTACATCTCTTATTATTATAGAGGATTGTCGTGAATTTAGAGAAATATCATCCAATTCTGAAGAAAAATAATTATAGCATAAGGAAATAAAAACTATAATACCAACAAGTGCAATCAGCAGATAGATGAAAAATTTATTTAAAATAGACAAAATTATACTAAGTATCTATGTTTTCTGCTTCTAAAGCATTTTCCTGTATAAATTTTCTACGGGTCTCAACATCTTCACCCATAAGTTGGGAAAACAGTGTCTTTGCTTCCGATTCATCCGCAACCTCTACTTTCAATATTGTCCTAGCTTCTGGGTCTAGAGTTGTCTCCCATAGTTGATCTGGATTCATCTCACCCAAACCTTTATATCTTTGGATAGAAAGTCCTTTTCTTCCTAGTTCAACAGCTTTTTTATATAGATCTGAAGGACCTAATATTGGATAGGTAATTTCATCATATTTTAATTCTGCACCTTTATAATATGCATCTTGTAGTTCTGTGGACATTTTTTCTAATTTTCGTGCTTCCATTGATTCTAGAATATTTTCTCCTATTGCAAATTTTGATACCACTCCTCTTCTATTATGTTCAAATAAATAATTTTTCTCTAGATTATTAAATTTTCCTATCCATCCATCTTCACCAGGAATAGCATTTTTATTTAACTTTTGAGTAATAAAGTCGGCAACTATTTTTGCTTTTTCTTCATCCTGTAAAAGAGAAGTACTTAATGCACCACAAATAGCAATACATTCTATCAAATCTTTATTAGTTCTTCTTGATAACACTTCTATAGAATTATACTGAACTTTGGCAGACAAAATCAAATTAGATAAGTCTTGTGAAGTCCTTGATTCTCCCCCATTAATATTTAAAACTGCTTCCGATACAAGCTGCTCTACCAAATAATAATCTAATTCATCTTCATCTTTTAGGTACACTTCACTACTTCCTTTCTTTACTTTAAAGAGAGGAGGTTGTGCTATATACAAATGCCCCGCATTCACTATCTCAGGCATATGCCGGTAAAAAAAAGTTAGAATCAAAGTTCTTATATGACTACCGTCTACATCTGCATCGGTCATAATAATTACCTTATTATAACGAAGCTTTTCTATATCAAAATCGTCCTTTATACCTGTACCCAAAGCAGAAATCATAATTCCTATCTCATTAGAAGATAAAACTCTCTCTATTCCTGCCCTTTCAGAATTTAAAATTTTACCCCTAAGAGGTAAAACCGCTTGATTTTCTCTAGACCTGCCTTGTTTTGCAGATCCTCCAGCTGAATCTCCTTCAACAATAAACAATTCCGATTTTTCTGGATCCTTTTCCTGACAATCTGCTAATTTACCCGGTAATCCTGAAAATTCAAGAGCACCTTTTCTTCTAGATAATTCTCTAGCTTTTCTTGCGGCTTCTCTAGCAGACGAAGCATCTAAAACTTTTTGTATAATCATTTTTGATTCTGCTGGATTTTCTTCTAACCATGCCGTGAGTTTTTCTCCTACTACACTCTCCACTACTGGTCTAACCTCTGAGGAAACTAATTTATCTTTAGTTTGTGAAGAAAATTTTGGATCTGGAACTTTTACCGACAAAACTGCAGTGAGACCTTCTCTCATATCATCTCCCGTAAGACTAACTTTATTTTTTTTGGAAAACGAATTTTCCTGACAATATTTAGTTATTGCTCTCGTTAAAGAAGATCTAAATCCTGCTAAATGGGCACCACCATCCCTCTGAGGTATGTTATTTGTAAAACATAAAACATTTTCATAATAGCCATCATTCCAATTTAGACTTACTTCTAGTTCAATTCCATTTTTTTGACCTTTGATTGAAACTATATTTTCATGAATAGAGGTCTGTGATCTATCAAGCCATTCCACAAAAGAATTTATGCCCCCTTCATACATGAGACTGACATTATTAGGCTCTTCGCTTCTTTCATCTAAAATATCAATACGAACTCCTGAATTTAAAAATGCTAATTCTCTTAATCTTTTTTCAAGTATTGAAAAATCAAATTCAATAGAAGAAAAAATAGTTTCTGAAGGCAAGAATGTTAAGTGTGTTCCGGACTTTTCTTCAGAATTTCCAACTTCCTTTAAAGGTCCTTTTGATTCCCCCAGATTAAATTCCATAAAATATTCTTTATTTTCCCTAAAAATTTTTAATTCTAAAACTTCTGAAAGAGCATTTACTACACTCACACCTACTCCATGTAATCCGCCTGATACTTTATAACTATTTTCATCAAATTTTCCTCCTGCATGTAATTTAGTCATTATAACTTCTGCAGCAGAAATACCTTCCTCAGGATGAATGCCTGTGGGTATTCCCCTTCCATTATCTTTTACAGTAATTGATCCATTAGAATTTAATATAACTGATATTTTATCGCAATGACCTGCCAAAGCCTCATCTATAGAATTATCTACTACTTCAAATACCATATGATGCAAACCTGTCCCGTCATCTGTATCACCTATATACATGCCCGGTCTTTTCCTAACCGCATCTAAGCCTTTAAGAACTTTTATAGACTCTTCATCATATTCGTTTGGTTTTTTCAAATTATCTAAGGTCATTTAATCCCCAATAAAGTAAAAATTATTATGGTTCATTTAAGTTAATTATACATGATTTTTTACCAAATGTCATATAGTGACTTGCATTAGTGCTGGTCATCCAAGCTTGGGCTTTAAGTTCAATTATCTCCTTTGATAAAGCCTCTCTTTTCGATTCATCCAGGTGTGCAAAAACTTCATCCAAAAGTAAAATAGGACTAGAGCCGTGAAAATCTATTGATGACCTCACTGCTGCCAATACAATTGAAATTAAGAGTCCTTTCTGTTCTCCAGTAGAACATAAATGAGCTGGCATATTTTTTGTTTTATAATTAACAATCAAATCTGTTTTATGAGGGCCAATATTAGTAGTTTTTTTCAAAAAATCTGAAGGCCTAGAAAGAGACAATTTTTTTAAATATTCTTTTTTAAAATTATCTAATATTGCATTTTCTTTATAAACATTTTCCAATTCTCCAGACAAATAAATATTTGCTAAAGGAAATACTTCTTTACATCGTTCCCGGGACTTAAGATTTGTTATTAATAAATTTAAAACTTTATCTCTATTTACTATTATATTAACACCGTATTCAACAAGTTGTTTTTCTATATTTTCTATCCATAATATATCACTAGAATTTTCTTTTAATAGATTATTTCTTTCTTTAATTAACTTTTCATATGCCCTTATCAAGGCAGAATGACTTGGGTAAAAATTCCAGGTAATTCTATCAAAAAATTTTCTCCTACTACTGGGTGGATCAATAAAAATTTTATCCATAAGTGGAGTAATAAATAAGACCCTGAGATAATTTATAAGTTCTTTTTGAGATATAAAATTAGACTTATTTATTTTTATCTTTCTTATCCTACTAATTTTCTCTTCAAATTCTGTTCCTATTTCAATTTTTTCTTCTTTACTAATCAATTCAGCAAAAATTCCAAACTTTCCTTTATTATTATAACTCATATTAGAAAATCTTGCCGATCTTATCCCTCGGCCAGGTTGTAATATAGAAATAGCCTCTAGTATATTTGTTTTCCCAACTCCATTTACCCCTACCAAGGCTATTGGAGCTGCAGGAAATTCAAGTTGAATGCTTTTATAATTTCTATAATTAGTAAGTTTGAGTTTGCTAATATAAGGATTCAATGATCAAAGCTTATAACAAAAAATAAAATTCATTTGTTTCAATTTACTCTATACCCTCATAGGCATCAATACGAACAAAGCTTGTTCATCTTCTTCATCAAAAACTAATGTTGGGGAAACAGGATCAGATAACTTAAACATTAAATTTTTTCCCTTAATTTGTCTTGTTACATCTAATACATATTTAGAATTAAACCCTATCTCCAAATTTTCTCCACCATATTCAGCACTAATATTCTCCGTAGCACTTCCTTGATCTGGGTTATTAGCAATAATAGTTAAAATTTGTTTGTCTATATTGATTTTTATAGCTCTTGATTTTTCAGAAGAAACTGTAGAAACTCTGTCTACAGCTTCTGCCAGCGCTTGGTTAGAAACATTTACTACTTTGTCGTTTTTTTCAGGTATCACCCTTGTATAGTCTGGAAAGGTTCCATCTAATAACTTAGAAGTTAGCATTACCTTACCTATACTAAATCCTATTCTCGTATCATCTATCATAATTTCTATGGTTTCATCTGCATCTTCAAGTAGTTTTCTAATCTCCATGATAGTTTTTCTGGGAATAATAACCCCTGATATTTCTTCAGCTCCATTAGGAAGAACCATATCTACTCTTGACAACCTATGTCCATCAGTAGCCACAGTTCTTAAAAAATTTTTACCATTTTCATCAACTGTATGCATATATATACCATTTAAATAATAACGAGTTTCTTCCAAGGACATCGCAAAAGAAGTTTTATCTATTAATCTAATAAGATCCGAAGATTTTAATTTAAAAGAATTTTTAAAACTCTCATTTGGGAAGGATGGAAAGTCTTTGGCAGGTAAACAATTAAGTGCAAACGAACTTGAAGAAGCTTTAACAGCTAATCTTTCAGAGTTTTCTGAATACAATTCAACTTTTATATTACCTGGTAGCTTTCTAACTATGTCATACAACATCTGTGCCGATGTCGTAATCGTTCCCATCTGCATAATTTCTGCATCTGAACCATCTATAAGTTCAACAACCTGTATATCCATATCCGTTGCCATTAAAGAAATAGATTTTTCTTTAGCATCCAGCAATACATTAGCAAGAATAGGAATAGTATTTCTCCTTTCTACCACGGAATGAACATGCTGCAATGCTGACAAAAGGGAAGAACTATTAACAGAAAATTTCATATTTATCTCTCTATATTACTAAGGAAAAAATCCTCTTTTCAATTTAAAAACATTTATATTATTATATATTAAATACCTAATATTTTAAAAGAAAAATAAGACCTAAATATTTTCTAGCCCAGCATACGTTTTAATAGTTCCAAATCATCAGCAATAGCCGAATCAGAATTCATCAATGATTCAATTCTGCTAACTGCATGCATAACTGTAGTATGATCTCTACCTCCAAATTTTCTCCCTATTTCAGGCAAAGAACGTGAGGTAAGCTGTTTAGACAAATACATAGCAACCTGTCTGGGTCTAGCAACAGCTCTTGCTCTTCTAGCAGAAGACATATCACTTAATCTTGTATTAAAATGCTCAGCAACCTTTTTTTGTATTTCTTCAATCGTAACTTTTCTATCATTAGCTCTCAAAAGATCGTGTAGCACATCCTGAGTGCTTTCTAGAGTAATTGGTCTACCAACCAGCTGGGAATGAGCAACTAATCTCTTAAGGGCACCCTCTAGCTCTCTTACGTTTGAAGTAATTTTATGTGCTAAAAACTCTATAACCTTAGGAGGAACATCAGAATTTTTAATATCATCTGCTTTAGTTTGCAGAATTCCCATCCTTAGTTCATATGTAGTTTGATGAATTTCAGCAACTACTCCCCATCCCAATCTAGATCTTAATCTTTCTTCTATTCCCTCAAGGTCTGCTGGAGATCTATCCGCACTTACTACAATTTGCTTATTTTGATCCACTAACGCATTAAATGTGTGAAAAAATTCCTCTTGGGTTGAGTCTTTACCTGCTATAAATTGCACATCGTCTATCATTAAAACATCTGCAGATCTAAATTGCTCTTTAAAAACCATGGTCTCTTGTTGCCTCAAGGATCTAACGAATTGATACATAAATTTCTCTGCTGATAAATAAACCACTTGCCTGTTTGGATTTATATCTCTAATTCTCCATGCAATAGAATGCATCAAATGCGTTTTACCTAATCCCACTCCTCCATAAATCACTAAAGGGTTAAAAGCAACGTCTTCTGCCTCAGCAACACGTTGAGCTGCTGCTGCAACAAAATCATTTGAAGGACCTACAACAAATTTTTCAAATGTATATCTTGGATCTAAAGGAGATGAAAAATGTAAATTATTTTGTTTCTTTTCCCGGCCCTTATTAGAAGTAGAATTAGAAATATTAGTATCAACCTTGAAAACCACATTTTTAATTTTTTTATCAGCTGACATCAATAGGGATTTAATCCTACCACCATATCTCGGTTCTATCCAATTTCTATGAAACTCACTATGAGAGACAACTTCAATCAATCCATTATCACAGCTTATAAATGTTAGAGAATCCAACCAGTTATCATAAACAGTCTTACCTGCTTCTTGCTTGAGTTTTTTCTTTACTTGCTTCCAAATATCCTCCGCCTCGCTAATTTTTAGCATTCCATCCCCATTCAAATAAATTTATAAACTCAAGTCGATCAGGCCAAAGTCGTGGTTATAAATATTAAATAATATTCATTTAAACTCTAAATTACTATTGATCGGAATAAAACTATAGCACCTATATAAAAGCATGCAATTAAACAATTTAAAAAATTACTTTTTTAAGTTTTTTATGCTCTTATTTAATCTGGAAACTTTTCTAGACATGGCTTTTTTATTTATTGTTCCCTTGCCAGCAGCAATCATCATGTGAGACTCTGCAACAGCCAAAGCTTTCCTGGCATCTTCTTTTTTTCCACTCACTATTGTCTGCTCAACTTTTTTTATAGAAGTTCGTATGGAACTGATTCTATTCTTATTAACCTCAGCATTTTTAATACTTGATCTGATTCTCTTCTTGGCTGAAGCAATATTTGCCATCTACATCATCCTTTTTAAATATAGTTTAATTAAGGTATTCCTAAGTAACTGATCTTTTCAACAAGGTCAATAATAGAAAAATATTTTTAACATTATTTATTTTTAAAATTTGGCTTTCTTTTTTCTATAAAGGCCTTCATTCCTTCTTTTCTATCCTCCAGGGCAAAAGTAGATTGAAATAATTTTTTTTCAAATAAAACTCCCTGAGATAAAGTATTTTCAAATGCACCATTAACTGCGGCTTTTGCCATTTTTAATATAGGCAATGATTTTTCTGCAATACTTTTTGC
>CAZUXH010000049.1:0-12227 GCA_964624655.1 uncultured Rhodospirillaceae bacterium | reverse complement strand
CTCAATAGAGGCTCTATCCAACGCATTTTTTAATTCAAGAAGATTGTCTCCTGTAATGTGGTAAATATTTAATAAATACTTTTTAGCTAACTCTATTCTATCTCGGATACTATCTTGATTTTCCTGTCCCTCTATATTTGACATTATTTGTTTAATGGAAGTACTAATTTTCTCTGAGTTTGCTAAAATATTTTTCTTCTCTAGAAGGTTATCTTCTTCTCCTACTTGTATATTTAGTGCATTAATTTCTTTAAGGTCTTGTTCTATAATCTCTTTACTATCATTTAAATTTTTTAAATATATAATTTTTTTGTCTAAACTTTCTATGGCATCTTTCAAATTGATAAACGATTTTTTTACTTTACCTACCCTATTCTTTAGGCCTGCCCAAGAATCTAATACATCTAAATGAGTAGAGTCATCTAAGAGACCAAATTTATCATTTTGGCCATGAATTTCAACTAACATATAACCTAATTCTTTCATTAAATTCAATGAAATGATTTGATCATTTAAAAAACTTTGACTCCTTCCATTAGAATTTAATTGCCTTCTTAATATAAATTCATCACTCAATACAATGCCAGCATCATTTAAAAAGCTTTTTATCCTATGGTTTTCTGGAATTTTAAATTCTGCTATTACAATTGCTTTTTCTTGCCCTTTCCTAATCAATCTACTCTCAGATCTTTTTCCCAAAACCAATCCCAAAGCATCCATCAGAATAGATTTTCCTGCTCCAGTTTCACCCGTGAGAGTACTAAATCCATTTTTAAAATTCAGTTCCACATTCTTTATTATTACTACATCTCTTACAGACAAAGATACTAGCATTGGAAAACCTATAAATTTAGTTACCTTCAAAAATACTTAAAATTTCGTCTAAAAATGAAATATTTGAATCCTCTATATTAATATTTACAATTTGAGCACTATTAGAACTATTTTTATATTCACTCAAGAGTTTATATGTATATTTATACCAGTAATTTTCTGGAAAATTATGTCCTAAAACTGCTGCAGACGCTTTTGCTTCTGAAAAAACTCCTAATTTAAAATAAACTTCTGTAAGCCTTGCAAGTGCCTCAGGAACATGGCTAGTATTAGGATAATTTTCTACAACACTTTTAAATCTATTAATTGCTGCTACGTAATTATCAAAACTTAAATAAGTTCTTCCCACTTCCATATCTTTTCCTGCCAAGTGATCTAAAACTAAAAATAACTTTTGCCTAGAATCTCTTGCATATGTGCTATCTGGAAATCTTCTTATCAACTCATTAAATGAATCCCTAGCACTCTTTGTCATTGACTGTTCTCTTTTTACGTCACTTATTCTCTCATAATATGAAATTGCAACCAAATAATAGGCATAATCAATATCGTCTGCCCCAGGGTGAAGTTCTATATACCTTTGCGCAGCTGCGATAGCTTCATTATAATCATTTCTCAAGTACCTGGCATATGCAGTCATTATTTGTGCTTGTTTTGCCCAAGCAGAGTAAGGATGTTGCCTTTCTAATTCCTCAAATTCTCTGGCAGCACCTATATAATTTTTTGACTCCAATTCGTTTAGGGCAAAATTATAAATTTCTTCTACAGACCTTTCAGAATATTCTCCCTCATCATTTGAAGAGGAACACGAATAGAAAAACAGAGCTAAAATTAGAATTAAGTAAGAGAAATTTGTGTGCTTCAATTTAGACATAATAATAATTATAGCATTTATCTTTTAATCAACAAAAATATATATTAAAAAATATGCATAATAATTAGAACTGACTTGCTGAATTAGAATTATAGTGGCAATGTTAGTTATAAAATAAGGACTTCTTCTTTGGACTACAATAAAGAATTTTTAAAACTAGCACACGAACTAGCAAATTCTGTAAATGAGACTGTTAATAGAAATTTTAGAAATTCCTCTGATTGGAAAATCAAGCCTTCTGTTGATGAACAAAGAAATCAAATTTTGACAGAAACAGATATTGAATGCGAAAAAATAATGAGAAAACTAATTAATAACAAATATCCAAAACATGGAATAATCGGAGAAGAATTAGGTAACGAAAATGAAGATGCAGAATTTATATGGGTTCTAGATCCCGTAGATGGAACAAAAGCATTTGTCGCTGGCTTACCTGTATTTGGTTGTATGATAGGTTTAATGGAAAATAATATTCCTGTCCTAGGAGTTATTGATCAACCAATTACTGGAGAAAGGATATGGGGAAGCAAAGATGGAAGTTATTTGAATGGTAAAATTATTAAAACTAGAAAATGTAATTCAGTTGAAAAAGCAATTTGCGCTATAACAGACCCTTCAATGTTTTTTTCCCATGAAAATATATACTCAAAAATTATAGAAAAAGTTCTATTTGTACGGCATGGAACTGACTGTTGGGGATATGCTATGTGTGCAGCAGGAACAATTGATTTAGTTATAGAAAGTGATCTGAAGATTTGGGATATAGCTGCAGCAGTTCCTATTTTGATTGCCGCCGGGGGAAAAATTACTCCTTGGGAAGGAGAAGATCTTTTAAATACTAACTCAATAATAGCAAGTGGTGACCCTTCTCTTCATGATATTTGTATAGAGTTTTTAAAAGCAAAATAAAATTATATAATAGAGCAATAAAAGCATGAATGAAACCAGAGAAAAAATGAATTATGATGTGGTTATAGTAGGTGCAGGGCCATCTGGACTATCTGCAGGAATAAAAATTAAAAACCTCGCTTTAAAAAATAATAAAAACATTTCAGTATGCATCCTAGAAAAAGGAGCAGAAGTTGGATCACACATTATATCTGGCGCAGTAATAGAAACGAGAGCACTTGATGAATTAATTCCAGATTGGAAAAGCAATCCTCCTCCTGGATTTACAAAAGTTATAAAAGAAGAATTTCTATATTTTAAAGAAAAAACATGTTTTTCTATTCCCAATATTTTACTTCCAAAAACTATTAAAAATGAAAACAATTATATAATTAGTCTTGCAAATCTATGTAGATGGCTTTCTAAAAAAGCAGAAGATCTTGGAGTAGAAATTTATCCAGGATTTCCAGCCAAAGAAATTATATATGATGATTCAGATGCTGTTATAGGAGTTAGAACTTTAGATATGGGTATCTCTAAAAACGGAGAAAAGAGCGATGCTTTTGAGCCTGGTATTGACATTATGGCTAAATATACTCTTTTAGCTGAAGGATGTAGGGGCAGTTTGGGCAAATTAATCATTAATAAATACAAACTTGCGAAAGAAAAAACCCCGCAAACATATGGTATAGGTCTAAAAGAAATCTGGGAAATAGATAGCTCTAAACACGAAGAAGGGCGCATTTCTCACAGTGTAGGATGGCCTCTAAGTAATAAAACATATGGAGGATCTTTTCTTTATCACATGCCTAATAAACAAATTTCCATAGGTCTTGTAGTAGGTTTAGATTATAAAAATCCCTACTTAAGTCCCTATGAAGAATTTCAAAAGTTTAAAACTCATCCTCAAATTAAAAATATTATTAAAAATGGTAGAAGAGTAGCTTATGGGGCTAGAGCAATAAATGAAGGAGGATACTATAGTCTACCTAAACTTTACTTTCCTGGTGGAGCTTTAATCGGTTGTGATGCCGGCACACTTAATGTCGCTAAAATAAAAGGAACACATACTGCAATGAAGTCCGGAATAATAGCTGCTGAAAATATATATAAAAATTTATCAGAGTCAGCCGAAAATAATAAAATTTTATCAGAATATGAAAAAAATTTTTATAAATCCTGGGCAGGAAAAGAATTAAAAAAAGCTAAAAATTTTAGAGCTGGTTTTAAGTATGGTCTCTTCATTGGACTTTTTATAGGGTTTATAGAATTATCCATTTTAAGAGGAAGATCTTTATGGCAATTAAAACTTAACCATACTGATAACGAATCAACAGAAAAAGCAAAATATTCTAATAAAATACATTATGAAAAAGCTGACGGAATTTATACTTTTGATAAACTTACTAATCTTTCATTCTCTGGAACTAATCATGTTGAAGATCAACCAAACCATCTACAAATTTTAGATGACAAAATTCCTATAAATATTAACTTAGAACATTATGGCTCTCCTGAAACTAATTACTGCCCAGCAAATGTTTACGAAATAATTAAAGATAATGGTATAGCAAGATTACAAATAAATTCACAAAATTGCTTACATTGTAAAACATGTGATATTAAAGATCCAAAGCAGAATATAAATTGGGTTACACCTCAAGGAGGTGATGGTCCTAACTATCCAAATATGTAAGATGAAATATTTAGTATTTTTAATTTATTTTTTTATCATTTATAAAGAAGCACAATCCAGTGATATTCTGAGCTTAATTAAATTACCAAATAGTTTTTCAGTATCTATATATACAAATGTACCAAATGCTAGACAAATGGCATTGACGCCAGATGGAATTTTATTTGTAGGTTCTCGTTCTGCTGGCAAAGTTTATGCCATTCAAGATTTAGATAAAGATGGTTTCGGTGAAACTGTTACAACTATTGCGTCAAAATTAAGATTACCTACTGGAATTGCTTTTAAGGACGGCAACCTTTATGTCGCAGCGGTTAGTAAAATTTTTAAATTTCCTGATATAGCAAACAATTTATTTTCACCAAAAATAGAAATTATAAAAGAAAATCTGCCAATGGATAGTGGCCACGGTTGGAAATACTTAAAAATAAGTAAAAACAATAGACTTTTTTTTAATATTGGAGCTCCATGTAATGTATGCATAGTCAAAGATCCATATGGAACTATATCCAGCATTAAATTAGATGGTTCTGATTTTAAAATCCATGCAAGAGGTGTTAGAAATTCAGTTGGCTTTGTATGGCACCCTATTACGGATGACCTTTGGTTTACAGATAATGGCCGAGATGGACTAGGAGATGATTTACCTCCTTGTGAATTAAATAAATTACAAAAAGATGAGGATCATTTTGGATATCCTTTCTGTTATGGAAACAATATCAGAGACCTGTCTATAGAATATGATGGAACCTGTGAAAAGTTCCTTCCTCCTATGCTAAACCTAGACGCACATGTAGCGCCATTGGGAATAGACATCATCTCAACAGAATTATTTTCTAGTTATTTCAGAAACACCATTTTCATAGCAGAACATGGTTCCTGGAATAGATCTAAAAAAATAGGCTATAGAATATCCTTTGCAAAATTGAGTAGCGATCATAATAAAATAGTTGAAAAAGGTATTTTTGCTGAAGGCTGGTTAAAAAATGAAAATGCTTCAGGAAGACCAGCGGATATTTTATTTACTAAAAAAGGACATATGCTTGTATCAGATGATCTAAGCGGAAATATATACATAATTAAATATTTAGATTAATAATTTATTTTTGCTTTACTTCCGTCTGGGTAAGTAATATTAGCCTCCCCTACCAAGTTTCCCTCTTTAAAATTTCCCACTATTATAGTTCCATCCATGTAAACTATCTCTCCTGAACCGTCTCTATTTCCATTAACAAAACTTCCAGAATATATAGATCCATCTGTAAAAGTATATTTTCCAATTCCATGGATTTGTCCTTTTAAAAAATCTCCTTTATATTTACTTCCATTAGCAAATATAAATTCACCTTTACCATCTCTATTACCATTTAAAAAATTTCCTACGTACTGATTTCCATCTTTATATAATATTTTACCTAAACCATTCGGTAATCCTGCTTTAAAATTACCTTCATAAACAGTGCCATCAGAATATTTTAAAACTCCATTACCATCTTCTTTATCATCTAAAAAATTACCCTCATACTCTGTCCCATCTGTATATATAATTTTACCAGCACCGTGCCTTAAGCCTCTCACAAATGCTCCTTCATAAATAGCTCCATTATCATATGTTAATAGCCCATGGCCATTAAACTCTCCATTTAAAAACTCTCCTCTATATGTGATTTGAGAATTAGATGCTGCGTCTTTAGGATATACTAAATAACCAAGACCAGTCATTTCACCATTAACTAATTCTCCGCTATACACGCTGCCATCCTGAAATTGGATTTCCCCTTCTTCAGCATAAACAAAAACTGTTGAGCAGAATACTAACAGTAAAAAAATATATAAATTTTTAATCAAGTAAATACTCATAAAAACTTTATGCTATAGCAAACTCTCTATGCCCTATTTGTTCATCCTGTTCTACTATATCATAGTTATCTTTATTTTCTAATAATCTTCTGAGAAATGTATTATTAAGTTCATGTCCAGCACAATTTGCTTCTATTTTACCAATAATCTGTTTTCCAGCAAGATAAATATCCCCACACAAATCCAAGATTTTATGTCTTACAAATTCATCTTTATACCTTAGCCCCTCTGGGTTTAAAATTTTTCCATCATCTACAACTATTGCATTTTTTAAAGATCCTCCAAGCGCAAGACCTGATTTATGGAGTGTTTCTACTTCATTTAAAAACCCAAATGTCCTCGCTGCACTAATTTCTTCTTTAAACGCTCCATTTGAGAAAACTACTTCTCTTGCTTGTTTTCCTATCGCAGGATCTGAAAAATCTATATTATATTTTATAGACAAAACATCTGCTGGGCTAACGGTAATTCTTTTATCTTTGTGAAAAACAGCAAATTCTTTCACAATTTTTATAGATTGCCTCTTAGAAACTTGTTCTTTCAAGCCTACAGAATTTAGCATTTTCAAAAAACTTTTCGAACTTCCGTCCATGACAGGCACTTCACATGAAGAAAGCACCACCTCAGCATTATCTAGACCTATACCCATGAAAGCTGCCATTAAATGTTCCACCGTATGAATTTTTGTTCCAATAGAATTAGATATGGTAGTTCCATATCTAGTATCTACTACAGATTCATAATCTGCTCTAACAATCTGAGCCTTATTTAAATCACTTCTATTAAAAAAAATACCTGAATTAGGGCCTGCAGGTTTAATCTCCATTTTTACCAGAGTTCCTGAATGTAGACCTATACCTTCAGTAAACACAGGTCGGTTTAAAGTTTTTTGATACATGAGCTTCGTGCTTCTTATTTATTAAATATTGAAGCTTACTCTAACAACTAAAATTGCAATTGAAAAATAACATTTTGTAACATTTGTAACAACTTAGTAGAAAAAAAATTATATTAAAAATTCTCTACAAACCATTGTTTTATATTACTTAATTTTAAACCAATTTTTTTATCTTCTTTATTATTAAACAATATTTTTGATTTTAGATCTTTACTTTCTTCCACTAAAAATTGAAGTAATCCATTAACCGTAGAAAATGCAGCACCTGACATATTGTCTGGAATACCTTTTAAAACTTTTGGCTTACCTAAAATAGACTTTTTATCTAAAATTTCTGTTGCTAAATAAACTAGCCCATCCATTTGGGACGCTCCACCAGTGAAAACAACTCTATTAGATATAATTTTTTCATAACCACTATTACTTATCTCAAGTTTAATAATTTCTAAAATTTCTTGAACTCTTGGTTTAATGATTTTAATCAAATGTCCCCTTGAAACTTCGACAGGATCAGATAGTTCATATTCTTTTCCTAATGGATTGGCCTCTATACTTGAAAGATTTTCAGATGAGCTTTCTATCAATTGACCATTAATAATTTTTATCTTTTCTGAATCTAAAATTGATAAAGAAAATATTTTTGCAATATCCTTAGTAATCTGTACTCCTCCCAAAGGTACAGTTTTTGTAAAAACAATAGCATTATTGATAAAAATTGAAATTCTTGTTAATTCAAATCCAATATCTACTAGTGCAACACCCAGTTCTCTTTCTTCATCATTCAAAACTGAAAACCCGCAGGCATATGGACTGTAAATAATTCTTCTTATCTCAAGATCTGCTTTATTAACAACTCTAGTGAAGTTTTTTATAGCATTCTCTTCTACGCTAATAATACTTATATCTAATCCAAGTTTATCGCCGTACATTCCCACTGGATTCTTAATACCCTTGCTTCCATCAATTGAGAACTGTAACGGAATAGCATGTAATATTTCTCTTCCTTCAAATTCAGTCTTTTCAGATAAAGATTTATATATTTTATCTAAATCTTTATCCGATATAATAGAACCTTGGAGTTCAACTTCTACTTTTAATATTTTTGATTGAGGTTTTCCGGAGGAAAAACCTAAAATTACACTCTTAACAGTTTCTGATGCCATCTTTTCAGCAGAATCTACACATTTTCTAATAGAGTATTCTAAATGTTCCAAATCAGTTATTATACCAGCTGATAAACCTTTTGATTCTTGATGACCTGCACCTATAATCTCTATTTCTCCTGTCCCACTAATTTTAGAAATAAAACAACTTATTTTACCAGATCCAATATCTAATGAGGACAGTATTTGATTATTTGATATGTTGCCAAATCCTTGGGGCAAAAGTCTAACCATTAATAAAACCTTATATGTGAATTAATCTTTATATTTTAAACTTACTCTATCTAATAACCTTAAATCTATAAAGACTAATCTTTCAGTTTTAATATCATATTGTGACAACATACTTGCTAGTTTCCTAAGTGCTATCTTATAATCCTTTTCTGGAAGTTTTGCGAAAAACCCTTCTTCAAAATATGTATTCCATCTTCGCCCACCAATATGCTCTATTTTTTTTAAGGAATAAGAAAAATTATTTGTTTCTATAACTATTTCTTTAATTTCTTGCATATTATTTAGAGCATTTTGACCAGAAATTTTTATTAAACTTTCAAAAATGTTAGAATTAACACTTTTAATTATATTTCCATGATCATCTATTAAATAATTTCCTTTAGATGTTTCATATGTTGCTACAGGAATATATTCTTCAATCTCTATCTCGAGTTTACCTGTAGAATTTAAAAAAACTTTATTATTTTTAACCCATTTTAAATTAGATAAATTATAACTAATTTTATTTAAATCTATGAATAAAATTGGATCCCCGATTTCTATATTAAGTGAATTAATAATCTCTTCTTCTTTTAAATTTCTTCTACCTTTAACCCAGACTTCTTTTAAAACTAAACCTGAGATGACTGATAAATTATTAGAGAAATCCAAAAAACTACTTAAAAATATATCTTTTCTTAAAAAGCTAAAAGATAATAAAAAAACTATGACTAAAATAATACAAAATCTTATAATTAATTTCAAATTATGGCCTCATCAATTATCTTGGCTATCAAGTCGTCGTAAGACAATCCTTTATTCTGAGCTATTTTGGGAACCAACGAATGAGTTGTTAGTCCTGGAAGAGTATTGATTTCTAACAAAACCGGATCAATAGGATGACTGTTTGGAATTATAAAATCAGCTCTAGTAAGCCCCTTACATCCAAGAGAACGATGAGCTTTTAAAGAATATTCTTCTAATTTATCTTTCAATTCAATCTTCATATCATTTGGAAAATTAAAGAAAGTTTTAGAATCTTTATATTTTGCTTTATAATTATAAAAACTTTCATTAAATTTAATTTCAATTATTCCTAATATTTCATCTCCTATAACAGCTACAGAAAATTCTCTCCCTGCAATAAATTTTTCAGCAAAAAATTTAGACCCTGATTCACTTAGACTTAATTTTTTCATATCAAAATTTTTATCAATTATTACTACATCAATACTAGAACCTCCTTCAATAGGTTTTAAAACATATGGTCTAGACATTGGATCTTTTTCCATAATTTCTTTTATATTTACAATTTTATCTGCAGCAACATTTATATCAAACTTTGCAAACAGCATTTTGGAAATTATTTTATTCATAGCTAATGAAGATGCCATAACACCGGATCCAGTATAAGGAATTTTTATAGTATCTAAAAACCCTTGCAAACATCCGTTCTCCCCTATACCCCCATGCAAAGCATTAAATATTAAATCTATTCCTTTATAAGTATAAGATAATAAATTATTACTTTTTGTATCAATTTCTTCGACAGAATGGCCAAGATGCTTTAGAGAATTTGAGACATTTTTTGCTGTCATCAACGAAACTTCTCTTTCAGTTTCTCCTCCTTTAAATAACAATATTTTCATTTCAATCTTTTCTTCTCTTTTTTTCCAACTCTTTGAATCTCCCATTTTAGATCAACTCCACAATATTCTTTAACTCGTCTTTTCACTTCTAATCCTAGCGACTCAATGTCTGCAGACAAAGCATTTCCTTTATTTATAATAAAATTAGGATGAGTTTGAGAAATTTCTGCTCCTCCTATAATTAATCCTCTACATCCAGCTTTATCAATAAGCTCCCAAGCCTTGAGCCCCTTAGGATTCTTAAAAGTTGAACCACCTGTCAAATTTTTAACAGGTTGTGAACTTAATCTTTTATCCTTTATATCTTTCATTTTATTAAGTATTAAGTTTTTAGGCAATGGGTATCCTTTCAATTGTACTTCTAAAATTATTGAGCCTTTAGGAAAAAAACTTTTACGATAACCCATTCTAATATCATTACCGTCTATTTCCTCTACTTCCCCACTTCTATTAACAAATTTGACTCTTTTAAGAATATCTGAGATTTCATGCCCAAAAGCACCAGCATTCATTTTGACACTTCCACCAATAGAACCAGGAATTCCTGATAAGAATTCCATTCCTCCTATTCCCTTTTTAGCTGCAAACTTTGAAATATTCATATCCATGGCACTTGCACCGGCTTTAATGGTGGAATTTAATGAAATAATATCATTAAAATTAGAACCAAGTTTTATAACCACTCCTGCTACTCCACCATCTCTAATTAATACATTTGATAATGCTCCCAAAGTAAAAATGGGTATTTTAGGATTTAAACTTTTTAGAAATTTTTTTAAATCATTTTCATCTTTTGGAATGAACATAAACTCTGCCGGCCCTCCTACTCCAAACCAACTGGATTTTGCCAAATCTGCATTCGGAGTTAATATGCCTTCTACATCGGGCAGAATTTTAGAAGTAAAACTTTTCGTCATTACTTTTATACACCATAATATTCTATATGGATTTAGTGAGTTCCGCTCTGAACTGCTCAGTTATTTTTTTAGCTACTTTCGAAATATTCCCCGCTCCCAAAAATATTATAAAATCTCCTGTATTACAAATTTCTATTAAATTTGAATGAAATGTTTCATAATTTTTTAATAATCTAACATCTTTAACACCATTTAAACTAATAGAGCTTGCCAATTTTTCTTTACTAATTCCTTTAATTTTATCTTCTCCTGCAGAATATATATCAGTAATAAAGACAATATCAGCATTATCAAAAGAATTTACAAATTTTTTATAAAGACTAAAAACTCTAGAATACCTATGGGGCTCAAAAACCACTACTATTTTTCCTTCACATACAGAACAAGCAGCTTCTAAAATACATTTTATTTCTGTAGGATGATGCGCATAATCATCAATAAAAGATATCCCATTAATTTTATCTATTAAACTAAATCTTCTTTTTACTCCTTTAAAATTCTTTAATCCTTTTCTAATATTTACGATTGATATTCCTAATTCATAACATACAGAAATTGCTCCTAAAGCGTTGGTAATATTATATTTACCAGGCAACGATATACAAAAGTCTTTATAAATTATGTCTTTACTATTAGTGCTTTTTTTTATCTTAATATTAAAAAAACTTTTTCCTTTTTTAAAAACCAAGCTATCTGCAGTAAAATTTGCTGAACTATTAAGTCCATATGAAACAATTTTTCTGTCTTTTATATTTTCTTTAAGTTCTAATGCTTCAGGATTATCTATACATATTGAAGCAAATCCATAAAAAGGTAAATTTTCTATAAAACTTCTAAAGGATTTTTTTAAATTTTTGTAATTTTTATAAAAATCTAGATGTTCCTCATCTATATTTGTTAGAACAGCAATTGTAGCTGGAAGTCGAGTAAAAGTTCCATCACTTTCATCTGCCTCTACTACCATCCATGCTCCCTTACCAAGTCTGGCATTACTCTGATAAGACTCTATTATTCCTCCATTAATTATTGTTGGATCAGATTTAGAGGTAACTAAAATGGAACTTATCATAGAAGTTGTTGTAGTTTTACCATGACTTCCCCCTACTGCTATTGATTTCTTAAATCTCATTAGCTCAGCAAGCATATCTGCTCTTTTAAGTATAGGAATTCTTAAATCTTTTGCAGTCAATAATTCTTTATTATCTGATTTAATTGCAGATGATACAACTGCAACACTT
>CAZUXH010000048.1:2093-12309 GCA_964624655.1 uncultured Rhodospirillaceae bacterium | reverse complement strand
GGATTGTATAATTTTAAAAGAAAAAGCAATAATCAAAGATAGTAAAATTGTTTCATGTAATCAAAACCTTAAAAAGAATGAATATATTAGATTTAAAGGTTTAAATATAAAAATTGGCGATATAATAATTAAAAAAAACACTAAAATTACAACAAGAGATATAGGAATTACAGCATCGACTAACCAAAGTAGTATTAAAGCTTATAAAAAACCAATTATATCTATATTGTCTACAGGAAATGAACTAGGTACGGTAGGACAAAAGTTAAATCGCTCCCAAATAATATCTTCAAATAGTTTTATGCTTCAGTCTCTAATAAACTCTTTAGGAGGAAAATTTTATGATTTTGGGATTGCTAGAGATAATAAGAATTCTTTAAAAAATAAAATACTTAAATCTAAAGGATCAGATATTCTTTTAACTACTGGGGGCATTTCTATTGGTGATCATGATCTAGTAAAATCTACTTTAATAGATTTAGGATTAAAAGTAGTATTTTGGAAGATTGCAATGAGACCAGGAAAACCCATTTTATATGGAAAACTTAAAAAGATGTCAGTTTTATGCTTTCCAGGAAATCCCGTTTCCACATTTGTTTCTAGCATAATTTATCTAATTCCATTAATTAATAAATTACAAAATATTAGTTATAAAACTCCAATTAAAGAAGCAATAACATCCAAAGATATAGAAAAAAATGATGAAAGAGAAGATTATATAAGAGCAAAACTTTCCTTCTTAAAGAACAATGAAATAATAGCCGAACCTTTTGCAAAACAAGATAGTTCTATGACAAATATATTGGCTAGTTCTCAAGGACTTATAATTAGAAAAAGGTTTGCAAATGCCATAAAAGCAGGAAGTAAAGTTTTAGTTATTCCTTTTGTTCACATAAATCAAAGTCTGTAATATAAAATTTCTTGACCATTTCAAATAAAGCATTATTATAATGTTTATGTTTTGTTCTATTCATTAAGGAGCAACGAATGTTAACAATAAAACAAAGAGAATTATTAGATTACCTCAGTGAATATAAAGATAAACATAATCATTCTCCATCCTATGATGAGATAAGAATTGCTATGCGCCTTAAATCTAAATCAGGCATTCATAGAATAGTATCTGCATTAGAAGAAAGAGGTTTTATTAAAAAACTAGCTAATAGAGCCAGAGCAATAGAGATTATAAGGCCTATTAACGAATATAATCAAAAAAATTTAAATAATTCTTCAACAGTTGAAATACCATTATATGGTAAAATTGCTGCTGGTACTCCAATAGAGGCAATTGCAAATATAGAAAAAACAATTCCAGTGCCAAATAATTTTATTGGAAATGGGTCATATTATGCCTTAGAAGTTTCTGGAGATTCCATGATTAATAAAGGTATAATGGATAATGATATTGCAATCATAGAAAAAAGAAATTCTGCTGAAAATGGTAAGATTGTAGTAGCGCTAATTAGAAAAGAAGAAGCAACCTTGAAAATATTATCATATAATAAAAAGAAAATTATTCTTGAACCAGCAAATAAAAACTATAAAAGTCAGATCTATACCCAAAACGAAGTGGAAATTCAAGGAATTCTTGTTGGAATAATACGAAAATACTGATATTTTTTCTTAATATCTTTTATATATATAAAAAAATAGGAAATAATTTGCTATGGACGTTGTAACCAGATTTGCTCCCTCCCCTACTGGCTTTCTCCATATAGGCGGAGTAAGAACTGCACTTTTTAATTGGCTGTTTGCAAAAAAACACAATGGAAAGTTTAGATTAAGAATAGAAGACACTGATTTAAAAAGATCAACCCAAGAAGCAAAATTAAAAATAATTGAAGGTTTAAAATGGCTTAATTTAACTTGGGATGAAGAAATAATATATCAATCTGATAAGCTTAGTAGACATGCTGAAATTGGTTTAAAACTATTAGAATCAGGTAATGCTTATAAATGTTATTGTACTAATGATGAACTTAAATCCATGAGAGAAGAAGCTATAAGAAAAAAATTACCCCCCCAATATAATGGTTTATGGAGAGATCGAGATCCTAGTAAGGCACCCAAAGATATAAAGCCAGTAATTAGAATCAAAAATCCTCAATCAGGTACCGCTGTGTTAAATGATAAAATTCAAGGTAAAATTGAGATTAATAATTCTGAATTAGATGACTTTATAATTATTAGGTCTGATGGAACACCAACCTATATGCTATCTGTAACAGTAGATGATCACGACATGAATATTTCCCACGTAATAAGAGGAGTAGATCACCTTACAAACACACTAAGGCAACAACACATTTATAATGCTCTTGATTGGAAGGCACCTATATATGCACATATTCCACTCATTCATGGAACTGACGGTGCTAAACTATCGAAAAGACATGGTGCCTTGGGTATAGAAAGCTATAAAGAAAGAGGATTTTTAATAGAGGCAATGTTAAATTACTTAATGAGATTAGGATGGTCTCATGGTGATGAAGAGATTATTTCTATTGAAAAAGCAATAAATTGGTTTGAGTTAGAAGCTATAGGAAAATCTCCTGCTAAATTTGATCTTGATAAATTAAATAGTTTAAATTCTCACTACATAAATTTACTTAGTGATACTCAAATAATTGATTTAATTAGTACAAATTTCAAAAAAAATGGAAATCTTCTTACAGAAAATAAATTATCAATTCTAAGTCGAGGTATAAAAGGACTTAAAGAGAGAGCAAGAACAACGATAGAATTGATAAATATGAGTAGTTTTTATATAGATGATGAACCAATTCAAATGGATGAAAAATCAAAAACAGTACTTACCCAAGAAAATTGCAAGTTAGTTCTTGACTATAGCAATTGTATAAAAAATATAGATCTATGGAATATCGAAAATATTGAGAAAAATATAAAAACTTTTTGTAGTAACAACAAAATAAACCTGGGAAAATTAGCACAACCTTTAAGAGCTACTTTAACAGGAAAATCAGTATCCCCAGGATTGTATGAAGTAATTATGGCCCTTGGAAAAGAAAAAGTCTTAGAAAGAATAAATATTCTTGATAAATAAATAATTATTTATTTGTAATAATTGCATAGTTTTAAATACCTCACTATAATTCGCACAAAAAGTTTTATATATATTTCTGGAGTTAAATTAGATGCCCGAAAATAAAAAAGCCAAAAAAGCTAAGCTATTTTTGCCTAACGGAAAAAATTATACCTTTCCTATTCATAGTGGAACTATCGGGCCGGACGTTATAGAAATCAAAGACTTATATAAAGAAACAGATAAATTCACTTATGACCCAGGTTATACAAGCACAGGATCCTGCAAATCAAAGATAACTTATATCGATGGTGATAAAGGAATTTTACTTCATAGAGGGTATCCTATTGATGAATTAGCCGAAAAATGTGATTTTTTAGAAGTTGCCTACCTACTATTAAAAGGAGAGCTTCCTAATGAAAAAGAAAAAGTAAATTTTGATAAAAGAATTACTACTCATACTATGGTTAATGAACAGCTATCACTATTTTTTAGGGGATTCAGAAGAGATGCTCATGCCATGGCCGTAATGTGCGGAGTTGTAGGGGCCTTAAGTGCATTTTATCATGACAGTACTGATATTACAGATGATAACCAGAGATCCATAGCTTCTCATAGACTAATAGCTAAAATGCCTACTATAGCTGCTATGGCCTATAAATTTTCAATAGGACAACCATTTATTTATCCCAACAATAAATTATCTTATTCCGAAAATTTTTTAAATATGATGTTTTCCGTGCCTGCTGAAGAATACAATATTGATCCTGTTCTTGCTAAAGCAATGGATAAAATATTAATACTTCATGCTGATCATGAACAAAATGCTTCTACATCCACAGTAAGACTTGCAGGATCTTCAGGAGCAAACCCATTTGCTAGTATTGCTGCAGGTATAGCATCATTGTGGGGACCCGCACATGGTGGAGCAAATGAGGCCGTGATACATATGCTTTCAAATATTAAAAACGTTAAAAATGTGAATAAATACATTTTAAAAGCTAAAGATAATAGTGATCCTTTTAGATTAATGGGATTTGGACATAGAGTTTATAAAAATTATGATCCTAGAGCAAAAGTTATGAAAAAAACAGCTGACGATGTTTTAAAAACTTTAGGAAAAGAAAAAGAACCTATGTTTGCCTTAGCTAGAAAATTAGAAAAAATTGCATTAGAAGATGATTATTTTGTAGAAAAAAAATTATATCCGAACGTTGACTTCTATTCAGGAGTAATATTACAAGCTATGGGGTTTCCACCCAACTTGTTTACAGTGCTATTTGCTGTAGCTAGAACTGTGGGTTGGGTAGCTCAATGGAATGAAATGATTGAAGATCCAGAACAAAGAATTGGCAGGCCTAGACAACTTTATGATGGCCCTAAGAAAAGAAAGTTTATAGCTCTTAACAAAAGATAAGTTTTATCTCTGTATCAATTCAATTTTATACCCGTTTGGATCTTCAATAAAAGCTATAACAGTTTTACCATGTTTCATAGGACCTGGCTTTCTTATAATATTTATATTTTTATCCTCAATATTTTTACAAAAATCATAAATATCTTCAACTCCAAAAGCTATGTGACCCCACGCATCTCCCAAATCATAGTCAGATTGATCCCAATTATATGTCAACTCTAAAACAGTGTTATCTTTTTCAGGCCCATAACCCATAAAAGCTAAACTAAACTTTCCATCAGGATAATCAGATTTTCTTAATAATTTCATTTCAAAGATTTTTGAATAAAAACTTATAGACTCTTCAAGATTTTTTACTCTTATCATCGTATGCAAATATTTAAAACTTTTTTTAGCCATACCTATTTATCCTTACTTTTGAGAATTGCTCTTGCAGCTAAATAACTAGGATTTTCTGCAATATTAATAACATCTTCCAAGGCTATCTTAAAACCTTTAATTTGATCAACTCTCAAATCACTATTTAATATCAAGTTCTTAGATGCATTAACTAAATTTTTAACAGAAGCATTATATTGCAAATATTCCGGAATAATATTTTTTTCAAGTATAATGTTGACTATGCTGACTGTATTAATTTTAACCATAGATTTAACAATAAGATATGTTACCCAGTTCATCTTATAAACAACTATCATTGGAGTAGAAAGGCATGCTAACTCAAGTGAAACAGTTCCTGAAGCACATAAAGCTAAATCTACCTTTGAATATATCTCATATTTTTTATTTGAATCATACGTCAAATTATAGGAAATTTTAGAACTTGATAATTTTGTTTCAATGTATTCTTTATGCAGTTTCTGTGTCACAATAAAAAATTTTATATTTTTAAAATGCACTGATAATTCCTCAGAAACTTTAATCAAAACTGGTAGTATTTTTTTAATTTCATTTTTTCTACTGCCAGGTAAAAGCACAATTTTTAAATTATTTAAATCTAACTGTTTTATATTCAGATTTTTACTAAGCTTATTTTTTTTTAAAATATCATATAACACAGCGTGTCCTACAAATTTTGTATCAAGACCTTCAGAAGAAAAGTATTTTTTTTCAAAAGGAAATAAAACCAATAATAAATCTAAAAATCTAGACATTTCCTTTGCCCTGTATCTTTTCCAGGCCCATACTGAAGGAGCAACATAATGTATTCTTTTTAAATTCTTCATTGAAGAAGCAGCTTTTTGTATTCTCAAATTAAAGCCAGGAGAATCAATGGTAATTAAAATATCAGGTTTACTTGAAAATATAGAATTTTTAGTTATTTTTATTAAATTTAAGAATTTAAATATACTTCCTAATACTTCAAAAATTCCCATAATAGATAGCTTTGACATTTCAAAAATTTCTTCTAATCCTTCTTCTTTCATTTTTATGCCACCAATACCTAGAAATCTTATAGGTTGATTGCTAATTTTCTTTAACTCTTTCATTAGTCCTGATCCTATAAGGTCACCAGAATCTTCACCGGCAATCATATAAATTTTTAAATTAAGCTTTTGAGAATTCAAATTTAGATTCCTTTAATAAAAATATTTTTTTTATCTGCTATAGAAATCGTTTTTTCATAATCAATTATTAACACTTCGTTTGCTTCTAGAGCAATTCCAGAAAACCCATACTTGAAAGCTAATTTAACAGTCTCAACACCTATAACTGGTCTATCTATTCTTTTTTCCTGAGATGTTTTAAAGATTTTTATTAGAATTGAAGGTTTGTTAGATTTTTTGTATTTAAAAGACCTTTTTATCATTTCATCTGTGCCTTCAGCTCCTTCCAATGCAAGGACTAACCCATTTTCTATTACTAGTGATTGACCGATATCTAATTCCCCAAATTTTTTTGCTATTTTAAAATCTTTAGCCATATCTGCATCATGGCTTTTAGATGATTTTATTTTCCCCATGAGACCTTTCTTAGACTAAGAATTAATTATAAAACTTTCTGGAGCAATAATTTTAAATCCTTCATATTCTAGTTCTTTAGATAAATTTTTTAAAATATTGTCATCGCCTTGAGGTTCATTAGCAATTTTTGCTAAAAATTTTGCTGTCCATAGATCAGGTATCATATCTCTTAAAGATGGCCTTTCTATAGATCCTATCATAATAATTTCATCTATCTTATTGTTCTTAATGATCTTTAATGCTTTTCCTATTTGATTCAGCTTTAAAGTATAATCACACTTAAACTTATTCATAGTGTATTCACCATGATCTTTAATAATTATTAAAAAGTATGGTTTACCAAGTTGAATACATTTTTCAATGACTAGGATTGGAAGATCTCCATTCCCTGCAACTATCGCTATCTTAGATGACTTTTGAACCGTTCTTGGGTTGACAGATTGCACGACTAGTATCCCCGCGTATAAAATTTACTATATCCATTATTGGTTCATTACTATTAAACTCTTCAGCTACATCTATTAGTCTTTCTTGAATAGTCCCTTCAGGTGCAAATAATAACCTGTAGGCTTTTCTTAAGTCATGAATTATTGAGCGAGAAAAATTTCTTCTCTTCAACCCTATAATGTTTAAACCTGATAAATTTGCTCTATTACCTATAACTGATCCATAAGGGATTACATCACTATCTACACCTGACATTCCTCCTACCATAGAATGACAACCTATTCGAACAAACTGGTGAACTCCACTTAAACCGCCAATTATAGCATAATCATCAATTTCTACATGTCCTCCTAAAGTAGCATTATTAGCTAAAATAACGTTATTTCCTACAATACAATCGTGAGCAACGTGAGAACCAACCATAAGCAAACATTCATTTCCAATTACAGTTTTCATACCTCCTCCAATAGTACCAGGGTTAATGGTAACGTGTTCTCTTATAACGTTATTATCTCCAATAATTAATTCTGACTTTTCTCCTTTAAATTTTAAATCCTGAGGTGGATTACCTATTGATGAAAATGGATAAAGTATGTTTTGTTTGCCAATAAAAGTTTTCCCCATAATTACTACACTCGAATGTATAATAGTATCTGCGTTAATAATAACTTCAGGACCAATGATAGAATATGGGCCTATAAATACAGAATCATGAATTTTAGCACTTTTATCTATAATTGCAGTTTTATGAATTTTAGTCATTTTCAGCCATAATCATAGCTGAAATTTTAGCTTCTGCCACTACCTTATCTTCAACATACGCCTTACAATCAAATTTCCAAACCTTGCCTTTTTGTTTACTTTTGACAGTTTGAATTTTCAATTGATCTCCTGGAACTACAGGTTTACGAAATCTTCCTGCATCTACTGACATAAAATATACTAAACTACCTTCTGCTTTTACACCTAGGGATTCTACTACAACTACTGCTGCAGTTTGAGCCATTGATTCTATTATAAGTACTCCGGGCATTATCATTTGTTCAGGAAAATGTCCAACAAAGTAATTTTCGTTAGCTGTAACATTTTTAATTCCAATAGCTGACACACCCCTTTTAATATCTACTACTTTATCGATTAATAGCATAGGATATCTATGAGGAATCATTCGTATAATCTTATCAATTTCTATTGAGGTAATTTCATTATTAATCATTTTTGTCATTACTCTTTCTTGATATTTTTTTTAGTTTCACAGCTTGCCTGTGATATTGGGTTAGACTAACAGCCGGAGTACCTCCTAATTTACTTCCACTTTTAACGTTTTTGGTTATTCCAGTCTGACCAGCTGCTTGAACAGCACTACCTAGGTTTACGTGTCCACCTATTCCCACTTGACCTCCAAACATACAAAAGTCTCCTATTATAGCACTGCCAGCTATTCCTACTTGTCCAGCTATAGCACAATGCTTACCTATTTTAACATTATGTGCTACATGTACAAGATTATCTAAAAAAGTACCCTCACCTATTTTTGTATTATCACTACTACCCCTATCTATACAACAATTAGCACCTATTTCTACATTATTTTCAATAATAACCTGTCCTAATTGAGGAATTTTAATATGCCCTTCTTTTGTAGGAGCAAAACCAAAACCTCTCTGTCCAATCCTTACCCCAGAGTAAATCAGTACATCTTTACCTATATCTGCACACTCAATAGTTGTATTGGGAGATACAATTGTTCTTTCTCCAATTTTGACATTTGGACCTATATATACTCCGCTACCTATAACACAACCATCACCCAGCTCAACTCCATCAGAAATTATAGCAAAAGAGTCTATACTTACATTCTCCCCAATTTTTGCTTTTGCAGATAACTTTATATTTTCACTTATACCAGAAATATTATTTTCACTTGGATGAAATTTTTGTGCAATTTTCGCATAAGAAGCATGTGGATCTGACGATATAATACATGCAATATTATCTGGGACTATTTTAGGGTCATAAAATTTGATAATACATGCCGAAGCAAGACTATCTTTCAGTTTATAAATAGTTTTATCAATCGAGACATATGTAATTTCACCAGATCTAGCATTTTCTATGGAACTAACTCCATGTATCATGAGCTTAGAGTTTTCTTTTTTATAAACTTCCGCACCTGCTATACTAGCTAATACTTCTAATGAAAAAGGACCTCTAGTATTATGAAATCTTGAGTTATACATATATTAGCATCCTTATTCTTCTGAAAATTCTTCAACCTCGTCTTCGTTTACATTCTCTATATCTAAAGAAGGCAGTTCTTTATTTAATATTTCTAATACTTGATTAGATATATTTATACTATCTGCGGCTATAACAACAGTTGAAGTATCGAGTACCGCAGCCAAAGATCTTTCTCTTGCTATATTAGTAACAATTTGAATTGCTTTCGTTTGTATTGCATTCACACTTCTATTTAATATAACCTCTATTTCTTTATTTTTCTCAGCAACAGAAGTTTGTAGCCTTTCAACTTTTTCTCTAAATTCTGACTCCATTTTAGAAAACTCATCAGGAGGTAAAATTGACCTCTGCGATGACAATTCTTCCTGTAAAGCTTTCAACTCCTCTTCTTCGTTAGAAATTTCAAGACTATATTTCTTTTTTAAATCTTCTAATTCTTCTCTCACTAATACAGCTGCAGATGATCTGGCCACAATATATTGCATATCAATAACAGTTATAGGAAAGTGTTGTTTTATTACTGCATTTTCTTCTGAAACGCCTTCATTATCCTGAGCGTGAGCAAATGTAGTTAAAATACAAAATATTAAATAAATTAGTAAGTTAAATATTGTATAAAGAGATAATTTTTTCATTTTATTTCCTATTATTTAATTATTAAAAGTTAGTTCCTATTCCAAAATTAAAGCTTTCAGTTTTATCATAAGTCTCTTTTACAATAGCTTTAGTAAAAGTTAAAGATATTGGACCAAAAGGAGATTGCCAAGATATGCCTAATCCCGTAGAGATTCTAGGAGAAAAATCATCAAAAACAGTTGAGCTAGTATCTACTCCAGAAAGAGAGCCAACGTAAGAAAATACTGACCCCTTAACTCCTAATTCTTGAGGCAGACCTATTCCAAATTCAGCTCTAGCTGTACCAACATAGTAATAATTTCCACCTAATGCATCAACCTTAGAACTATCTCTAGGACCAACACCTGCTGGGGCAAATCCTCTAAAGCTATTTCCACCTAAAAAGAATCTATCTGATACAAGTATATCTTCATCAAACCCTATAGCGGCTCCTGCTTCCATTCCTAATCCAAAAATTATTCTTTTATC
>CAZUXH010000048.1:0-1993 GCA_964624655.1 uncultured Rhodospirillaceae bacterium | reverse complement strand
GAAATAAGGTTCTACAAAACCTAATGTAACATTTTGTCTTCTAGATGAAAGTGAAGCTTTTACATTAAGTTTTTGACCTCTTCCTAAAAAATTATTTTCAGAGATTCCAAAGTTTCCAATCCCACCTTGACTGGTAGAATAACCTGCACCAAAAGATAATTCTCCAGTTGGTTTTTCAACTATATTAACATTAATATCAGAATACCCATAATTTCCGGTAGGTACTTCTTGTAAATCCACCGATTCAAAAAACCCCAAATTAGTTATTAAAGTTCTAGACCTTGCAAGAAGAGAAGGGATAATTGCATCCCCTTCTGCTAATCTCATATTTCTTCTAATTACACTATCAATAGTCCTATCATTTCCAGCTATTTCAATTCTAGATACATACTTTTTTTCGGAAGGATTAATTTTTAAATTAATATTAATTTGACTATCATCATCTACCCTTTCCACTTCAGGAAAGATTTCTATAAAAGGATAGCCTTGTAAAATAATATCATCTGTTACAATTTCCACTGCAGTCTCTACATCATTTGCACTATATATTTTACCTGATTCAAGAGAAAGTTTGTCCATTATATTTTCTACACTGACACCATCAACTAGATTTTCAAAAATTACATTTTTTATTGTATATTGACCCCCCTCTATAATAGTAAAAATAATATTAAAACCCTCTTTTTCCTTACTCAATTGGGCAACAGCTGACTCTACAACAAAGTCAGCAAAACCATTATTTAAATAAAATCTTCTTAATTCTTCTCTGTCTAAAGACAGTTGATCAGGATCATAACGATCAGTAGCAGTTAAAAGTGAATACCATCTAGTTTGCCTAGTTATTATTACTTCTCTTAATTTACGATCTGAAAAAAATTTATTGCCTATAAAATTTATGGACAATATTTCAGTATTTTCCCCTTCTGCTATTTCAAATACTATATCCACCCTATTTTGTGGAAGTGTAATTACTTTAGGGTCTACTTTTACATCAAATCTTCCATTTCTTCTATAAACTGTAACTATTCTTTCAACTTCGTCTTGAATTTTTGCTCTTGTAAAAATAGATCTCGGAGCAAGCCTAATTTCTGACTGCAACGCTTCATCATCTATTTTATTATTTCCCTCAAATGCAATTCTATTAATAATAGGATTCTCAGTTACTTTTATTAATATTGAAGTACCACGCAACGATGCCTTAACATCAGAAAAGAACCCAGAAGAATAAATATTTTTAATCGTCTGATTCAAACTATCTACTTCTAATTTTTCGCCTATTATAATCGAAATATAAGTTCTTACTGTTTCATCCTCTACCCTCTGATTACCTTCAACAATAATATCTGTAACTATCACATCTTGTGCATGTACAGATCCAAGAAAAATGGAGAAATATATTATACTATTCGCTATAACTTTATAAATGTATCTCATGCTAACCTTTTAATATAATCATAAATTTATCTGATTATGAATGTTTTAATATCTTGCCAATAATAACTTATATCATTGTAAAAGACCAAAAACATTATGCCAATAAGAAATAACATTAAAGGTTTTCTAGTAATTGCTTGGACTAAAAAAAATAGTAAATGACCCCCATCTAAAATTGGTATTGGAAGTAGATTGATCAATCCTAAATTGATTGAAATCAATGCCATAATCCATAAAAAATTCTCAACACCATTTTGCGCAGCCTGAGAAGATACATCAGCTATTCTTATAGGCCCGCCCAATTCCTTATAACTGACTTCTCCAACTATTATACCTTTTAATGAATCTAAAATTAAAATAGTTATTTCAAAAGTTTTTAAAATAGAAGTTTTTAAACTTTTAACTACATTAACTTTTTCATAAGAGGTATTAACTTTTTCATTTATTTTTATTCCTATTCTACCTATTACAGTTTCTTTACCTTGATTATCCTTACTAATAGATGAATGAGGAATAATAGAGATATTTAAAGATTCCCCATCTCTTTTTAGTAAGAAAC
>CAZUXH010000047.1:0-12615 GCA_964624655.1 uncultured Rhodospirillaceae bacterium | reverse complement strand
AGTCTGTTGGCTAGTTGAGAAATTATATTTTCCATATTTTCTAGTTGCTTATCTAGACTGTTTCTTAATCTTATAAGTTCATCTAATTCACATAATTCTGAAGCAGAAATGACTTCATCAAAATCCTTAGTGAAAATTTTATATTCAAAGTTTTCTAGATTGTCTTTTGGTGGTTGATATAGAGGGTTTGTATTTTCACTGTTTTCATTTTCATTTTCTTCGGAAGTTGTTAAATCAACTTCAGAATCTTCTTTTTCAAATGAATCTTCATGATCAGATCCTTCGTTAGCATCTTGACTAGATTCGTCGTTTTGATCCGAGTTTTCCTGCTCTTCTTCTGAATTAGTATTTTCCATATCATCATTTTCTTCTAATTCTTTAGAAGTCTCTATGTCTATAGATTCTAATTGTTGAGCAAGCAACAAAGCTAGATCAGAAAAATCTTTTTGTTTATCGAGGTTTTCTTTAAGTATAGTTATTTGCTCCTTAATTATTGGTTCTATATCATTTCGCCATATATTTGTAATTTGATTCAATTTTTTAGATAGTTTCTTTTCTGTAAAATATTCTTGAATTATAAGCTGAATAGCATCCTCTATAGCGACATCTTTTTTGCTATCTATATTTTTTAATTCATACTTGGATTCAATAGAATTACTAATATTTTTAGAAATGCCAGGAAATTTTTTTATACCTATAGATTGGAATCTAGCGTTTTCAATGGAATCAAAAATTTTTTTGCCATTTGGAGATTTTGGAGATTTTATTTTATGTAGTTTATCGTCATGATATTTAATTTTTAATGCAATTATGTCAGCTTTTCCTCTTATTTCATTTTTTTCAGATTCAGGAAATTTTAGACTAGGTATTGGCAGTATTATTTTGTTTTCAGTTTTTTTCTTTGAAATGGAACCATAAGAAATTTCTAAATCGCTATTTTCAGATATAGCCCTAACGGTTGATGATATAGATTTTTTAAAAATATTAATAATATTATTTTTATCATTCATACTTCTACTTCATCTTTATTTATGTCTTTTTCAGAAATTGAATGTATCCAATTTTTTGGCATTTCTACTCCAAAACAACGTTGAAAATATTCATTAATTGTTGAACGCTCCATTTCATCACATTTATTCAAAAAGGTAACTTTAAAAGCATACATAATGTCATTAAAAATAAATGCATTCTCAGCCCAAGTTATTACTGTCCTTGGTGACATTACAGTCGATAAATCACCATTTTTAAAACCACTTCTAGTTAAATTTGCTAGCCTCACCATTTTCTGAATTTCTTCTTTTTTTACTACATTTGATTTATTTCCGTTGGTTTGAAGATCTACTATTTTTATCTCAGTTTTTTCATCTAAATAATTTAAAGAAGAGACTACATTCCATCTATCCATTTGTCCTTGATTTATTTGCTGAGTTCCATGGTATAATCCCGAAGTATCTCCTAAACCCACTGTATTAGAGGTTCCAAATAATCTAAAATATTTGTGAGGCGAAATTACTTTACTTTGATCTAATAAGGTTAATTTCCCATCACTTTCTAATATTCTTTGTATAACAAACATTACATCGGGTCGTCCTGCATCATACTCATCAAAGACTAGAGCAGTAGCAGATTGTATCGCCCAAGGTAAGATTCCTTCTTTAAACTTAGTAACTTGTTTATCTTTTTCCAATACTATAGCATCTCTTCCTATCAAATCTATCCTACTAATATGGCTGTCTAGGTTTATTCTTACACACCTCCAATTAAGTCGAGCAGAAATTTGTTCTATATGAGTGGATTTACCAGTGCCATGATAACCTTGAATTAAAACTCTTCTATTATGTTTAAAGCCGGCAAGAATAGATACCGTAGTGTCTTTATCAAAGAAATAATTTTTATCAATTTTGGGAACATATTCATCTGGCTCTGAATATGCAGGAATTTCCATATCAAAATCTATATCAAATGCCTCTGCAGCATTTATGGTTATGTCTGGTTTATCTCTTATTTCTTTTGTTTTTTGTTTCATGTTTTTCTTTCGTTAATTACTTTTTTAAATTTATGTTAAATGCTTTATAAGATTTTCATAGGCCTCATTTATCCTAATTAGTTTGTCAGAAGAGTTTTTGTCATTTTGATTTCTATCAGGGTGCAGTTTTTTAACTAGAGTTTTATATCTTCTTTTTATTTCAGGCAAGGAAGAATCTAGCTCTAGTCCTAATATTTCATAGAAATCTGCCATTTTTAATTCTTTTTTACTTTTTTTTAATTCATTATTGCTCGTAAATTTATCATTATTAAAAAAATTATGGATATTATCGTTTATTATAAAATTAGTATTGTTTATCCCAATAGGCCATGAAGGTCTATGCCATGTCAAATCAGATTTTAGCTCTGCTTCAATTTCTTCTATCGTACAATTTGCAAAATAATCCCATTTATTATTATATTGTCTAACGTGTTCAAGGCAGAACCAGTAAAATTCTCTCAAAAACTCTCTATTTTTAGGGGCTTTGTATTTTCCTTTATTATTACAGTTTTTCCATTCACAATATTTGGGAAGTTGTAAGCTAGTTTTTTCATCTAAATAACTAAAGCTAAATTTTTCTCTATATTTGTTGTTGTATTTCATTTGATAAGTATATAATTAGTCATATTTTTTTTTGGGATAGATTTCTATGCATAAAGGTGAACGAAAAAAGCGTATTGAGCAAGCAATTATTACATTTCTTTCGCCTGTCGATTTCAACGTAGAAGATGATAGTTTGAACCATAAAGGACATGCTGGCGCCCCAGAAGGAGGAGAAAGTCATTTTAATGTAAGTATAAAAAGTTTTAAATTTGAAGGTAAAACTAGAATAGAAAGACAAAAAATGGTGATGAAATTGCTTGATGATGAATTTAATTCTGGTTTACATGCTCTATCTTTGCAATTGGATGTGCCAGAATAATATTATTTTGTATAAAATTCAGGAAATTCTTTTTTTATTACCTCTCCATTATCCCTCCAACTATGACAAGAGTTAATTAACGTAGGTTGTTGAGATTTTTTCTTTGTATTCTTATTTTTATACGAATAAATAGTTTGAAATGCGGTCGTTGCAATAGGGAATAGCATTTCAACCATATGAGTACAGCCATTAATGCCGCCTACTTTTTCATACACCTTTTTTCTAAATCCTTTAGCAATTTTAATTCCTATTAATTTTTTAAAATTTGAAAGAATTGATGGACAAGAGGTGTAAGGATTAGCAGACATTTTTAAATGTATATCATGAATTAAGAGATTATCGTCTAAAGTAATTCTCATGCTCATGTCATGAATTGCCTGTCCAGCAGCAATTAAACCTCTTGACCAAGTGGTAAAATCGTATGTTTTAGTGTCAATTAAATGTCCTTCAATATCCCACAACTTATCTTCTCTTAAATATCCTACACACTGAACAGTTCGATTATGAATAATTTTTCTATTGATTGGCATTTCCAATGGCATTTTTATCTCCTAAATTTTTTATAAAATGATGAATAAGAATATAGATATTGTTAATATTGAAATTATAGTAGAAAGCATAACATAATTGGCCACTTCTAAAGAAGAATTAGTGTGTTCTGAAGCAAAAAGAAAATTAAATAGGGCAGCAGGTAATAATGCTTGCATTATTATTATATTTTGGACAATTCCCTCTAGGCCTAAAATAATAGTTACAAAGTAAGCTAAAAATATAGCTATTATACTTCTTAAGATTATCAAAGATATAATTTTAAAATCTATATTTAATTTTATATTGGCAAGGGATATCCCCATACTAAACAAGAGTAAGGGGATGGTGGCTCCAGCTAAAAGTGAAATAGTATTATCGATCATACTTGGGACAGTAATATTAGTAATATGGAATATAATGACTATAATAACTGAAAAAAGAATTGGTGTTTTAAGTAGTATCTTAGGTGAAAATCTTCCCGACCATATAGATACTCCTAATGTAAAATTTAAAATAGATGAAGTAGCAAAATATATTATAGCTATTTCTAACCCTAAATCTCCATAAGCAAATAGGCATATAGTGATGCCAATATTACCACTATTCACAAAAGTCATGGGGTTGATATAAGTTTTTATATTTAAGTTATAAATTTTTAATAGAGCAAATGAAATTAACAACATTCCAAATATCATTATTCCAGCCCCAAAAGTGATACTTGAAACTATTGCATAAGTTGAGTCTAAGTTTATTAAGGAATCGAATACTAGACAAGGGGCTCCAATCCAAGCAATAAATTTTATTATCTCTTTTTGGTTTATTGTGTTGCCTATCTTATTCCAAAAATACCCTAATGCAGTAATAGAAATGACAGGAAAAATTACTGACAAAACTTCAAATAATATTTTAATCATTAATTATTTTTTCTACTAATAATTTTGAAATTCTTGTTTTCTGTCTATTTACCACTTTAAATTTGTAGTCTTTTATTTTAATAATTTCTCTTTCTTTTGGCAGCTTTTGTGCTATTTCGATTACTAATCCCGATAGAGTTGACGCTTCGTCATCGGGAATTTTCCAATCCATAAGTCGGTTGATATCCCTAACAGTCATGTTCCCATCCACTAATACTTTTCCATCTTCTAATATATTGGGCTTAGAAGAAGGTTGATCAAATTCATCAAAAATTTCTCCTACTATCTCTTCTAAAATATCTTCCATAGTAATTAGACCTTGAAGCACTCCATATTCATCAATTACTAATGCTATTTGTGTTGAAGACTTTCTAAATTCATTTAGTTGTTTGGAAAGAGAAGTGGTTTCAGGAATAAACAAAGGTTTTTGCAGTATTGCTTTTACGTCAAGAGTTTTAGAAATAGTCGCAGCTCTAATAAGATCCTTAATATGGAGAATTCCTATAATATTATCTGGATTATCCTCCCAAATAGGTATTCTACTAAAATTACTTTTTATGGATTTTTCAAATATTTTTTTACTTTCTTCCGAAATATCAAAGCTTTCTATATTTTTTCTGTGAGTCATGATCTCATCTACATCCAATTCGCTTAGGTCTAATATTCCCTCAAGCATTTTTCTATCTCTTTTTCTAACACTACCTTCATCATCAGCAAGGATTATGGCTCCCCTGATATTTTGCCTTCCATCATTTTTATTTTTTTCTCGTCCAGTGAGATCAAGAATAGAACTTACTAAGATTTGTACAATTATATTGATAGGTGCTAAAACTTTAGTCAAAAAACTAATATATGGAACAGTGAAAAGTGTTAATTTTTCAGATTTTCTGATTGCGTATGTTTTTGGCAATACTTCAGAAAATATAAAAATTAAAATAGTCATTAAAATAGTAGCATAAAAAATCCCAAGATCTCCAAAGGGCGCTATAAAAAGACTAGTTGTTAGTGCAGAGGCTAAAATATTTACTGCGTTGTTCCCTAAAAGAAGAGCGCCAATGACTTTCTCTCTATCTTTTAATAGGTTTTTTGTATTTATAGCTTTCTTGTTTCCTTCTTCGGCTTTTTGATGAATTTTTGCATCTGAGACTCTAGTGATTGCGGTTTCGGATGAGGAAAAGAATGCCGATATTAAAAGTAATAAAAATATTGCAATAATTTCAATTAGCATTTTATTTTGTTATCTCTTTATAAAAGAGTTTGCTTGTAATAATTAGCATACTATTTTTATGTTGCTCCATTTTCAGTAAGGAAATTTTTAAGATCATTTTCCTCGACTTTATCACAGATAAATGCCTTGCCTATTCCTTTTATAAGAATAAATCTTATAACATTATTATAGTTTTTTTTATCTAATTTCATACTTTCAATTAAACTAGTAGCTTTTATATTTTTGGAAAACAAGTGTTTTAACTCGGTTGGAAGTTTTAAACTTTTTAGATGATTTTCTATTCTGTTGGATTCTACCTCTTTACAATATTTTAATTTGCTGGACAATTTTGCAGCCAGGACAATTCCAACTGAAACGGCTTCGCCATGAGTCATTTGAGTGAAGTTTGATTTTTTTTCGAAAGCATGAGCAAAAGTATGCCCAAGATTTAAAAGAGTTCTTTGTTTCTTTTCTCTCTCATCTAAAGAGACGATTTTTGCTTTAGAAATCACACATTTTTTTATAGATTCTTCGAGGTAGCTATTATTTTTACTAAGAATATTAGTGCCATTTTTTTCCAACCATTTGAAAAAACTTAGGTCATTTATAATTGCGTATTTAATCATTTCGGCATAGCCACTTTTCATCTGTCTTTCGGATAGAGTCTTTAAAGTGTCTATATCAATTAAAACTAAACTAGGCTGATAGAAAGATCCAATGAGGTTTTTTCCATATTTACTATTTATAGCAGTTTTTCCTCCTACTGAAGAGTCTATTTGAGACAACAGGGTTGTTGGAATTTGAACGTAATCTACCCCTCTTAGAATTGTAGATGCAGCAAATCCCACTAAATCACCAGCAACTCCACCGCCAAATACATAGATAACCGTTCCTCGATCTACCCCTGCTTTAATTAAATTATTATAAAGCTTTTCTAGTGCCGCCATAGATTTGCTTTTTTCCCCTGGTTCTATAGCAATACTCCTAGTACTACTTCCGAGTTTTTTCCTTATGACTGATAGTATAGGAGTTTCTGAGAGGTTTTTATCATACGTTAATATTTTGGGTCTATCATTAAACCTATTTTTATGGAAATTATTTATTTTAGTTAAAAGATTATTTCCTATATGAATATGATAGCTTGTGTTTTTGAGACTGATTTTTACTTTTTTAACCATTTGGGTTTTCTATTAAGTATTCTTCGAGTGATTTAATAACTTTTTTAGTCATAACAGTTTTATTTTTATTCACTGTAGTTATAGAAAGCTTCGCTTTAGCATAGATAGGACTCCTGATTTTTAATAATTTTTTAATCTTTTTAATTATATCTGATCCTGCCAGTAAAGGTCTATGATTATTATTTTTAGTTCTTTGTAAAATAATGTTACTGCTAGCCTTAATCCAGATAGTAAAGCCAAAGTCATTAATATATTTATGACATTTTGGATTAATATATGTACCTCCTCCCGAAGCTATTACTGAATTATAATCTTTAATTTTAGTAAGTTGCCTATATTCTATATTTCTAAACTTTTCTTCTCCTTCGTTTTGAAAAATTTCATTTATTGAAGTATTCATTTCGTTTTCTATAAGATTGTCTAAATCATAAAAATTTCTTTTTAATTTTTTTGCAAGCAGCTTACCTATGGCAGTTTTTCCTGAAGCCATCATTCCAACTAGAACAATAGGTTTATTATTTAAAATATTATTTATAAATTCTTCACTATTTCTATTTAGTGGATTATTAATTGTATTATTTAAAGATTGAATCATGTTTACATTAAAAGCTATGTTTATTTAATAATATCTCACTTAGGTAAAAAGATGTAAATTATAAATATAGCCTATATTAATAAAAAAATAATTTTTTATTATGTTTAATTTAATTTTTTGTAAATAGTTGATAATATATTATAAGGAAAAGTAACATGGGTAAACTTATAAAGATTGTATTTTTGTTGATTGCTTTAGGTATTACGGTAGCTGCTGCTACTCTTATGATTAAAGGGCTTCCTATAAAGTCACAGATTATTGAAAAGGTAATTGAAAATGATCATCTATAGATCAAAATTATTCTTCATTATCACTTTCATATCTTTTTTACATTTTACTTTAGTATCTTTAGCTCAAGAAGATGAAACTGCTATTCCAGGACTTCCAAGAAATATAGTACCTGAAGTTACTAATAACGAAATAGATGATGCAAATAATAATCAATCAGAAAATGCCACGAGTGTAGTGGATAACGTTGCTGTTTCTGAATTACCTAAGGTAAGTCCGGGTTGGCTAGGGATATTATCTGAGGAAGAAGGCGGCCTAGGATGGGAAATGTGGAAGGGAACTGATAGATCTTTTGCAAAAAACTTAATAGAGCTATTGCCTGTTAATGCTCCTTCATCAGCAATGAGAAGCTTAGCAAAAAGACTGCTTTTGAGTAGGGCTTCTCAACCGCAAAAAAAATTATCGAGTGGATTATCAGTTATAGGACCTGACGGCGAACCACTTAAAACTAAAACTGAAGATTCAAAATTGTTGTCATTAAGATTTTCAAAGTTAGCCCACCTGGGAGCAGGTGATGAACTATTAGAGCTTAGTAAAGAAGTGCCTCCTGAAGATATGGTAGATGGACTTGCCAAAGAAGCTATTAATGCGAGATTGTTATCAGGAGAAACCAAAGATGTTTGTAATGAAGTTAAGAGTCTATCGAGAAGAACAAATGAGTTGCATTGGAGAAAGGTGCTTGTGGTTTGTCAGTTGATCGAAGGCAACAGAGATGCTGCTCTGCTTAGTCTTGAATTGTTATTAGCCGAACTAAAAACGGAAGATACTTTCTCTTCGGTTTTTTATTCTTTTGCAGATGGGTTTTCGCCTGCTGTTGTAAGGCATATAGAAAGTATTTATTTTGAAATATTAATAGCTGTGTTGCCGGGAGATCAATTAGATGAACAAAGATTGAAATTGAGCCCATCAGGGAAAAGAGTAGTAGCTTTAAATGTTATTCATCCATGGAAATTAAGAATTCTGTCTGCAGAGAAAGCCGTGGCAGCTGGTGTTTTAGAAAGCAGGAACTTGGCAGAGCTATGTAATGAATATAAGTTTGAAAGTAATATTTTTTCTAGGGCTGCCACTGAAAGTAGAAATATGGAGGGGCATAAGGCAAGGTCTTTATTGTACCAAGCTTCTTTGCAGACTACATCCTATGTTGAGAGGGCTCGATTTTTGAGATTATTATTAGACAGAGCAGATCAAGAAGATTTATTCTCAGCCTATTCTGCAACTGTGCTTCCAATACTATCTACCTTGAGTCCTAGGTCAGACTTAATATGGTTTGCAGCTACAGCAGCCAGAGCGGCAATAGCAGGAGGTAATTACAAATTAGCATCTTCGTGGTTAGGCTTTTTAGGTAAGACTGCTGATTTAGATTTTGAAGCCTCTGGTAGCCTTTTGAGATTATTACCCCTAATTGCTGTTTCTGGACAGCCGTTACCGCGACCTTTTATCAGTTCTCAAGCAACAGATGTCTGGTCTGGTATTCCAGATACATTGTCTAAAAAAGAAAAACAATTAAGAGCTAGCCGTCTTTTGGTTTTACTTGGTGCCATGGGTATCAATGTGACAGAGGGTTCATGGAGAAATTTAATTAATGAAGGAAATATATATGTAGAGGAGATTATTCCATCGAGTGCCCTCAGATATCAATTAATCGATGCCGCTGAAAACAATAGAATTGCTGAAGTAGTGGCGATAAGTCTTATTATGTTGGGTTCGGATGGTCCTTCAAAATCTAGTTTGATTAGTCTTAATGCGGTAATTAGAGCTATGAGAAAAGTAGGTCTGGAAGAAGATGCGAGAGCTATTGCAATAGAGGCTGCAATTGCTGTTACTCAATAGATTATGATTAGTAATATTACTTTAATTAAACTATTTGAGGAGATGATGGTATCTGAGAAGATTTCCTCGGCAAATACCAGAAGAGCTTATGTGAGTGACATTAAAACTTTTATAGGTTTTTTAAAATCGGAAAATGAGATGTCAGTTTTATCTATTGAAAAAAAGCATTTAACAGCATGGCTAAGTAAGTTAAATGATGATAATATTTCAAGGAATACCTTTCTAAGAAAAATTTCTTCTATAAAGGAGTTTTATAAATTTTTAGTAGTTGATGATTTTATTAAGATTAACCCTACAGCTTATATAAAAGCTCCGACAAAACATAAAAATTTACCAAATGTTTTAAGTGTAGAAGAAATTGAAGAATTAATTAAAGCAATTTTACCTGTAAATAATCCTAAAAAAATAAGATTGTTGGCTCTGGTTGAAATTATGTATTCTTCTGGAATAAGAGTAGAAGAACTTGTAAGTTTATCAATGAAAGCAATAGATTTTGATAAAAATTGTGTGTTGGTTAAAGGAAAAGGTGATAAAGAAAGAATGGTTCCAATCGGAGAAAATGCAATCAAAGCAATAAAAAAATATTTATCTATAAGAGAGTTTTTTCTTAGGAATGATTCTTCATCATCCTGGCTTTTCCCCTCATCGAGTTTTAAAGGCTATTTAACTGCAAGAAGATTTGCTCAACTGCTAAAAGATGTTGCTATAAAAGCAGGTCTTGATCATAAAAAAGTTTCTCCTCATATACTTAGGCATGCATTTGCTACTCATATGCTAGCGGGAGGAGCAGATTTGAGAGTATTACAAGAAATATTGGGACATTCAGATATATCTACTGTCCAAATCTATACACATATAGCTGGAGATAAAAGACGTGAAGCCATTGAAATGCATCCTCTGGCAAAAAATAAAATTAGCTAGTTATTATTTTTAAACGATTGGATTAATATTTAAAAATACTAAATAATAAATATAATAGTTTAGGAGAAAATTTATGCAATTCCTTGATTTTGAGAAACCCATAGCAGATTTAGAAGGAAAGATTAGAGAATTGGCTGGACTAGAGTCTTCAAAGAGTAATTCAGAAAATAATGAGGAAATTTTAAAGATTAGAGAAAAGATTAGTGCACTTTTAAAGAAAACATATGAGAAGTTATCCCCCTGGGAGATCACACAAGTGGCAAGGCATCCTGAAAGACCACACTTTATAGATTATTTAAATACCCTGTTTACTGATTTTCAGATATTATCAGGAGACAGAGGTTTTTCAGAAGATAAAGCGATTATAGCAGGTTTAGCAAGTTATCACTCAAGGTCTGTTATGATTATTGGGCAAGAAAAAGGATTTGATACAGATTCAAGAATTAAACATAATTTTGGTATGGTCAGGCCTGAAGGCTATAGGAAAGTCTCTAGAATTATGAAATTAGCAAATAAATTTAATTTACCAATAATTACATTTGTAGATACCGCTGGTGCATATCCAGGGGTTGGTGCAGAGCAGAGAGGACAAGCTGAGGCTATTGCCCAGTGTATAAAAACCTGTTTGGAAGTTAGAGTGCCACTTATAACTGTCATTATAGGTGAGGGAGGTTCAGGAGGAGCTGTTGCATTAGCAGCAGCTAATAAAGTTTTAATGCTAGAAAATTCCATCTACTCAGTAATTTCACCAGAGGGTTGTGCTTCTATATTATGGAGAACAAATGATAAAGCTGAAGTTGCAGCAGAATCCCTTGGTATTACTGCTAAATTTCTAAAAGAAAAAAAAATAATAGATAAAATTATTCAAGAGCCTCTTGGAGGTGCACACCGGGATCATGCTTCTACCATAAAAAATGTTGATGAAATAATTTTAAATGAGTTAAATCAACTTCTTAATTACTCTTCAGATAATATATTAAAGAGTAAAAAAGAAAAATTTTTACTATTTGGTCGTTTATAATCTATAAAAGTTGAGATAATTTTTGTTTGCAATTCTTTTAGTAGTTTTCATTGATTTAATAGGATTTGGAATAATAATCCCTTTGTTGCCTTTTTACGCGGAGACTTTTGACGCTTCGCCTCAAAAGGTAACGATGTTAATGGTTGTATATTCTCTATTACAATTTCTGGCTGCTCCGATTTGGGGAGCTTTAAGTGATAAATATGGAAGAAGAATAATTTTATTGGTAACTTTATTTGGTTCTATAGTCGCTTACCTTTTTCTAGCATATGCTAGTAATTTAGCAGAACTGTTTTGTGCTAGAGGTTTTGCGGGATTAATGGCTGGAAATATAGCAGTAGCACAAGCCTATATTGCAGATATAACAGAAAAAGAATACCGGGCTAAAGCCATGGGGATGTTTGGAGCAGCATTTGGTCTTGGTTTTATTATAGGTCCTGCTATAGGAGGAGTATTGGCTGGATCAGATCCTGCAAGTCCTAATGTTTTTATTCCTCCAATAATGGCATCAGCACTTTCTGCTATCGCATTTCTTTTGTCTTTATTTTTGATAAAAAATTCTACAATCATAGTTGATAAATATAAAAAAAATAGAATTAAGAATTTAATAGAAGCATTATCTTTTCCAAATTTAAGGCAATTAATAGTGTTATTGTTTTTTGTAACTTGTGTTTTTGCTTTTATGGAATCCACTTTTGCTTTGTGGTCTGAAAGAGCATTTAATTGGGGGGCTCAGCAAAATGGATACTTTTTTGCAATAGCTGGACTTTGTGGTGTAGTAGTTCAAGGGTTTTTAATAGGTCCTTTAGTAAAAAATTATGGTGAGTCTTTCTTGTGTTTTTTAGGAACTTTAATTTTAGGAATAGGTATGCTCGGTATTTCTATTTCATCTACCAGCTTTTATTTAGTTTTAATATCAATGTTAATGATTGCTTGTGGATTAGGTTTGTTTTTGCCCACTAGTTCTGCTCTTATTATAAATATGGTTGATGAAGAAAAAAAGGGATGGGTACTAGGAGTTACTCAGTCGATTTCTTCTTTGGCTAGAATTGTAGGTCCTGGGCTAGCAGGATTATTTTTTGAAAATATAGGAAGAAATAGCCCTTATATAATTGGAGGGATTTTTATAATAATTGTTGGGATCATTTTTAAAAAATTCATTTTTTCTCCAAAAAAATTAAT
>CAZUXH010000046.1:0-12841 GCA_964624655.1 uncultured Rhodospirillaceae bacterium | reverse complement strand
GATATAATTCTTAAAATCGCATCTGGAATATCAGTGATGTTAAATATAATTATTACTAAACCTGCAAAAAGATAAATTATAGCCATAAATGGCACAAGCTTAGAAGTGACCTTGGCTATAGATTTAATACCTCCTATTATTACTACACCAAGTATTATCGCCAAAATTAAACCAAATAACCATCCTTTGTCAGCAAAAAAAGAAGCATCTCCTCCGGTAACTGCTACAAACTGTTGGAAGGACTGATTAGCTTGAAACATATTTCCTCCTCCAAGAGCTCCTCCTATACAGCATATAGAAAAGAAAATAGCTAATAACTTTCCAAATGATGCCATTCCCTTCTCTTCCAATCCTCGAGACAAATAATGCATAGGGCCACCTGATACAGAACCGTCTTCATTAATTTTCCTATATTTGACACCCAAAGTACATTCACAAAACTTTAAGGACATACCTAAAAACCCTGCTAAAATCATCCAAAATGTTGCTCCAGGTCCTCCTATAGTCACCGCCACTGCAACGCCGGCTATATTTCCTAATCCAACTGTACCAGAAATAGCCGTAGATAAAGCCTGAAAGTGGCTAACTTCTCCTTTAGCCTGAGGTTGATCAAATTTTCCCCTCACTAAATCAATTGCATGCTTAAAAAGTGTTAAATTAATAAAATTGAAGTAAAAAGTGCAAAAAACCGCTCCTGCAATTAACCACAGAACTATTATCTTCACATCTGCACCTGCTATACTAATTGAATGAAATACTGTACCTGCAATAGCATTTGATATTGGAGAAAGAGCTGAATTTATTGCAGCATCTATTCCTTCTTCTGCATAAGATAACTTTGTGACAAAAAAAGACAAAAAAGTTAAGAAAATTTTTATTACTTTGGCCATTATATCCCCCACTATGCTTTTAACTATTATATTAATTAATATATCAAGAAACACCAGAAATTTTTAATCGCTTCCACACGTCCTTGAGTGATTCCACTAAATTGTCCATCATAGAATCATCATGAAATGGTGAGGGAGTTATTCTTAATCTCTCCTTCCCCCTAGGAACAGTAGGATAATTTATAGGTTGAACATAAATAGAAAATTCAGATAAAAGTATATCAGAAGCCTGTTTACACAACACTGGATCCCCTACCAAAACTGGCACTATATGACTCTCCGATGGCATAACAACAATTCCTGTTTGTCTTAATTTGCTCTTCAAGGATTTAGCCCTTTCTTGGTGCCTTTCTCTCTCAATATTTGAATTTTTTAGATGCTTTACAGAAGCTAAAGCACCTGCTGTAATTGAAGGAGCAAGAGAAGTAGTGAAAATAAAGCTTGAAGCAAAAGATCTTACGGTATCTATGATATTTTTACTAGAAGCTATATAGCCGCCCATTGTACCGTAAGCTTTTGCTAGAGTCCCTTCTATTATGTCTAATTTATCCATAAGACCTTCTTGCTCCGCTATCCCTCCCCCTCGAGGACCATACATTCCAACAGCATGAACTTCATCCAAATAAGTAAGAGCATTATTCTTTTTTGCAACTTCACATATTTCTTTTATAGGAGCTATATCTCCATCCATAGAATAAACAGATTCAAAAGCAATCAATTTTGGGCGATTTATGTCAGATTCTTTTAATAGTTTTTCTAAATGCTCTGGATCATTATGCTTAAAGATAATTTTTTCAGCATTACTGGTTCGCATTCCTTGAATCATTGAAGCATGATTCAGTTCATCCGAAAATATAATACAATCTGGCATTAGAGAAACTATAGTACTAATAGAAGCTTCATTAGATATATACCCTGAAGTAAAAACAAGTGCTGATTCTTTATTATGAAGATCTGCTAATTCTTTTTCTAATAACACATGATAATGAGTTGTTCCTGAAATATTTCGAGTTCCCCCTGATCCAGCGCCTACTTTATCTATTGCAAGATGCATTGCATCTATAACTTTTTTATTTTGTCCCATACCTAAATAATCATTAGAACACCATACAATTACCTCTTTCTCTCCTTTTTCTGAAAAATAAATAGCCTGTGGAAATTTACCAGATACTCTCTTGATATCATTGAACACTCTATAACGACCTTCTAATCTAAGAGCATCAAGGGCATTTTTAAAATATCTATCATAGTTCATGATTTCGAAACCATACATTAAAGTGTAATATTGAGCTATATAAAATTTAACATACTTTTGATAGCATAATTAATAAAATATAAGTACATTAGTTTTATGATTTTATACGAATTAAATGGAAAAGAGGATTTCAGATTTAGTCCTCATGTATGGAAAGTTCTTATGGCTTTGCACCACAAAAACTTGGCAGATAATTTAAAAAGAATTCCAGTAAAATTCTCTGATAAAACTCCTATAGATGAAAAAGGTTTTAAAACCGTTCCAGTACTGGTCGATAATGATAAATGGATTGGAGATTCAGTGAAAATAGCGGAATATTTAGACCATACCTATCCTAAAAAAAGTGTATTAGGGAACGAAACTACAAAAAATATTACTCTAATTTTAGCTAAATACATAGATAATAATTTTATTCCTGGTTTTGCTAAAGTAATATTGGGAGATATTTTTAATCATATTCACACTGATGATAAAGAATATTTTAGAATAACAAGAGAAAAAATGATGGGAGCTACTATAGAAGAAGTTGCTAATAACAGCGATAATCAAATTATTCTTCTACAAAAACAATTAGAACCATTTAGAAAAATCCTTAGAGAAACCCCTTTTATAGCAGGCTCTCACCCTATGTTTTGCGACTACTATTTGTTTGGTTTCTTCATGTGGGCTCGATGTTCAAGTCCAAAAAATTTACTAGAAGAAGATGATCCCATAAGAGAATGGAGAGAAAAAATGCTTGATCTTTATGATGGGTTTGCAAGAAAAGCTAGAGGTTATTCAAAGACCTAAATCTCCTTTTAGGCTATAGAGTATCCCCCATCAACCACTATTGTAGCTCCAGTAGTAAAGCTAGCCTTATCAGAGGCTAAATAAATTGCAGCTCCAGATATATCTTTAGGATTTCCCCAGCTTTTCATAGGAGTTCTATCTATTATTTTTTCAAATTGCTCCTTATCTTCTCTTAAGTCCTTATTTAATTTAGTTTCTATCCAACCAGGAGCTATACAATTAACTCTCACTTCATGCTCTGACCAACCGTTTGCGAGACTCTTAGTTAGACCAATTAAACCAGTTTTAGAAGCAGTATATCCTGGTGACACTGGAGACCCAAAAAAAGACCACATCGACGCTATATTTATAATATTTCCTTTTGTCAATGCCAACTTAGGAAATGCTTCATGACAAATTCTCATTACTCCCATCAGATTAGTATTTATAACATCAGCAAAAGTTTCTACTCTGTATTCCAGTGCTCTTTTTACTATACCTGCATTATTTACCAAAATATCTAAAGTATCTATTTCAGCAAATAATTTCTCTATAGAAATATCATTAGTAACATCCAATTTAAAAATTTTTAAACTTCCATTTTCAGTAATAGTTTTACAGTTTTTTATGCTCTCTTCTGTTCTAGCTGTAACTATAACCTCAGCACCAGCTTCCAGAAAAGAAAGGGCTATAGCATATCCTATTCCCGATGCGCCTCCTGTAACCAGAACTACTTTTCCCGAAAGATCAATTGTATATGCCATCTTTTATCTCACAATTTTATTTTAACTTATTAACAGGATTAATTACTTCATTATTTAAAAAAAATTTTTCTATATTTTTTGCAGCTAATTCTACCATACCCGTTCTCGCCCTGACAGATGCGCTTCCTGCATGAGGAGTTAAAACTACATTATCCATCTTCGACAATTTTGTATCATACTTAGGTTCAAATTCGTAAACATCAAGTGCGCATCCTGAAATTATTTTATTTTCCAATGCATACACTAAATCGCTTTCTTTGACTATAGGTCCTCTAGCAATATTTATTAGAAAGCCTTTTGAGCCAAGTAGCTTTAATTCTTTTAACTTTATCAAATGTCTGGTTTCATCTGTTAAAGGACATAATATAATAACATATCTAGACGAAGCAAGCAGATCATCTAAAGTCATCCATTCTGCTTGTAGTTCAGACTCGATGGTGTGACTCACTCTATTCCTATTAAAATATTTAATATTCAATCCAAATGGCACAGCTCTTTTTGCTACTTCTTTACCAATACTTCCCAAACCAACAATTCCAAGATTCTCATTTTGTAAATCTCCTCCCCAAAGTAAAGGATAAGGATTACCTACAAATTTTCCTGCCCTCACCATCTTATCTCCTTCGGGAACTCTTCTAACAACAGATAAAAATAATGCCATAGACATATCTGCAACAGCTTGAGTATTTATTCCAGGAGTATTCGTAACTTGGACATTTTTGTTAGTACAAGCTAACACGTCAATGTTGTCCACCCCCACAGCAACATTACTTACTATCTTTAAATTTGGACAAAAACTTAATAAATCTTTATCAATTATTGGTCCTTGCGCAATTAGACCTTCAACATCCTTAACCCGATTAAAAAGTCTTTCACCACTTAGAATTTCATCTGAAGCGTCATGACAATCTATATCAAAAATATCATCTAATTTTGATTTTAAATTCTCAGGAATCCAAGAGTGAATAAAAATTTTAGTTTTTTTCATTACTTCCATTTAATAACGTTTTGGCATTGCTCTCCTAATTTTTCAATACCTAAATGCATTTCATCTCCTGGTTTTAAAAACTTTGCAGGTTTCATTCCCATTCCTACCCCAGGAGGAGTTCCTGTAGCTATCAAGTCCCCAGGTTCTAAGGTCATATAGTGACTTACGTATGATACAATAGTTTTTACATCAAAAATCATAGTAGAGGTGTTTCCTGTTTGCATTCTTTTACCATTTAAATTTAGCCAAAGATCAAGATCCTGAACTTTTCTAACCTCGTCTCTTGTTACTAGCCACGGCCCCACAGGACAAGAAGTATCAAAACCTTTTCCTCTAATCCATTGTTTTCCTGCAGCGTTTAATTGATAATCTCTCTCAGACACATCATTTACAATAGTATACCCTGCAACGTGACTTAGGGCTCTAGAAAGACTAACTGATCGCGCTCTTTCACCTATAACAATTCCTAGTTCAACTTCCCAATCTCCATGAGTGCTATCCTTTAATTTTGTACCTTTTTTTCCTAATATAATACCTTTCGGCAAAATGACATTGTCATTTGCACCAATAATAGAACTTGTAGGTTTCATAAATATTATTGGCTCTTTTGGTATTGGAGAACCTGTTTCTTTCGCATGGTCCACGTAATTAAGTCCAATACAAACAACTTTTCTAATTCCTTTTATAGGAACTCCATATCTTTTTTTTCCTTTAACTCTGGGAAGTCTGTCAATATTTAGAGAGGATATTTTTTTTAATCCAGTTGAACTGATAGTTTTTTCATTTATATCCATTACTTTTGAAGATAAATCTCTTTAATTGCCGTCTTTATCTATTAGACCTGGTTTTTCCTTTCCAATTAATCCATATCTTACTAACTTCATTTTATTTCCCCCCTTTGAAATAATTTTTAAATTTAACTTAAAATATGATCATAACTTTTGAAAAAGTAAAATTAATTTTTAAAATATAAATTGATTCATTTCTAAAATTAAAGAAATATGTATAATGTATAATGGAATTTTTATGACTGGAGCAAAATTATGGACCAAAAAATCATTAGGTTGCACTCGAATGATAATGTAGTAACTGCCAAATTAGAAATTGATATTAATACAGATATAAATAGTGAAAACCTATCTACAAATCAGCATATCCCAGTTGGACATAAAATTGCGACTAGAGACATAGATAAGGGCGAGGATGTAGTAAAATATGACAATATTATAGGCACTGCTACAGATGAAATAAAGAAAGGTGATCACGTGCATGTTCATAATATAGGCATGTCAGATAAAAAAAAAGATTATGAATTTTCAGCAGGATGTAAGCAAACCAATATTATAGATATAGATAAACAAGCTACGTTTATGGGATTTAAAAGAAAAAACGGAAGATCTGGAACAAGAAATTTTGTTGGAATAATTTCTTCTGTAAATTGTTCTGCTACTGTATGTAAAAAAATTGCTGATTCTTTTGATGAAGATTTTATGGCTCAATATCCTAATGTGGATGGAGTTGTATCTATAACACATAGTCTAGGATGCGGTGGAAACAGCAGAGGGATGGGATGGGAACTCCTCCAAGCCACAATGGATGGTTATTCTAGACATGTAAACTTTGGTGGTTTGCTAGTAATAGGGCTAGGATGCGAAGTTAATCAAGTAAGCGGTATGGCGCAATCTATGAATTGGGCCGACTCTGACACGTTTAAAATGATGACCATTCAAGAATCAGGAGGAACAAGAAAAACTATTCAGGAGGGAATAGAATCCATCAAACATATGATTCCCATACTAAATAAAGAAAGAAGGGTAGAATGCCCCGCATCTGATTTAATACTGGGACTGGAATGTGGTGGCTCTGATGCTTATTCTGGAATGACAGCGAATCCAGCTTTGGGAGCGGCTGTTGATCTACTTGTTGAAAACGGAGGTACAGCCACTTTAGCTGAAACCCCGGAAATTTTTGGGGCAGAACATCTTTTAACAAGACGTGCAATTAATGAGCAAACTGGACAAAAAATTGTTAATTTTATCAAGTGGTGGCAAGAAGAGTATTTGGCACAACACCAACCAGAACAACTTCATCAAGACCCTTCACCAGGTAATAAGGCAGGCGGTCTTACCACAATACTTGAAAAGTCGCTTGGAGCCGTAGCTAAAGGAGGAACCACTAATTTAGTAGATGTATACCAGTATGCCGAACCAATAAAAGCAAAGGGTTTTACATTCATGAATACTCCTGGATACGATCCTTTAAGCGTTACAGGAATGGTTGCGGGAGGTGCAAATGTTATTTGTTTTACAACAGGCAGGGGTTCAGTATTTGGCTGTAAACCATCTCCTTCCATTAAGCTAGCAACAAATAATGAACTTTATGAAAGAATGACGGAAGATATGGATATAAATTGTGGAAAAATTTTACTTGGAGAATCTAGTATTCAAGAAATGGGAAAAGAAATATTTCAGTATATACTTGATATAGCTTCTGGCAAATTGTCTAAATCAGAAATTAACGGCATAGGCGATTTAGAATTTATCCCATGGCAAATGGGAGCCTTCAATTAAAAATTAGGATTGAAACTTGAGAAAGATAATTGAAGAGCTAGAATCTTCTCCAATAAGAAATATTGCAAATAGTGCAATTGATAATAAGGATGTGATACCTTTATGGTTTGGTGAAACAGATATAGTAACACCAAAATTTATTTCTGATTCTATGAAAGTTGCATTAGATGAGGGGCACACATTTTACACAACTAATCATGGTGTTCCAGAACTAGTAGAATCAATAAGTCAATATTCAAGCCATTTACACAACAAAATCATATTAAAGAATAGAATAATGATTACAGCTGCCGGAATGAACGCTTTAATGATCGCGGCCGAAGCTGTAGTAAACCCTAATGATAAAATTATTTGTGTAACCCCGGTATGGCCAAACTTTATGAGATGTGTGCAAATCATGGGTGGACAAATAATAGAAATTCCTCTTTTGCTTTCTGAACGAGAGAATAAATGGCAATTGAACCTAGAAGAAATAGAAAAAAATATTTCTGATGTAAAAGGAATTTATATAAACAGCCCAAATAATCCTACTGGCTGGATGATGGAAAAGAAAGAACAAGAAAAAATTTTAGAAATTTGTAGGAAAAACAAAAAGTGGATAATTGCAGACGAAGTTTATGAAAGAATTGTTTATAACAGAAAAGTGGCCCCTTCATTTCTTGATATTGCTTCTGAAAAAGATCTTTTAATTGTAGTAAATAGTTTTTCAAAATCATGGGCAATGACAGGATGGCGTCTTGGATGGATTACTATTCCAGAAAACACCTTAAACCTATTTGAAAAATTAAATGAGTTTAATATTGCTTCTCCTGCTGCTCCAGTCCAGCATGCAGGAATTACAGCAATAAAAGAAGGAGAAAATTTTATTCTTAACATGATGTCTAAACTTTCAAATGCAAGGAACATTGCAATTAATAATCTTAATTCTTTTTCCTTAGTAGAATTACCTTATCCTAATGCTGCATTTTATGCCTTTTTTAGAGTGAAAGGAGTTAAAGATTCAGAATTATTTTGCAAAGAAACTCTTAAACAAACCGGAGTAGGATTAGCACCAGGAACAGCTTTTGGAAAAGATACAAATAATTGGCTAAGAATTTGTTATGCTAAGTCACCTGATTTATTAGAAGAGGCTTTTTTAAAATTAAAAGCTGTATTAGATTAAATGAAAATTTATAATACTACTCTGAAAAATCTAGACAAAGCCTCAATATTAATTAAAAAAGGAGGAATAGTTGCATTTCCCACTGAAACAGTTTATGGACTTGGAGCATTAGCCTCTGATAGCAAATCAATAAACAGAATATATAAAATTAAAAAGCGACCTAAAACCAATCCTTTGATAGTTCATATTCATAATATTGACTTACTTAGTTCCATTGTTGAATGCGTTCCAGATTTCGCTTATGAACTTATGAAAAATTTTTGGCCAGGACCTCTTACCTTGATCTTTCCTTATAAAAATTCTGGCTCAGTTGACACTATTGCTAGAGCTAGTTTAAATACAGTCGCTGTAAGGCTCCCTAATAACCCAATTGCCCTAAAATTCTTGGAAAAAGTTAATTTGCCTGTAGTAGCTCCTAGTGCAAACATCTCACAACAATTAAGCCCCACAAAAGCTATTCATGTGCTCAATGATTTGGGCTCTAGACTAGACCCTTTAAGGGATATGATTTTGGATGGAGGAAATTGTAATTTAGGAATAGAGTCGACGGTAATAGATCTAACTTCAGAAAGACCTAATATTTTACGACTTGGAGGTTTAAGTTCATTTAAAATAAATAAAACATTAAAAATAAATATAAATATAAACAAAAAACAAAAAGGCAAGTATAAAAGTCCAGGAATGATGAAAAAACATTACGCTCCTAAAACAGAAATGAGATTAAATGCTAATAAACCATTAGCTGGAGAAGTTTGGCTAGGATTTGGTGCGGAAAAAACTAATGTAAAGGTAAAGAAAGAAAATCTTAGTTTAAAAGGAAATATTGAAGAAGCTGCTGTTAATCTTTATTCTATGTTGAGAAAACTTGATAATTATAAAGCAAAAAAAATTGCTGTAGCTAAAATTCCAAATGACGGAATGGGTGAGGCCATTAATGATCGACTAAAAAAAGGAGCTACTAAATAGTGTTTTTAAAAAATGAAAAAATTTGAAAATTTATTTGAATTAAAAAGCATCCTAGGTTCTAAAGGATGGATAGAAGATAAAAAAATAATAGAACCTTATCTTATAGAGGAGAGAGGATTATATGAAGGAGCATCTTCTTTGCTACTTAAACCTCACAACACTAAAGAGTTGAGCCAGATATTGTATCTCTGTAACAAAAATAATATTAAAGTAGTACCACAAGGAGGAAGAACAGGATTATGTGGAGGAACTATTCCCTCAGACATGGGAAATGAAATATTAATTTCATTAGAAAGAATGAATAAAATAAAAAATATTAATAAAGAAAATTTTACTATAACAGTGGAAGCAGGTTGTATATTAAAAAACATCCAAGAAGAAGCAAAAAAAAATGATCTTTTATTTCCTTTGAGCTTAGCTGCAGAAGGATCTTGTACTATAGGAGGCAACTTGTCCACTAATGCAGGAGGGATTAATGTTTTACGATACGGTATGGCAAGAGATTTGGTTCTAGGATTAGAAGTAGTTTTAGCAAATGGAGAAATTTGGAATAGCTTAGAAAGTTTAAGAAAAGATAATAGAGGTTATAATTTAAAACAACTTTTTGTTGGAAGTGAAGGAACATTAGGAATTATAACTGCAGCAGTGCTAAAATTATTTCCCTATCCTAATAATGTTGAGACGGCCCTTTTAGCTGTTCCCAGTCCAGAAGCAGCAATAAAACTACTAGGATTAGCTCGATCAGAAAGTGCTGATCTACTTAATGCATTTGAATTAACTAGTAGAGTTGGAATGGAAATGGTAATAAGGAATATTTCAGGAACAAAAGAGCCTCTTCAAGAAAAATATAATTGGTATGTTCTGCTAGAATTTTCTTCATCTGCAAAGAACAATCTAAGAGAACAAATGGAAAACCTTTATAATTTAGCTAATGAAAAAAATATTGTTTTAGATGGCATTATTGCAGAAAGTAATAAGCAAAGAGAAGATTTGTGGATCCTAAGAGATGGTTTAAATGAAGCTCAAAAATATGAAGGAGGATCTATTAAACATGATATTTCTGTACCCATAAGTTCTGTAAGTAAATTTATAGATATAGCCACAAAAAGCGTTAATAATTTTCTTCCAGGATCAAGAATAGTTGCTTTTGGTCATATAGGAGATGGAAATATTCATTTTAATATATCTCAACCTCCAAAATGTAATAAAAATCTATTCCTAAATAATTGGAAAAAAATAAATAAAATTGTTTTTGATATCGCACACAATCTACATGGTAGTTTTTCAGCAGAACATGGAATTGGAAAGTTAAAAAGAGAAGAATTAAAAAAATACAACTCTCCTATTGAGATTGAGTTAATGCAATCCGTTAAAAAATCTTTTGATCCTAAAAACATTCTCAATCCAGGGAAAGTACTTTAAAAATTAATTAAAGGAAAAAAAAATGAGTGAATACAAAGCTCCTATAAAAGACATACAATTTTTACTTAAAAATATTACAAGTAAAGAAAATAATCCAAGTGAATATTCTGATCCAGAACTTACTAATCAAATTTTTCAAGAAGCAGGGAAATTGGCCAGCAATGTTTTAGCACCTCTTAATAAAATTGGAGATCAAAAAGGGGCTATCTTAGACAATGGAATTGTAAGAATGCCTTCTGGTTTTAAAAATGCTTATAAACAATATATTGATGCTGGCTGGGGGGCTGTGGCTGCAAAAAAAACTTATGGCGGACAAGAAATGCCATGGACTATCGTTGCAAGTTTAAATGAAATTTGGCAATCAGCTAATATGAGCTTTGCAGATAATTTAATGCTAACTCAGGGCGCTATTGAATTACTTGAAGAACATGCAACTGAAGAACAGAAAAAAAAATATTTACCAAAAATGATTTCTGGAAAATGGTCAGGGACAATGAATTTAACAGAACCACAAGCCGGATCAGATTTGTCTCTTTTAAAATGTAAAGCTATACCAAATAATGGTCGGTATAATATTCATGGAAATAAAATCTATATTACACATGGCGATCAAGATATGTCAGAGAATATTATACATCTTGTTTTAGCTAGACTTCCTGATGCACCACCTGGAAATAAAGGAATTTCTCTTTTTATTGTCCCTAAAGAGATGATCTCCAATGAAGGCTCCCAAGAACTTAATGATATAAGGGTGGTATCTCTAGAACATAAATTAGGTCATTTAGCCAGCCCTACTTGTGTATTAGCTTACGGAGATAATACTGGAGCACAAGGAGAGCTTATAGGAGAAAAAAATGGTGGATTAAAAACAATGTTTACCATGATGAACAATGCTAGGCTAAATGTAGGCATTCAAGGAGTAGCAATAGCAGAAAGAGCATTTCAACAGGCTCACCAATTTGCTTTTACCCGTCTACAAGGCAAATCTATTGACAGCTTAAATCACAATGAGACCGTAGCTATAATTGATCATCCGGACGTTAAAAGAATGTTATTAGATATGAAAGCTAGAATAGAAGCCATGAGAGCACTAGCTATAGAAACTGCTAATTATTTGGATTATTCCAAAGATTTTGACAAGGTAAGCTTACAAAATAAAAAATATCTGGATTTTCTCACCCCTATAATAAAAGCTTGGTGTACCGATCAAGGAGTACTAATTGCCTCCTCTGGAATTCAAGTGCACGGAGGAATGGGTTTTATTGAAGAAACGGGTGCTGCACAACATTACAGAGATGCAAGAATTCTTCCTATTTATGAGGGAACCAATGGAATTCAAGCACTTGATTTATTAAGGAGAAAATTAACGTTAGATGACGGTCTAGTATTAGATAGTATAATAAAAGAAATAAATGTGATGGCTGAAAAATGTCTGAATGTTCAAGGAAAAGATATACCTCAAATGGCAAAAAGTGTTAATGAGGCGACTAAAATTCTCAAAGAAACTGCTGATTGGCTTTTAGTTGCTTGGAAAAAAGATAAAAGAATTGCTGCAGCAGGAGCTACACCATTTTTAGAAATGTGTGGAAATATATTTGGAGGCTGGATGATGATGAAAAGTGCATTAAAAGCTTCTGAATACATAAAAAAAGGAGATGAATCTATTTTTTACTCCGATAAAATAGCCACTGCTTCTTTTTACATTGACAATATAATGATCCCATCTTTAGGTTTAAAAAATACTGTAAGAAATGCTCATAAAAACCTTGATATTATTAGAAATATTCAATAATTAATTTGTAAAAACTACTTTAGCACTTAAAGCTGTTTTGCCTTTAGAATCTTTTATCCAAAATTTAAAACCTTCTATATCATCAATTCCTTGAACCTTGATCTTACCACCTACAAAAACTGGAATATTAACTCTATAAGATAAGGAAAATAATTTTTTTCCCTCTGATTTAGCAACTTTATTTACCAAATCTAAAACAAAAGTAGCTAATAAAGGACCATGCACCACTATATTTTCATAACCTTCTATTTTTGTAGCGTAAGG
>CAZUXH010000045.1:11728-12870 GCA_964624655.1 uncultured Rhodospirillaceae bacterium | reverse complement strand
ACCTATGCCACTCATCCATGGTTCTACTATGCCTAAAGTTAAACCCATAGCGACAGCTGCATCCACAGCATTCCCTCCTGAGTTAAGTATTTCAGTTCCTATATTAGAAGCTTCAAAGTGATGACTAGAAACCACTCCTCCCTTAGAAGATACAGAAGACTTTTTAATTTCCCAATTTTCTTTAACTTGCATCTTGCCCTATACTTTTTAATTTTTATTATTTTATTTAACAATATTATGTATTAATCTTATTAGATTGTATAAAAAAAAATAAAGGCAAATTCCATGGATCTAAACTTAAACAATAAAACCGCACTTATAACTGGTGCATCAAAAGGTATAGGTAAGGCTATTGCCCAATCTATGGCAAAAGAAGGATGTAATTTGATAATTACAGCTAGAAGTGAAGATAAACTTTCTGAAGTAAAAACTGAACTTCAAAAGAAATACAATGTTTCAGTTGATATTTTTCCTATAGATTTATCATTAAATAATTCTACTGAAAAATTATCCGGTTTTTGTGACAAAATTGATATTTTGATTAACAATGCAGGAGCGATTCCCCCTGGTGATATTTCTGATATTCGTGAAGAAAAATGGCGAGAATCATGGAATTTAAAGGTATTTGGATATATAAATTTATCCAGACTTATATATGAAAAAATGAAAAATCAAAAAAATGGAGTTATATTAAATATTATTGGTACTGCGGGCCAAAAGCCAATGTACAGCTATATTGCTGGCTCCACTGGGAATGCAAGCCTTATGCATTTTACTAGAGCATTATCTGTAGGTAGCAGTGAAAATGGAATTAGAGTACTGGCAATTAACCCCGGTTTGACAGCGTCTGATAGAATGATAACTATGATGCGTTCCCAAGCAGAAAAAAAATTAGGTGACCCTGAAAAATGGGAAGAACTATTGAAAGACCTTCCTTTTGGTCGAGCTGCCAAATCTGAAGAAGTAGCAGATTTAGCTACATTCTTAGTCTCACCTAGGTGTAATTATATATCTGGAACTATTGTTACTATTGATGGAGGAGCATCAAATCAATAGATAAAGAAGATCTGTATGAGAAATAAAGAACTTAATTGGAAAAAATTAAAAAGTTGGTTAGAAGAAAGATCCTTTAATCTCGATCT
>CAZUXH010000045.1:0-11628 GCA_964624655.1 uncultured Rhodospirillaceae bacterium | reverse complement strand
ATAGATGGAGATACTTTGCCAAATAAATGGAATAATCCAAAAACAGCAAAATATTTAAGCAAAATTCTTATAAAATTATTAGTTGATATTCATAGTATTGATACTAAATCAATAGGTTTAGAAAATTTGGGTAAACCTGAAGGTTTTTTAGATAGACAATTAGAAGGTTGGTATTTGAGAGGTTGTATTGCGCAAAACAATGAACCTACAAAAATTATGAAGGAATTATATAATTTTTTAAAAAACGATAAATCACCAAATGAAAATGATCACGTAATACTCCATAACGATTTTAAACTAGATAATATTATGGTTAGAACTTCCAAATATAATAATCAACCGGAACCTTCAGCTATACTAGATTGGGATCAAGCTACCAGAGGACATCCACTTTATGATTTAGCCACTTTATTATCATATTGGACAGAAAAAAATGACAATGATTCAATGAAACTCCTCAAGCAAATGCCATCTATGCAAAATGGGTTTTTAAATAGAAAACAAGCTCTAAATCTTTATTCAAAATTATCTGGAAAAGATATACAAGATTTTAATTGGATATATGCTTTATCATTACTTAAACTAGGAGTAGTATTTCAACAACTCTACGCTCAATTTCTGCGTGGAACTGTAAATGATAAAAAATATAAATATTTTGGTGTAATTGCAGAAGCATCATTTGAAAGAGGCCTCCTTATTGCACGTAAAGAAAAACATATTTAAACATAGAAAGAAAAGACTATGATAGATTTTGAGATCCCTGAAAATATTGAAAAATTGAAAGAAACTACCCAGAAATTTATTTTAAACTCAATAATTCCCATGGAAAAAGATAAAAGACAAGATTCTCATGGTCCTCATGATGAACTTAGGAAAGAACTTAATCAAAAAGCAAAAAAAGTCGGACTTTTATCTCCTAGCGTTGGAAAAGAATGGGGAGGTCTAGGATTGGATATGAGAGGAATGGCTGTTGTATTTGAAGCATCAGGATATTCTCTTTTAGGTCCACAAGCAATGAATTGTTCTGCACCTGATGAAGGAAATATGCATCTTTTAGAAGTGGTTGCAAATAAAGATCAAAAAGAAAAATGGCTAAAACCACTAGCCAATGCAGAAATAAGATCTTGTTTCTCTATGACAGAACCTTCTCCAGGTGCTGGATCAGATCCTACTATGTTGCAAACCACGGCTACTAAAAATAAAAAAGGTTGGTTAATTAATGGAGAAAAGTGGTTTATTACAGGATTTAATGGAGCAAAACTTAATATTATTATGGCAAAGACTTCTGAGAAAATTGAGAGAGGCAAAGGTGCTACTATGTTTTTAGTAAATAATTTAAATCCCTCTATTATAAAACTTAGAACTCAAAATTCCATGGAATCTTCTTTCGCAGGAGGACACTGTCAAATCCAATTTAAAAACCTTCAAGTAACAGAAGATCAAGTTTTAGGTAAAGTAGGAGAAGGTTATAAATATGCTCAAGTTAGACTAGCTCCAGCAAGACTTACTCACTGCATGAGGTGGCTAGGAGCTGCGCAAAGGGCACATGATATTGCTTCCTCATACGCATCTAAAAGATATGCATTTGGAAAAAAAATAGGAGATCATGGAGGTCTTGCCTTTCAATTATCTGACAATGAAATAGACATACATTTAAGTAGAATATTTATCTATCACACCGCCTGGCTTCTAGACCAAGGACAAGAAGCTAGAAATGAATCTAGTATGTCAAAAATTTTCTGTTCTGAAGCAGCTTTTAGAATAGTTGATAAAGCAATGCAAACACTTGGAGGAATGGGAATTACGGATGATACAATTGTAGAACGACTATTCAGAGAAATAAGACCTTTTAGAATTTATGATGGTCCTTCAGAAGTTCATAGATGGGCAATAGCAAAGAGACTTATGAAAAATATGCAGGGTAAAAATATTATACCTAATTAACTACTATTTTTTTAGATCTATTATATTCAATATATTTAGCGGTATCAGAAACTACTTTTTTTCCATATAAAATTTCTACCAAATTAAAAGCCATATCAATACCAGAAGAAACTCCTGCTGCAGTTATTATTCCATCATTAACAACTCTTTTATTTTTTATAACTTTAGTTGAAGGGCTAATTTCTTTTAATAAACCTAATGCTCCCCAATGAGTAGTTGCTTTTCTATTATTTAATACTTCGGCCTTGGCCAATAATAGAGAACCAGTACAAACAGAGGTCAACCATGAAGTCTTTTTAGAATGCTCTTTTATCCACTTAATTGTTACTTTACAGTTTAAAAGTTTTCTAGTCCCCATACCCCCAGGTATAAGAAGAATATCAATTTTAGGACTATCTTTAAAATTAAAATCAGGTTTAATTTTTAACCCTCCTGATACTGAAATATTTTCTAATTTTTTAGCTACAGTAAATACTCGAAAAGGAGCTGTTTTTATACTTAATCTACTCTGAATTCCAGCAGACGTCCTAGTCCTATGAAAAACTTCATAGGGACCACTAAAATCAAGGATATCCACATCATCAAAAATTAAAATTCCAACATTTTTTTTATTATTCATTAAACCATACACATACAATTTAGATTAAATAAGCACCCAATAAAAAAGCTAATATGCAAGCTAAACCATATAAAATTAATAAAACAATATCTTTTGAATTTGTCATAATATCTCCATGCAAGAGATACGAAAAAAATAAAATATGGATTAAAAATTACCATTTCTCAATATCTGGTCTTAACTCTACATCAAAAGACCAAGCTGATCTTTCTTGATGAGCCACATGAAAAATTTCTTCAGCTATGTCTTTAGGCTGTGCAAAGACTACATCTGGTTTGTTTTTCTCTCCTTCATATCTATCTCTAGTCCAAGGTGTATTTACTGAAGCATCTATTATAACATATGCTACATGAATTCCCTTTGGACCAAAGTCTCTAGCCATGGATTGAGCAAGTATTCTTTGAGCAGCTTTTGTTGGAGAAAAATAAGGAGTATTTGCTATTCCTCTTTTAGCTGCGGTGTTTCCGGTTACTATTATCACCCCTTTGCTCTCTTTTAACATATCAGGAATTATTTCTTTGGCTATGTAAAGAAGGGAAGTTGTATTTGTTCTAAAGTTTTCTTCTAACCATTGGGAATCTCCATTTAAAAGAGTCTCAAAATTTCCTTTAACAGCATTATGAATTAATACTTGTGGAGCTCCCATTTCATTTTTAATTTTTTTACAAATTTTTACTAAGGAATCTAAATCTGACACATCACATTCATATCCCTTAGAACCATCTAGTTCTTTTTCAAGCCTTTCAAGCCTTTCAACTGATCTCGCTAACATAGCTATTCTATAACCACTTTTAGCAAATCTTTTAGCAGCATGTCCTCCTATACCCTCTCCTACTCCAGTAATCATACAAACAGGTCTAGTGTCAGTCATAATCAGTTCTCCATAAAAAAATAATTAAAATATTAGTATAATAATGTTAGAAACATATAGACAATAAAATTTAAAATAAATTAGAAGAATATTACATGGAATCACAACTAGAAATAAAAAAAAGATTACATAATTTGTTTTTAAATAAAAAAACTGATTGTGCAAATACTTTATATAGAAACCCTGTTGTACAATATATTGATCCCAAAAGATTTATTAGAGAAAAAGAAATTTTATTTAAGAACAATCCAATTTGCATTGGGGCCTCATCTCTCATTCCTAATATTGGAGATTGGTATACAATTGATATTGTTGATTATCCCGTATTATTAACAAGAGGTGAAGATATGAAAATAAATGCCTACCTTAATATATGTAGCCACAGAGGAGCTAAGCTAGCTGATGGGAATGGAAATACTAGAAAAGCTTTTAAATGCCCCTATCACTCTTGGACTTACTCTCTTAAAGGTAAACTTATATCAAGGCCCAGAGAAGAATCTTTTGATGGAATTAAAAAAGAAAAATGTAATCTTAAAAAAATATATATTATTGAGAAATTTGGATTTTTATGGATCTTGCTAACCAAAACTGCTGAAAAAGAATCTAAAAAATATTTTGAAGAATTGCATCCTATAATGGATCATTATGATTTAAGCAACTATCATCATTATAAAACTGGTATAATGAAACCAGAAATCAACTGGAAATTGGCAGTAGACACCTTTCTAGAACTATATCATATAACTCATCTTCATCCTGAAACTTTATCCGATATAATTAAGGGAGATACATGTTTATTTGATAAATATGGAAGACATATGCGAATAATAGGAGCTAGACAGTCTCTTAATGAAATCAAAAATGATATTTTAAAGATTGATAATATTGAAAATCACATTTTAAATCTTAAAGTTATTTTTCCTAATACAATATTTGTAGATCATGGTGAACACATCGAATTATGGCATATACTACCTGGTGATTCAGTAAACAAAAGCTGGGTTAGTGTATCCCTTTTTACTAAATCACCTTTTAAAACTAAAAGCGAAACAAGACATTGGGAAAACAATTTTCAATTATTAAAAGATGTTGTTGAACAAGAAGACTTTCCTTTGGGAGAAAATGTTCAAAAAGGTTTTTATGCTGACAAACAAAGAAAATTGATTTTTGGAAAAAATGAACCCGGGTTGCAACATTTTCATAAATATTTAGACAAATTAATTTCCTAAAGAGATAAAATTTATGAACCGTCTATTTATTATATTTATAATATTTATTTCAATAAATTATACAATAGATGCTGAATCTGAAGAGTTGCAATTAACTAATAATCAAAAAATAGAATCCTTTATAAAAGAAATGGTTTTTATTATTAAAGAACATAGCGGATATGCTATTGCTCATCCTAAAGTATTTGAAAATGTAATAAGACATTTAAAACACACTTGTCATGCCCTTGACCCTAACGTTGTTGTAGAAAGACCTATGCCAGCACCAGAAATAGGATTAAACAAAGCTATTAAATATTATATATCTAAAAATGAGGAGACATCTATATATCAACTCATCTCTTCAGCCACCGATAAATTTGCGAATTTATGTCGAAATAATTTATACACAGATTCTGAAAAAAAATTGTTATCAATAGCTAAAGATATTAATTCTGAATTCATTATATTTTATAAAAAATTATAATCTTAATTAAGAAGGAATGGTAAAATGATTAAAGCACTTCTATTTGACGTATTTGGAACTGTCGTAGATTGGAGAAGCTCAGTTATATCGGAATGTAATAAATTAGAAAAAAAAACAGGTATTCCTGGCAACTGGGAAAAACTAACGGACATGTGGAGGCAAAAATATGCTCCTTCTATGGATGAAGTAAGAAATGGAAAAAGGGATTGGGTTATCCTTGATACGCTCCATAAAGAATCACTTATATCAATTTTAAAAGATTTAGAAATACATGGACTCTCTGAAAAGGATATTGATCATTTAAATAAAGCTTGGCATAGACTAGATCCGTGGCCTGATAGTGTACAAGGGCTAAAATTATTGAAACAAAGTTTTTCTATTTCCACATTATCTAATGGAGGAACAAACTTATTAAGTAATATGGCTAATTACAGTAATTTACCGTGGGATAATATATTTTCAGCTGAAACATTTATGCATTATAAACCTGATCCAGAAACATACCTAGGAGCTGTTAAAAAGCTAAATCTTAAAAAAGAAGAAGTAATGCTTGTTGCTGCTCATAACAATGATTTATTAGCAGCAAAACAATATGGATTGAAAACAGCTTTTGTGTTAAGAGCAACAGAGTATGGGCCTAATCAGGATTTTGATTTAGAGGCAGATAAAGATATAGATATTTCTTCATCAAATTTCATTGATCTTTCAGACAAATTAAACTTATATAATAAAAACCAACAATAGGAGAAAAAACATGAAAATTTTTGTAGTTGCAACAAGAAACCAGGACAAACCCGCTGAAGAATTTGCCCCACTTATGGATCCAGAAGCTGATTATGCTTTAAAACTGTATAAAGAAGGATTTGTTAGAGAAATATATAGCAGAACTGATGGGAAAGGTGCCTTAATAGTTGTAGAAGCAGAAAATGAGGAAGAAGCTAAAAATAAATTGTCTAATTTACCACTAGCAAAAGCTGGATTACTATCTTTTGATACGTACGGAACAACTGCCTATAGAGGAATTATAAGAGGTATAGAATAGAAAAGAGATTATTATATGTTAAAATTATATCACTGTCCTAATGCTCGATCAATGCGATCATTGTGGTTGCTCTATGAGTTGGATATTGAGTTCAAATTAGTAGAAATGCCTTTTGACCAAAAATATACTCGATCTCCTGAGTATTTAGCTGTTCATCCTTTAGGAAGAGTGCCTTGCTTAGAACACAATGATATAAAATTGTATGAATCTGGTGCTATTTGCCAATATTTATGTGAAGTGTTTGATAAAGACGATAAGCTAGGTAGAAGTCTTAAGCATGAAGAACATAATGAATGGTTACAATGGCTGCACTATGCCGAAACCGTAGCAGTACATGGAGCTTCTTTGGTTCAACAAAATATTATTATTGCCGAAGAATTAAGATCTCCTGTAGTTATAAAGCTCGAGTCCAGAAGATTAGAAAAGTCTTTGGAAGTATTAGATAATCATCTAGAAGGGAGAGATTACTTGCTCAAATCAGGTTTTTCCGCAGTAGATACTTCAGTTGGATATAGCATTCATATGGGAAGCATGTTTGTCAATATTGAAGAATTTAAAAATGTAGAAAATTATTATAAAAATATTAAAACTAGAGAAGCTTTTATAAAAGCTTTACCAAAAGGGGTAAATGATCCCTTAGAGAAAATTGAGGTATAAAAATGACCGCAGACGAAACTCCAATCCCTCCTTCACCAGATGTAGATTCTGAAATAGGAAGAATTACAAGAAGCTTTTCTGAAAATATTTTTTATATAGGAATTGATAGACCAAAAAAATTAAATGGATTCACTCCCGAAATGTTTAGAGAAATGGCACAAGCTTATACAGAGTATGAAAAAAATGATGAGGCATATTGTGCTATAGTCTTCTCTCATGGTCCTCATTTTACTGCAGGAATAGATTTGCCCAAAATAGCCCCTTTAATGCAATCAGGTGATAGAGAGTTTTTTCGCCCCAGTAAATTAATAGACCCATTAAGCCTTAGAGGCATGATAAGGACAAAACCTGTTATATGTGCGGTAAGAGGAATAACTTTTACTTATGGTGTAGAGCTAATGCTATCTTCAGATATAACAATAGCTGGAAATAATTGCAGATTTTCGCAATTAGAAGTGCTTAGAGGGATTATGCCAACAGGAGGGGCAACTATTAGATTTGTTGAAAGAGCTGGCTGGGGCGACGCTATGAAATATTTATTAACAGGTATAGAATTTAATAGTGAGGAAGCCCTTCGTATGAAATTAGTTCAAGAAGTAGTCCATCCTAATCAGGTTTTTTCTAGAGCTAAAGAATTAGCTCAAAATATAGTAGCTGCCGCTCCTCTTGCTGTTAAAGAAACTATAAGAAATTCTCGAAAAGCTTTAGAAGAAGGCAAAGATGCAGCTGTAATGGAATTCGATGAAGTACAAGCAATTTTATCTAAAACTAATGATGCCAAAGAAGGAGTTAATGCCTTTAAGACAAAAAGCAAACCAAATTTTAAAGGAAATTAAACAAACTTTATTACTACCTCACCTAACCCATTAAAATAAGCAAGAATAGTTTTATTTTTCTCTGCAAAAATTGGCTTATCACACGTGTTGCCAGTAGTCACTATATCTCCTGCCTTTATGAATTGATCTCTTTTTAGCAAAGAGTTAGCAAGCCAAGACAAAGACCGAAGTGGATCACCTAAAACATTACTACCTTTCCCTCCACAAACATATTCACCTTCCACATAAAGTTTCATTTCAGAAGTTAACCTATTATAACTTTTCCAGTCGAGTAACTCCCTACCCTTTATTAAACAACAGTGAACGCCATTATCAGATATAGTTTCTAAGGCTTTTATATCCCAACCCTTATTATATCTAGCGTCCACAATTTCTATTACAGGAAAAATAGATTTCACAAATTGCACTATGTTGTGTTCGTCATAAGTAATATTCTTATCATTTATATCTTCTTTTATCTCAAAGCAAAGCTCTGGTTCTATGATTGGCTTATTATTGTAAATGTTCAATTCGATATTAGGGCTTTCAAAAGTTGTCTCTGAAAACATGGCTCCAGAAAAGGGCTCTGTCATTCCGGAAAATTTTTGTGCCATCTCTGTAGTGCAACCCACTTTCCAACCAATCTGGTTCATACCAAAACTTTCAATAACTTTTTTTTGAATTTTATAGGCATCATCTACACTTTCTGGAAGATTTTCTGGAAGAAAATCAGGAATTAAGGAATTACTTCCTCTATGCTTAATTATATTTTGTACTTGATCTATTTCTGACACTTTTAACCTCTTCCAAGATAAGGTTGAGTAATAGGAAGTATAACAGATCCTAGAATATTAACATTTGGAGACATGGAAAGCATAGTAATTGCTAATTTTCCAATATCTTCTAAAGGCACAAGTCCTTCTTTTTCAGCAATTTCTTCTCTTCCCTTCCATATATCAGTACCTACATTTCCAGGATGCAAAATACTTACTGCAATACCGTGATCTCTGCCGTCCAAGGCTAAAGCTCTAGTTAATCCTTCCAAGCCAAATTTGCTTGCAGTATAAGGTGCATTTTCAGGTCTAGACATCTGACCAGAGATGCTGCCTATATTTAAAATACGTCCTGCATTCTGACCAATCATCAATTTCATAGCCTCTCTAGAACATAAAAACGCTCCATTTAAATTAACATTAATTACTTTTTTCCAGGTATTGTATTTTAGTTCATGCGCTTTTGCTTTTGCCGCCATACCAGCATTGTTAATAAGGATATCTAAGCGACCATACTCTGATGAAATTTGGCTAAAAATATTTCCAACTTGTTCTTCTTCAGTAACATCACATACCATAGTATTTATATTTCCGCCTAATTCCGAAGCTGCTTCATCTAATTTTTCTTTCCTTCTTCCCACTATTATCACTTTACAACCTTCTTCAAGTAAAGACTTAGCAATCGCTTTACCAATACCAGTACCTCCTCCTGTAACTAGCGCAACTTTTCCCTCTAATTTCATTAATATCTCCCTTTAATAATAATTAAACTTTTTTAAATAAGAGGAATATAATATAATATTTTTTCATAATTTCATAATTAAAAGGCATATTTAAAAATGAATCTTATTAATGAAAATACAATGTTAGTTTCCACTGATTGGTTAGAAGAGAATTATTCTGATCCAAAGTTAAGAATATTTGATTGTACAGTATTACTTAAACCCCATCCTAACAAAATTTATGAAATAGTTTCGGGAAAATCAGATTATGATCTTGAACATATACCAAATTCTGATTTTTTAGATATAATAGAAATATCTATAAAAGACTCACCTGTACCATTCATGATGCCAGATATAAATGTATTTAATGAAGTTATGTCTAATAAAGGCATATCTGATGATACACATGTTATACTTTACAGCAGAGATAATATACACTGGGCAACTAGGGTTTGGTGGATGTTAAAATCCGTCAATTTTCATAATGTGTCAATTTTAAATGGTGGATTTGATAAATGGAAATCAGAAAATAAACCTTTAACTGATGCATCTATCCAATACTCAAAAAGTAAATTTACTGGAAAATTTCAAGAAGAATACTTTTGTACTAAAGAAGAGGTATTAGATAATATGAACAATAAAAATAGTATAATTATCAATGCTTTAAGAAAAACTCTTCATAATGGGACTGACAAAGTTGACTATGGCAGACCCGGTCATATTATAAATAGTATAAATATTCCTAGTCTAGATCTAATCAATAAAAGCACTTATTTATATAAACCACTTGCAGAGCTAAAAGAAATATTTGAAAAACATAATGTATTAAATAAAGATAAAGTAATTGTATATTGTGGAGGTGGAATATCTGCTACAAATATAGCGTTTGTGTTAACTGCATTAAACTATAAAAATATTACAATTTATGATGCTTCACTCAATGAATGGGCAAAAGACGACAACTTGCCAATGACTGTGGACTAATTCGTAATTATTTTGTATTTTTAGATATTAAATAAAGGATAAAATATGCTTTCTGAAAAACAAGTTGATGAATACCATGAAAATGGATTTACCATCATGGACTATAGACTCTCAAAAAATGATTTAAATGATATTAAAAATGCCCATAAACATCTTATCGAAAAACACCCTGAATATACCGACTATTGTCCTAAGATACTAGCTTATGATCTTAATTTTTTGAAATATGCAAGAGATAAAAATATTTTAGAATGCGTATCTCAAGTAATAGGCCCTGATATCGCTCTATGGAACTCAAGTTTTTTTGCAAAACCCGCTGTTGATGGAAAAGCCACTCCTTGGCATCAAGATGGTCAGTATTGGCCAATTAGACCAATAGCAACCTCAACAGTTTGGATAGCAGTGGATGAGGCTAACGAGGAGAATGGTTGCTTAGAATTCATTCCTGGCTCTCACAAAACAAAAACAACATTATCTCATCAAACTAATAATGATCCAAGATATAATCTTAACCAGGAGCTAAATGAGGATATTGATCCTTCAAACGCTTTTAAATTATGTTTAGAGCCTGGCCAAATGTCTCTGCATGATGTTTTTTTAGTTCATGGTTCAAAAGAAAATAAATCTGATAAGCCTAGAAGAGGCATGACAATGCGTTTCATGCCAACAACCTCTTATTATGATAGAGAATTGGCAAAGAAAATAGGTCAGGAAAATATGATTGATCACTCCGAAAGAACTCTTTTTCTAATGAGTGGGAAAGATCAATCAAAAAAGAATGACTTCATCCAAAGAAAATAATTAATCTTCAATATGTGAAGCTGCCTGTAATGATAAAAGTGAAACAATACAGTAAGCTGTAAAATAATAAAATCCTGGTTCCAAGATAGCATCTAAACTTTCCATTGCCACTCCGCCCAAATAAGCTATAAAAACGCCTACGGCAAAAACATCAGCCATTGACCATCTACCTATCCTAAACACGAAACCATGAGCTACTCTTTTTTGTTGGTTATTACCAAAACCGAAAACCCACAAGATTATAATGCCTTTAAATACTGGAATCATTATGCTGAACAATAGAATCAAAAATGAAACTAAGTAATTTCCACCTTCATATAAATCTTTTACTGCTTCCAAAATTGACCTTTTATAATTAAATAATTCCCTACCCATTAATTCTGCCTTCATAGTTAACATTGGTTCAGTGACGCCAAAAAACAGAAGAACAAATGAAGCAATTAATAAAATTAAAGAAATGGTATTTCTTAAATTAAATTAAATGAAGTTTAACTGCATTATACATCCCCTATTATTTCAATTACTTAATATGATTTATAAATTAATAATCATAAAGTAGAATTTTATTTATTTTTTATTAAAACTTGTTAAATTACTTTTCTATTGTTATAGAAGTTAAGCGTTCCGCGGTAGCTCAGTGGTAGAGCAATCGGCTGTTAACCGATCGGTCGTAAGTTCGAATCTTACCCGCGGAGCCATTTA
>CAZUXH010000044.1:0-12934 GCA_964624655.1 uncultured Rhodospirillaceae bacterium | reverse complement strand
AAAGAAATCGCTGAAAGTTTTAAAATCTGTTTTATATTAATTTTCAAATTATAGTTTTTAGAAATATTTTTAATCTCAATTCTTAATTTTTCATCCATTTTTTTAAGTTTAAAATCACTGGGATGTCTGAAATCTATTGTTAAAAAACATTCTCCTGGTATTACGTTTCTTGAAGGAGATTTAATATTTAGAACTCCAGACGTAGCGCATCCGCCAGGTTGAAATCTATTGCCAATCTGATTAACCAGCAAGACTATTTTTGAGGCCCCAACTAATGCATCTTTTCTCCTATTCATAGGAGTAGGGCCTGCATGGGCTTCCATGCCTTTTATATTTACTTCGTACCATCGTTGTGCTTGTGCTCCCGAAACTACTCCGATTGTCTTTTTTTCCATTTCTAAAATTGGTCCTTGCTCTATATGGGTTTCAAGAAAAGCACCAATTTTTCTAGGTTTACAACTTGTTTTTCCGTCATATTTTATTCTTGTTAGTTCTTTACCAAGAGTATTTCCTTCAGGATCTTTAATCGCTAGTGCTTTGTTTAAACTATACTGTCCAGAAAAAACGGCAGAACCGGTCATTGAAGGAGGAAACCTGCAACCTTCTTCATTGGTCCACATCACAATTTCCAATGGAGCTTCAGTAATGTAATTTATATCGTTTAAGCTTCGAATTACTTCTAAAGCAGAAAGAACCCCCAGAGCACCGTCATATTTTCCGCCAGTTGGTTGAGTATCAAGGTGGCTTCCGCTCATTATAGGAGGAAGTTTATTATTTTTACCGCTTCTTCTAGCAAATATATTACCCATTTTATCGATTGTAATTTGAAGATTTTCTTTCTTACACCAGTTTATGAAAAGATCCCTGCTTATTTTATCTAAATCAGTCAAAGCCTGACGATTGACTCCACCTTTAGGAGTTTTTCCTATTTTTGCCATTTCCTCAATGCTATCTATAAGCCTTTGCTTATTTATTTTTATATTTGATTTCATATTATTTCTTCATCTTTTACAAAATTTATTAACTTATTTCTTACAGCAGATGGGATTTGTTCTGGTGCCACTATATCACCTTCTTTTTTGGCCCAAACTCTTGATTCAAATCCAATAGAGGCCACTTTTTTATTCTTTTTTATAATATGTTGAAGCTTAAGGCTAGAGTTTTTTAATTCTATTAGTCTTATTTCTATTTCTAATTGATCCCCTTGTTTACATGGTATGTAGTAAATTGCACTGGTTTTTATTAAAGGTAAGCCGACAATTTTATATTTTTTTTTTAAATTTACTATAGATAGTCCAATTTGTTCAAAAAACAACCAGTGAGCCTCATCCATCCATTTATAAAAATTTGGATAGAACACAATGCCAGCAGGATCACAATCCCCCCAATTTACAGTTCTAATATATATATTTTTAATTTTTTTCATATTTTTTCCCTTTAAAAATCAAAAAATACTAATTTTATTTTTGTGTAAAGTCAGTGGCCAATTGCCTATTGAAAAAATTTTAAATTTAGTATTGAACATGTGGTTTTTTTCAGCTTCTCCGAATAATGCCAGTATTTTTTGATGACATATCAAACCGACTGCTCCTCCAGCGACTTTGAAGAAATATTGATCATTTATTTTATTTTTCTTAGAAATGTTATCTAAAGATCTATTGACTATTTTATAAGAATTTTGAGCAATGATTGATAAATGTTTAATTAAGTCAACCTCTGAATTATTTTTAATAATTTTTTTATAGAGATGTTTTTGTTCTTTTTCTTCCTTTTCCCATATATCATTATCAAAATTTTTACTATTAATTAATACAGCGGCTTCTTGCCAATTTTTTATGAAGCTTATATTAGCATTTTTATTTATAGAGCAAAGATAGTCATTAATAAGTATTAAATTATTATTAGTGTTTAAGTTTCCTATATTAGAATACCAATCTATTTCCATTATAGATTGATTAAAATTGTTAAAGGTGTTTTCTAAAAAGTTTTCCATAAATATTTTATTTATTTGATAAACTCTTCTCTGAAAAGGCCCAACATTTCTTGTATTGGTCTATCAGAGAAAGAAAATAAAACAGATTCCTGATTAGTTATATGTTTATATTTTGACCAACTAGGAATAACAAATATATCTCCTTGACTCCACAGATATTCATTATTTTCTATCATTGTAGAACCTTTGCCTTCTACTGCACAAAAAACTATTCCGTCTGTACTTCTATAGTATTTTCCATTAAATTTTTTAGGAAGAAGTTGAATAAAAGTAGCCATTGTAGGTATAGCGTGTCCGCCATTAAGGGGATTCGTGTATTTCAGTCTTATACCACAATATTCATTCCATTTTTTTGTGTTTTTCATTTTTTCAAGAGCTTCGCGAGTTCTAATGTATGGATAAGAAAATATTGGTGAAGTTTTATTGAGGGACTCAGAATTTATTGGCAGCAATCCAGAGCCATAGCGTGCTAAAGAATCCCCCTCTGGTTTGCTTATTGTTTGTTTTTTCTGTTTAAGTTTTTCAGAAAAGCTAGAACCTAATTGTTTAACAATTGGTATATCCAATCCATCTAACCATATCATGGGCTTGTCGGATTCATTCCCATGATCATGCCAGGTCCAAGAAGGAGTTATAACAAAATCACCAGGATGCATTGTAGTTTTTTCTCCATCTACTGATGTATAAGCACCATCGCCATGCATTACAAATCTCAACGCTGATTGAGTATGCCTATGGCTAGGTGCTACTTCCCCAGGAAGTATTAGTTGAAGTCCTGCGTAAAGACTGTCAGTAATTTTACTTTCACCTTTCATTCCAGGGTTTTCTAAGATAAGTACTCGCCTTTCAGCTTCTTCTGCAGTAATTACTTCTCCTGACGCTAGAACATGATTTTTAATTTCCTCCCAAGCCCAAAGATGAGGAATAGCTTTAGTTTTAGGAGAAGGTGTAACTAAATCTGCTAAAACTTCCCATAAGGGTGCTAAATTGGATTCGCCAATACTCTTATAAAAGTTGTTTCTAAAATTCATTTTTATATTTTTGCTTCTCATAATTATAGTTTGTTAATGAATTGAAGGTAGCTGAAGAGAGAGTTTTTCTACCACTAGCTTATGGGTAATGTTTAGGTAATCCTTAAGCATTTCTTCATTTTTTCTCTTCTTTATTCCCCATTTTCTATAAATTTCATTGTTTTTAGAATTTGGTTTTCCAAAAAATGCAGGTAGCATTGGATAATAGCGGTTAATTGCATCTTGTATTAGTATTTTTCCTTCTTTATTTTTGATGATTTCTGTGGTGAAATCTTCTCCAAATTTTGCATGAAATTTTTCTTCAGGCATTGTCATTTTTGCCAAATTTTTTAAGGGTAAAAAGGAGCATTCCAGTAGGTCTTGTACTTGGAGTATTTCAGCTAAATCAGCTAATAGTTTTATAACACAAAATTCTTCCCAAGATTTTAAGGGAAATTCAAAAATACTTAAGGGTTTTTTTCCTTCAGGAGTCATATCTTTTACAGAAATATTCAGCTTTTCTCCAAGTTCTTTAAACCTGACATGATGTCCATATTCTTCCATAGCTACCCTGCAGGTTAGCCATTTGGCATAGGGGGTTGGGGCAAGTGAAATTGCAGGTTCATCAAAAACCCGCGCTCCATAAAGTTCATTTACTGCATGACTTCTTACTAATTTAACAATAGCTTCTTTGTATTCATTTGGATAATTTTCCAATTCTTCACAAGTGCTTACTATTGGTGGATCAAATTTTTCTTTCATAGTAAAAACCTTATAATATGGGGTCTGAAGAAAAAACTTCTAAATCTGTTTTTAGAGGATCTAAGTGCCTCGTAAAATTATCTTTAATTTCTTTCTCGAGATCATTTATGTTATCACTATCACGGGTGTGAGTATACACAGGATTAGCATTATTGAAAATAAAGACTTCTTTACCTCGCACACCAAAAATTTGTCCAGTTATATTTTTTCCAGAATCTCCAGCGAGTACACTAGCTAATTCACCCACGTAACTAGATTTTATCTTTAAAGCAGTATCTTTGTATTTTTTTTGTTCTGCATTTTGTGGAATGATAGATTCAGTAACCCTTGTAGAACCAAAAGGAGCTATAGCATTACATTGAATTTGTGATCTCCTTAAATCTAGAGCCGTAACTTTTGTCAGTGCGATTAATCCTGCTTTTGCAGAAGCATATGCAGCTTGACCATAATTTCCCCATATTCCGGATGAGGAAATAATATTTAAAATTCTACCGGCACTATATTCTTCATTTGCTTTTTTATGTTCTCTCATGATTTTGCTGCCACAAGAAATAAGGTTAAATGAACCTGAAAGATTTGTTTCAATTACTTTTTTCCAATTTTTTTCTTCTAATTTAAATATGAAACTGTCTCTTAAAACGGCAGCATTGTTTACAATTATGTCTATAGTTCCAAAGGATTCTTTGGTTTCTTGGAATATATTTTTTACTTCTTGATATCGAGTGATATCCGTTGGATAAGATTTAGCATTAACTCTGTATTCATAGGAAATTTTTTCTGCTGTTTCGTTAGATATATTTTTGTTTTCAATCTTTTTTCCGTCTATAGAATACCCAGGATCAATTATGATAATATTACACCCTTGTTTGGCTAGACTGATTGATATTGCTTTTCCGATTCCTCTAGCACCTCCGGAGATTATTGCGACTCTATTTTCAAGTAATTTTCTAACCATTTTTTCCCTCTTCTTCATACGAAGTATAAAAAGCATCGGCATGAATATCTTTATTATCTAAACCTAAATTAGGAAAAAGATTTTCTGCTGCTTCTACCATAGGAGGAGGACCTGCTAAATAAACCTTAAAGCCATCAAAATCTTCTATATCTTCCATTACCGCATCTGTAACAAGTCCGGTTCTATATTTTTTGCTGGATTTTTGATCTGATATTATTGGGAAAAAGCTAAAGTTAGGATTTTTGTTTTTAATTTTTATAAACTTTTCCAAATAATAAAATTCTTCCTCTTTTTTTGCTCCTATGTATATGTAAATAGGTTGTTTCATTTTCTTTTTGTAGGATGAAAGAGATATAGATAAAATAGGTGCTAAACCAGTTCCCCCCGCAACTCCTAAAATTGGTCCTCTATGATTATCTCTCAAATATGAATCTCCATAAGGGCCTTTAATAAATAATTCTTCCCCTGGTTTTAATTTATTGAAAATATAATCAGAAACTTTTCCATCTGGTTGTTTTTTTATATGAAATTCTAGATTTTTATCAGAAGGGCAGTTTGCCATAGAAAATTGTCTAGGTTCTAAAGAATCAAATTGTAGCTCTGCATATTGACCAGCTAAAAAATTAAACTGTTCATCAGAAGTATTTTCTAATCTCAAGGAAATAATCTCTTCAGTAACCTTATTTATATCAAGGGCTCTAAATTTAATTTGTTTAATGTCTTGGCGAACTTTCTTTTCCGAATTATTTGCTATTTCTATTTTGCAATTATTTTGAGGTAATGCGCGACAAGCCAAAATAAAATTATTTTTCAATTCTTGTTCTTCTATTGCAAATTCAGAATATGGCATCATGTCAACTTTTCCAGATAGCAATTTTGTTTTGCATGCCCCGCAATTTCCTGATCTGCAGCCATGTGGAAATTCTATACCCTGTTCTAGAGCAGATTCTAATATAGAATCACCCTCATTAACTAGTATAGTCTTCTCTCCTAAAATATTTACTTCAAAAGCCAAAAAATAATTCCCAAGTTAAGATCATTATATATAACTTTTTTTTTTATTTATAAAGAATTTTAGTTATTTATGACGCCATGCTATCCAAGGATTAAAACCGTACAAGGGAATTGTAGCGGGTATACGTATATCCTTTTGGAAAGCTATCCTATATTTAGGATCGTGAAAAAGAGGCAACATCCATTTGCCTGCTCTTAAAAGTCTATCTAAAGTCTGGGTAGCTTCTATTAAGGTTTCTCTTTTTTTTGAATTTATTATTATTTCTATACTTTCATCGATGGCAGGATGATTAATACCCGCATAGTTTCTAGAACCTTTTTGATTTGCTGCCCAGCTTCCCCAATAAATATTTTGTTCATTTCCTGGGGATAATGACATGTAGTATTTAAATATAATAGCGTCGTAATCAAAATTTTGGAGTCTAAATTGAAATTGAGCACTATCAGATATTTTTACTTTTAAAGTTATTCCTATTCTCTTTAGTTTTTGGGCCCATACCAGAAGTAATCTTTCCATGCGTGGTTGGTTAGTAAGAACTGTAAACTCGAATTTTTTTCCATCTTTTTTATTTACCATGAAATTATTTTTAAGCGACCATCCAGATTGATTTAAGAGGTTTATGGCCTTTTTAAATTTCTCTCTGAAATTTTCGTTTTGAGCATTATTAATTGGTTTTAGAGATTCTATACTTATCAAATCTTGGTATTTAGTGATGATTTTAAGAGAGGTCTCATTTGGCAGATTTTTAGTGGCTAGCTCAGTATTATCCCAAGGACCAAAAGTTCTCAATAACATGCCATGGAATAGTACTTTATTTATAAATTCATAAGGAAAAAGTAAATTTAGAGCCTTTCTCACGTTGATATCATTTAATGGCTGTCTTCTAGTATTATATATAATAGCCTCGATTCCTGAAGGAGATTTTTTCTGAAAAGTTTTAATATTAATTCTATCATTATTAGCTAGGTTTTCATTCCATCTTACGGCATCATTTTCTATATATATATCATATTCTTTTGATAAAAATGCCTCTAATGCTATATTTATGTCTCTATAAAAGTCGTATCTAATAAATTGAAAATTATATCTACCTAGGCTGTCTTTGCTATTATTCCTCCACCATTTAAGATTTTTTTCATAAATTATATAATTGCCCGGCTCCAATTTGCTAATTTTATAAGGACCAGATCCTATTAAGGGAACTAGAGTTGTCTCGTCAAATGTTTTGTTTTTCCAAAAGGATTCTGGTAGCACTGGCATTAGACCAATTATCAAAGGCATTTCATAGTTGCTTTCTTCGCTAAATTCAAAACGAATAATGTTTTTACTTGTTTTGATGACTTTTTTAACCAAAGAGTAATATGATCTTGTATGTGGTCTGCCTTTTTCTTTTAAAGTTTTCCAAGTAAAAATAATGTCTTCTGGAGTAATTTTTTTTCCATTGGAAAACCTTGCAGCTGGATCTAGTTGAAATTCTACCCAATTTCTATTATTTGCTACCTTAATTTTTTCAGCGATTCCTGGATATAAAGAAAAAGGTTCGTCAGGGCTCCAAGTCATTAGAGATTCAATAACTAAACCTTTTATTCCAGGAGGGGTAACTCCATGTATAATATATGGGTTTAAGGAGTTAAAAGTACCAATTTGTGAGAGTTTTAAAGTATTGTCCATAGGCGCATTTGGATTTATATGAATATCCCGTTTTATACCATCAGGTCTTTTTGTTTCTCCATGCATAGCTATAGAATTTTGAAATTCTTCAGAAAGTGAATAAGAAAAACTAATGATATAAATTAAACTTAAAAAAATTATTTTTTTCATTTTACTAGGTCTTTGTTAAATTAAAATATTTTTATATTTACTAATTAAAATTAAAAAATGATAATGATTTTTATTATGTTCTTGATTTGTTCTCAATATAGTGAGATAATTTTATCAGAAAATTAAAAAAAATAAGAAAATTTAACTTTCTTTGTAATTTCTTGTTGACCAGATCCTATATTTAGTCAAAGTATATACATAGGTATCTATATGTTGTGGTTATCCACATTTAATTATCCACAGTTGTGGATAAGTTTACTGGGATCAAAAAGCAAGCGTTCCTAAAAATGTAGTTATTCGGGGGAAAAGATTGATGGATGGAAGTGGACTAGAATCAGGATTAAGCCAAGACAACGAAAAAGAAATTTTAAATGTTGTTCAAGTAGAATCAGGGCAGGCTGTAGAAATTAACCCTGAACGAGATAAACTTTTGACAGAATTTGGGAAATCTACTTTGATAGACAGGTATTTGATGCCTGGCGAAACTCCACAAAATTTATTCGCCAGAGTTGCTAGTTATTTTTCTGATGATGCCGCACATGCACAACGTATTTATGATTATATTTCAAGGTTGTGGTTTATGCCTTCTACCCCTGTTTTATCCAATGGTGGAACAGATAGAGGGCTACCTATTTCTTGTTTCTTAAACGAATCAGGAGATAGTTTGCAAAGTATAGTTGAACTATGGAATGAAAATGTTTGGCTGGCATCAAGGGGTGGGGGCATAGGCTCTTACTGGGGAAATTTAAGATCTATAGGTGAAAAAGTTGGTAGAAATGGAAAAACTTCAGGAGTAGTGCCTTTTATACGAGTGATGGATTCCTTGACTTTAGCTATTAGTCAGGGAAGTTTGAGAAGAGGTTCTGCGGCATGTTATTTGCCTGTATGGCATCCAGAAATAGAAGAATTTATAGAGATTCGCCGTCCAACAGGAGGAGATCCAAATAGAAAAGCCCTTAATCTACATCATGGAATAGTTGTTCCAGATGCATTCATGAGGGCAGTAGAATTTGATGAAGACTGGGCTCTAAAAAGTCCTAAAGATGGTGCAGTTCAAGCAACTATTTCTGCCAGAGATCTTTGGATAAGAATATTAACTGCTAGAGTTGAGACAGGTGAACCTTATCTTTTATTTATAGATAAGGTAAATGCAGAAATACCTCAACATCAAAAATTGGCTGGTATGAGGGTAAAAATGTCAAATTTGTGCAGCGAGATAACTCTTCCTACGGGAAAAGACAGGTTTGGGAAGGAGAGAACAGCTGTATGTTGCTTGTCTTCTTTAAACCTAGAGAAGTACGATGAATGGAAAGAAATACCTGGCATAATAGAGGATATAATGAGATTTCTTGATAATGTTCTTCAAGATTTTATAGATAGAGCTCCCGATTCAATGGAGAAAGCCAGATATAGTGCTATGCGAGAGAGAAGTGTAGGGCTTGGGGTAATGGGTTTTCATACATTCCTACAAAAGAAAAATGTACCGCTAGAGTCAGTGACAGCTCTTTCTTGGAATAAAAAAATATTTAAATATATTAAGGAAAAAGTAGATGATGCTTCTAAAATTCTTTCTAAGGAAAGAGGAGCCTGCTTAGATGCAGCAGATTTTGGAATTGATGAAAGATTTTCAAATAAATTAGCTATAGCACCTACGGCATCTATTTCTATTATATGTGGAGGAGCTTCTCCAGGGATAGAACCTTTAGTGGCAAATTCTTTTGTGCAAAAAACTCTTTCTGGTACTTTTAATGTTAGGAATCCTTATTTGAAAACTCTACTCGAGAAAAAGGAAAAAAATAATGAAGACACCTGGTCTTCAATTGCCACCAATAAGGGTTCTGTTCAACACCTAGATTTTCTTACTGATCATGAAAAAGATGTTTTCAAAACAGCATTTGAGATTGATCAGCGTTGGTTAGTTGATTTGTCTGCCGAAAGAACGCCCTATATTTGTCAATCCCAATCTCTAAATATTTTCTTACCTGCAGATGTTCATAAAAAAGATCTACATCAAATTCATTTTCAGGCTTGGAAAAAAGGCGTGAAAAGTATGTATTACCTTAGATCTATGTCCATTCAGCGATCAGATGTTGTTGCTGAAATGTCGAATAAAGACAATTCTAAGTCACAGGAAAGTAATAATAATGACTATGAAGAGTGTCTTTCATGTCAGTGATTTTTCTGTTTTAAGTTTATTAAGGGGAGTTTAAAATGTCTTTGTTGTCTGCAAGTCCTGTTTATAAGCCGTTTCATTATCCGTGGGCCTATGATGCATGGTTGCAACAACAAAGAATACATTGGTTGCCTGAAGAAGTTCCATTAGCAGATGATGTAAAGGATTGGCAAAAGACTTTAACGAAACAAGAACGTAATTTACTTACTCAAATTTTTAGGTTTTTTGTACAGGCTGATGTAGAAGTAAATAATTGTTATATGGGTCATTATTCGAGGGTATTTAAACCCACAGAAATATGTATGATGTTATCTTCATTCTCAAATACTGAAACCATTCATATCGCTGCTTACTCATATTTGCTTGATACTATAGGAATGCCAGAACTTGAATATGAGGCATTTCTTCATATAAAAGAAATGAAAGATAAATATGATTATATGCAACGCTTTAATACTTCTTCGAATGAAAATATAGCTAAGACTTTAGCAATGTTTGGTGCATTTACTGAAGGTTTGCAGTTATTTGCTAGTTTTGCGATTTTATTAAATTTTCCTAGGTTTAATAAAATGAAAGGTATGGGCCAGATCGTGACTTGGTCAGCAAGAGATGAAACTTTGCATACAAACTCTATAATAAAGCTTTTTCATACATTTTTGCAGGAAAACCCTGAAATTAAAAAGCAAGATTTGTATCAAGATTTAACTCAAGCTTGCTCAACCGTAGTAGCACACGAAGATGCTTTTATTGATAAAGCTTTTGAGCTTGGAGGTGTTGATGGCTTAGATGCAGAAAATGTTAAAAAATATATTAGATATATTGCTGATTGCAGACTAAATCAATTAGGTATAGATCCCATATATAATATTGGTAAAAACCCTTTGCCTTATATGGATGAGATGCTGAATTCACTGGAGCATGCTAATTTCTTTGAGAGTAGAGCAACAGAATATTCTAGAGCTGCAACCAAAGGGAAGTGGGAAGAGGCATTTAGCTGAAATATAAAAAAACTTGTTTAATTACTCTTAATTATTGACCACAGCTTATGAGCAGTAGCTGGCATTTCAACATGATCCACTTTAAATTCCTTTAAAGCATCTACTAAAGCATTAATAATGGCAGGTGGTGCTCCTATTGCTCCTGCTTCTCCTGCGCCTTTGATTTGTAAAATATTAGTTTCGCAAGGAACCATGTTCCAATCAATGTCTATATTAGTTAAATCATCTGCCCTAGGAATAGCATAATCCATAAAAGATCCAGATAAGAGTTGACCGCTTTCTTCATCATAAATGGTATCTTCAAGTAAAGCTTGCCCTAATCCTTGCGCAATTCCTCCTTGGACTTGACCCGCCAAAAGATTAGGGTTGATAACCATACCAAAATCGTCAATTACAGTGTATTTTATTATTTCTACTTTCCCTGTATCTTTTTCTACTTCTAATTCACAAATATGGCATCCATTTGGAAATGTAAAATTTGGAGGAGTCCATTGATGCGAAGCACTTATAGGCTCTGGACTTTCCTTTACTAAATCTTCAATAGAAATGTTTAAATTTTTTCCCTCCACTAAAAATATACCTTCTTCAAATTTAATTTCACTTTTATCAACATTAAACTTGCTGGAAGCTATATCTTTACACTTAGAAATTATATCTTCAGAGGCAACCTTTATAGCAGCTCCACCAACGGGAACAGATCTTGATCCCCCTGTTCCAGAACCAAATGATATTACATCTGAATCGCCTTGAATTATTTTTACTTTATCAGGATCTACGTCTAAAAATTCACATATAATTTGGGTGAATGCAGTTTCATGCCCTTGTCCGTTAGATTGTGATCCAATGTGGACAATAACATCACCATTTTTTTCTAGTATAATAGTTGCTTCTTCAGGACCTCCACCAGAGCAAGCTTCTATGTATGTAGATAAACCAATGCCTCTTAATTTATTATTAATTAGTGATTTTTTTCTTCTTTCTTCAAAAGAATCCCAATTAGATTTTTTTGCAGCTATTTCCATGTTACTTACAAAATCGCCAGAATCATAAGTATGATTAAGAGCTGTTTTATATGGCATATCTTCTCTTTTAATTAAATTTCTTCTTCTAATCTCTAAAGGACCTAATCCAGTTGCTTTTGCAGCTTTATCCACAATTCTTTCTATTACAAATGCCGCTTCTGGTCTTCCAGCACCTCTATAAGCATCTATAGCAGGAGTATTAGTAAAAACTCCAATTACATTAACATAGATAGATGGAGTCTTATAGCAGCCTGCAAGCATAGCTGTCCCAGCTAGAGTTGGAATAAATATTGCAAAATTTGATAAATAAGCTCCTAGATTCGCTATTGTATTAACTTTTAGTCCTAAAAACACACCATCTTTGTCAATTGCAAGTTGAGCTGATGTTACGTGGTCTCTTCCATGAGTATCCGATAAAAAAGATTCACTTCTTTCTGCTACCCATTTAACAGGTCTATTTACTACTTTCGAAGCAAATAATGCACATATGTATTCAGGAAAATTAAATATTTTCATTCCGAAACCACCACCTACATCGGTGGTAATTACTCTAAGTTTATTTTCTTCTATTCCTATAATTTCTGAAATTCTTGTTCTCAAAGAGTGAACTCCTTGAGAAGAACACCTAAGTTCATATTTTTCATTTTCAGGGTCAAAAGAAGCTACAACACCTCTTGCTTCCATTGGATTTGGAACAATTCTATTATTAGTTAGATCCAAATTAATTATTTGATCAGCTTTAGAAAAAGCATCATTAACCTTTTCTTCATCGCCCATATCCCAATCAAAGCAAATATTATTTTGTAAATTTTCCCAAATTTTTGGTGAATCATCTCCTAAAGCTTTTGAAGTATTTGTATTAGATGGAAGTTCTTCAATATCAAAGATTATCTTTTCTGATGCATTTTTTGCTAATTCAACAGATTCAGCTATTACAATTGCTATAGGATCTCCTACATGTCTAACTTTATCTATAGCAATAGCATCTCGCTTAGGAGTATTCATTTCAGTCCCATCTTTATTCTTTGCTTGGAAATTAGTCTCTAGCTTCTTTATCCCAGCTTTTTCTAGATCATCTCCAATGAATATTCCTATAACTCCAGTTGCATTCTTTGCGTCGCTAATATCAATCGAATTTATTTTTCCATGAGCCACATTGGATCTTAAAACATACATATAAGATTG
>CAZUXH010000043.1:10907-13396 GCA_964624655.1 uncultured Rhodospirillaceae bacterium | reverse complement strand
AATAATAAACTAAAAACTAATATTGCTTATTTTTATAAGAAAGGAAAAAAAATGGCAGATATAGAAAAGATTGCTGAAGACTTATCTAGTTTAACTGTAATAGAAGCAGCAGAACTTTCAAAACTTTTAGAAGAAAAATGGGGTGTTTCTGCTGCTGCTCCTGTAGCGGTGGCAGCTGCTGGACAGCCTGGGGGAGATGCTGCTGCAGAAGAAGAAAAAGACAGCTTTGATATAGTATTGGCAGAAGTAGGAGCTTCAAAAATAAATGTTATAAAAGAAGTTAGGGCAATAACTAATTTAGGTTTAAAAGAGGCAAAAGATCTTGTTGAAGCTGCTCCTAAAGGATTAAAAGAAGGAGTTAAAAAGGATGAAGCTGAAGAGATTAAGAAAAAATTAGAAGAAGCTGGGGCTAAAGTAGAACTAAAATAAAAATCCCCATATTATTTTTATATTTTTTCTTGCGGATGTAGATTTACTTAGTTATAATCCCGTCCATTGTAATTATTATTTTTAACCTAGCACCGTTAACAGTCTGTAATATATAGGAAAATTATTTGAAGATAACCTCTTCCTTGGGTTTATATTTTTAAATTATAAGTCTTGCTTCGATGTTATATATATCGGAGAGGGTTTCCTGTTGTTTAAAGTGTTTGGTCTTTATTAGGATATTTGAAATAGAGGCAAGTTATCATGATCACATCTAAACTAAGTCTTACTGGTAAAAAGAGAATAAGAAAGTATTTTGGGCAAATTACAGAAGCAATAAAAATGCCTAATCTAATAGAAGTTCAAAAGAAATCTTACGAACAATTTTTAAATTCGACCCCTTTGGATATGGAAAAAAATAATTTTATTAAGCAAGGGCTTTTTCAAGTTTTCGATTCTATTTTTCCTATTAAAGATTTTACAGAGGCATCAGAACTAGAATTTATATCCTTTAATTTAGATAGGCCGAAATACGATGTAGAAGAATGTCGACAAAGAGGTTTAACTTTTGCTGCTCCTTTGAGGGTTAAATTTAGATTAATAATAAATGATTTGGATGAAGAAACTGAAGCCAAAACAATTCGTAGTATATTAGAGCAGGATGTGTATATGGGCGATATGCCATTAATGACTGATAAAGGAACTTTTGTTGTGAATGGTACTGAAAGGGTGGTTGTAAGTCAGATGCATAGATCCCCGGGTGTATTTTTTGATCACGATGGAGGGAAAAGTCATTCATCTGGTAAGTTGTTGTATAGTGCCAGAATAATTCCGTATAGAGGATCTTGGATTGATCTTGAGTTTGATGCCAAAGATAATTTGTTTGTAAGAATTGATAGAAGAAGAAAAATGCCTGCTACACTAGTTCTTAGGGCACTTGGTCTAGACGAAGAATCGATTCTATCAAGTTTTTATGATTATATAGAATATACTAGGTTTAAAGATGGTTGGTTAACAGAAATTGATGAAAATCAATATGTCAATTCAAAATTTGATTTTCCCATATGTTCTAAAAGAGGAAAAATAATTTTAGAAGAAGGAGAAAGATTTACCTCTAGGAAGTTTAAAGAATTTAAAAATTCAGGAACGGAGGAGATTTTTGTGCCTAATAAAGCTTTAGTTGGGCAATTTTCCGCAAATGATGTAATTAATACTAAAACTGGAGAAATATTCTTAGAAGCAGGACAAATTTTAGATGAAAAAGTTTTTGAAATACTAGAGAAAGAAAATATAGATCAAATCTCTGTAATATCCGTTTCGAATAAATTAGGACCATATATTAGAAATACTTTAGTTGATGCAGATAAGACAAATTCTAGAAGCGAAGCTCTTGCAGATATATATAGAATTATGAGACCGGGAGAACCTCCTACTGAAGAAACCTCTGAAAAACTATTTTTTGACTTATTTTTTACCCCTGCATCTTATTCCGTTGAAGAAGTTGAATTGAGATCCGAGCCTAGCTTAAAATCAAAAGTTGTAATGAAGCATACTAAGGAGTTAATGGAAAATTTTGGAAGTTGGATAATAGACAATAAAAAAGACTGGAGCAGAATTATATTATCTTTTCCTTTGAGAAAGCAAGGGGCTGTATCCTTTTGGGTTCAAACTAAAAATGTAAAAGAAATGAGATCTGACCGTTACGATTTATCCGCTGTTGGAAGAGTAAAATTAAATTCGAGGTTAAATCTGGCAATTAGTGATCAAGTTACTGAACTTAGAAGTATTGATATTATAGGAGTTTTAAAAATTTTAATAGGATTAAGAGATGGCATAGGTGAAGTGGATGATATTGATCATTTAGGAAATAGAAGAGTGCGATCAGTAGGGGAATTGTTAGAAAATCAATATCGGATTGGTTTAGCAAGAATGGAGAGAGCCATTAAGGAGAAGATGTCTTCAGGTGAAATTGATAATATTACTCCCCAAGACCTCATAAATGCGAAGCCAGCTCAAGCGGCTGTTAGAGAGTTTTTTGGTTCTTCTCAATTAAGCCAATTTAT